>CANRZD010000039.1 GCA_947644325.1 uncultured Clostridia bacterium
TTTTCCTTACCCTATTCGGTCTTTTTTACTTCTCCCCTAAGAATATCACGCTTTGATTCCCGGGGGTTTTCTGTGTTTTTTACCCGAAAAGGACCTGGGCTATGCGGGCTTTCTCCGCCTCCAGGGCCTCCGGGTCCGGCTGGAAGGATAGGCGCTCCAGCGCCTCCAGGGCCTCTTTCAGGTGGCCGGTGGCCTTTTGCACCAGCTGCTTGTATTCGCCCTCCAGCTTATTAAGCTCCCCGGCATGGGCCTCGTCGGTGCCGGGCACCACGCAGCGGGCGTACATGTCGATGATCTCATCCCCCTCCCGGGTGGGGAAGTACTGGTGGGGCGGGGTGCTGTCCAGCACGCAGAAGCCCTCCTTCCGCACTAAGACCATGTCGAGGCTCCCCACGTCCAGGGCACAGTGGTATATCTCCACGTCGCACCCCCGCCGCAGGGCCGCGGCCGCCACCTTTTTCAGCAAAGTAGACTTCCCTGTCCCCGGCCGCCCCTTGATGAACACCCGGCAGCCCATGTCCTCTATGAGGGCGGGGATGTGGTCCTTATTACCCCAGGCTGTGGCGGAGCCGAAGAACCGGTGCAGCTCCCGCCCGTGCCGGGTGCCGCTTTTGCGGCCCAGCAGCCGCCCTATAAGGGCCTCGGACAGGCGGTCGGCGGTGTCGAAGTCCATGTGCTCTAAATAAATGCGCTCCTGCCCGTTGTGCACCGTGCGGGCCTGGGTGAAGGAGGCCCTGGCCTGGGACAGGGCCTCCCGGAAGGCCAGCAGGTCTCCCTGGGGGCTAAGTACCCCCGGCCCCCGCAGAAGGGAAGAATCCATGTCAAAGCCGACGGCCCCGGCGGAGATCTCCGGGAAAAGGATGCCCTGGAGGGTGTCGTCCAGGGGATGGCGCACCAGCTCGCAAAGAAGGCCCTCCTGCTGGGCGGCCCCCCGCAGGTAAGTGAAAAGCTCCTGCTGGGCCGGGTGGGGCCAGCCGCCCAGTATCTCACGTTTCTTTAAGGGCCCGAAGTTCGATAAGTAAAAGCCCCCCTCCTTTGGCCCGGTGGAATCCACATAAAAACAACGCTCCCGCATACCGCGCGCCTCCCTTTCATTTTCTCTCTCCCATTTTACGCGGGGCCTTTTGTGAAAATACCTTGTGAGGCTTGACTTTTTTCCCCGCCCGCCGTATGATTAAGGGGCACGGTAAGATTTTTTCATGAGGAGTGTTTTAGTATGAAGTATGGCTTGCAGATGTTCAGCGTTCGGGACATTACAAAGGCAGACATGGAGGGCGCGTTGCGCCAGGTGGCGGAAATGGGCTACTCCTTCGTGGAGTTTGCCGGGTTCATGGGCCATCCGGCCGAGAAGATCAAGGAGTGGCTGGATACATACGGCCTGGGTGTCAGCGGCACCCACACGGGCCTTGCCCTGCTCACCGACGAGGTGCTGGAGGAGACCATCGCCTACCACAAGGCCATCGGGTGCAAAAACATCATCGTCCCCTTCGAGAAGCTGGAGACCAAGGAGGCCGTGGACCAGGTCGTTGACCGGCTGAACGTGCTGCAGCCCCGGCTGGAGAAGGAGGGCATCGCCCTGCACTACCACAACCACGACCATGAGTTTAAGCCCAATGCCGACGGCGTGGTGGCCGTAGAGGAGTTCTTAAAGCGCACGAAGATCGGCCTGGAGGTAGACACCTACTGGGTCTTCGCCGCGGAGAAGGACCCGGTGGCGTTCTTAAAAGAGCACAAGGACCGTATCAGCGTTATCCACCTGAAGGACGGCCTGGGCGGCCACGAGGGCAAGTCCCTGGGCCTGGGCAAGGCCCCGGTGCTGGCCGTGCGGGACGCCGCCATCGAGCTTAACATGGACATGGTGGTGGAGAGCGAAGGCCTGGAGCCCACGGGCCTGGAGGAAGTAAAGCGCTGCATCGACTTCTTGAAGGAAGTGGACGCTAAGGACGGCAAATAAGAAACAGGGGGCCTGTGCTTTCGGGTACGGGCCCTTTTTGGGGGAGGGACAGGCGTGGAGAAGATACCAGAGCTTAACCTATTCATGATGTGCGAAAAAGTAAACCGGGCGGCTTTCCGGCCCCTGCCGGAGGGCTATCACATACGGCTGTGCCGGCCTAAGGAGCGGGAGGTATGGGAGAAGCTCAACCTGGACGACCCCCGGTACCCCCAGTACATGGCCCAGTACTTTGACCGGGTGTACGGGGAAAGGCAGGAGGAGTTCTTCCAGCGGTGCACCTTTGTGTGCGATGAAGAGGACCGGCCGGTGGCCACCTGCTTCTTGTGGCGGGCCTATGGGGGGCGGCTTCCCACCCTCCATTGGTTCAAGGTGCTGCCGCAGCTGGAGGGCCGGGGCCTGGGCCGGGCGCTTTTGACCCATCTGCTGAAAGACCTGGGCCCCGGGGACCTGCCCCTTTATCTGCACACCCACCCCCATTGCTTCCGGGCGGTGGGGCTTTACGCGGATTTCGGTTTCCGGCTGCTGGAGGGGCCTCCGGTGGGCGGGCGCGCAAACCACCTGAGAGAGAGCCTGCCTTATCTAAGAAGGGCCATGCCGGAGGAAATTTTCGCCCGGCTGCACACGGCCCCCGCCCCTAAAGAGCTGCTGGAAGCGGCGACCCTTACCGGGCAGAGCGAGTTTTAATAAGCGGGCAAAAGGAGTGTTTTTTATGTCTGATAAGAGGCTGTCGGTCCATTTCGAGGCGGAAAAGGGGTGGATAAACGACCCCAACGGCCTGTGCTGGTATAAGGGGGAGTACCACGCCTTTTTCCAGCACAACCCCTATTCGGCCCAGTGGAGCACCATGCACTGGGGCCACGCGGTAAGCTGCGACCTGCTGCACTGGCAGGAGTTGCCCCTGGCCCTTGTCCCCACAGAGCCCTATGAGGACGGGGACGGGTGCTTTTCCGGCTCGGCCCTGGAGAAGGACGGGGTGCTGTATCTCATGTATACCAGCGTCTCTAAGGAGCGGGGACAGACCCAGTCTATGGCCATGACCCGGGACGGCCGCACCTTCGAAAAATATGCGGGCAACCCCGTTATCGCCCAGAGCCCGGTGGACCCCAAAAACAAGGACTTTAGGGACCCGAAGATCTTCCCCTATGGGGAGGAGTACCGCATGGTGTGCGGGGCGGGGGCAGGGGGCCTTGCAAGCGTGCTGCTATATAAGTCAAAGGACCTGCTGCACTGGGAGTACATGGGCCCTATTTTTGAGAGCCGTGACATGGGCCCCGTGCCGGAATGCCCGGACCTCTTCCCCCTGGGGGACAAGTGGGTGCTGGCCTTCTCCCGGATGGACGAGGGGCACGCCTGCCAGTTTGTGGTGGGGGGCTTTGACGGGGAGAAGTTCACCCCGGAGAGCTTCCAAATCGTGGAAAAGGGCAGGGATTTCTACGCGCCCCAGACCTTTCTGGACCCCAAGGGCAGGCGCATTCTCATTGCCTGGCTGCACGGCTGGGAGCGTAAGACGCCCCCCGACGCCCCCCGGGCCGGGGCCCTGTCTGTGCCCAGGGAGCTGACCTTGCAGAACGGCCGGGTGTACAACTACCCCGTGGAGGAGGCCCGCCCCCTGCTGCGGGACGGCGTCCCCTGCCTGCGCCATGAGGAGGGCCTTTTCGTGCTGGAGCACCAGGGCGAGGCCCTGTTCGCCCTGCCGGAGGAGGACGTGCGGGACGTGAAATACCTGCAGGACGGGAACATCTGCGAGGTGTTCGTAAACGGCGGGGAGAGCTCCTACAGCTTCCTGACCGACTGACCCCCAAAAAAAATAAAAAGGCCGCGCAGCCTGTGATGGTTGCGCGGCCTTTTTTGCGTGTGCCGTCGATGGACTTGCGCTAAAATGCAAAAACGTTTTTTCTATATTTTGGGAATAAGCGCAATAATTATGCGATAATTTGTCGAGTTATATATGAAGTTTATCCAAAAATTGAAGGAATAGCCACTTGATTATCGCAAACCCCTGTGGTAAACTGTGCTCATAGAAATAACGTTATAGTTACCGGGCGCTTTGAACCCTGTCTCAGGGGCGGCGGCCGGGCGGCACAGGCAGGGGCCCGCGCGGCCCCGGAAAGGGGGCGCTACACCGAAATAAAGCAGGCTGCCCGCGAAGATGAAAAACTGCGGGCGGCCAGGGAAGAATAAGGACAAGCTTTACTTTACAAAATGTACAGGAGGATGGATTATGGCACGGAAACTTACAGCGCTGGCACTGGTGCTGGCCATGCTGCTGGCCCTTGGGGGCTGCGGCGGAAAAGCCCCGGAGAGCTCGGCCACGGGCTCCCAGGCACAGTCAAAGGCAGAATCGAAAACAGAGTCGAAGGTAAGCTCGCAGGCGGCGGAAAGCAAGGAGCCCGCCTCCTCCCAGGCCTCCCAGGACGGCGGCGTGCTGCGCATCGTCACGGCGGGCAAGGGCTCGGGCATCGGCTTCCCGGCCGGGTTCATCGGCTATTTTGAGAGGATCTATTCCGACCCCGCCCTGGAGTCCCTGGCCCGCATCGGGGCCGACAAGTCCAGCGTGGAGCCCTGGCTGGCGGAGGACATCTCCGTAGACCCGGAGGCCCTGGAAATGACCGTGACCCTGCGGCAGGGCATCACCTTCAGCGACGGCACCCCCTTTAACGCCGAGGCCGTCATAAAGAACTGGGGCTACTACGTGGAAAACGGCTCCAACCGCTTTAAGAACGTGGAAAGCTTTGAGGCCACCGGCGAGTACGAGGTGAAGGCAAAGCTCACGGAATACGACAACAGCACGATCCTTAACACCTGCGTGGAGGGCGGCTGGATGATCTCCCCCGCTTTCTATGAGGAAAACGGCGACGACGTGGTGTACACCACCCCCGTGGGCACCGGGCCCTTCGTCTGCGAAAGCAGCAACCTGGACAGCGAGATCGTCTACACCAAAAACGAGAACTACTGGCAGGATGGCAAGCCCTATCTGGACGGCATCAAGATCACCCTGTGCGCCGACGCCACCACGGCCATGACCATCTTTAAGAGCGGGGACGCGGACATCCTGCTGTTCCCCGACACCACCCAGGCCCAAGAGCTGCTGGACGCCGGCTACCACATGCTGGGCAGCGCCGACGCCTACTTCCCCTCCACCTCGGGCTTTACCTTCTCCAGCGGCGTGGAGGACAGCCCCGTCAGCAGCGCGGACGTGCGCAAGGCCATCTGCTACGCCATCGATTCCGAGGCCATCGTAGAGGCTTTGGGGGGCGAGCTGTACCAGTTCACCAACCAGCTGGCCGTGCCCGGGTCAGAGACCTACAACGACCAGGTGGCGGGCTACCCCTATGACCCGGAAAAGGCCAAGGAGCTTTTGAGCGCCGCGGGCTACGGGGACGGGCTGACCATAAAGGCCACGGGCTCCGGGGCCGGGGCGGAGGCCTTCTTCACCCTGATACAGGCGTATCTTGCCCAGGTGGGCGTCACCCTGGAGATCGACCTGGTGGACTCGGCCGTCTATAACGCCAAGCGCATGGTGGCCGGGGACGACAACTACGACGGCCTGATCTTCCTGCAGGGGGCGGCGGTGAAGGAGCGGTACTTCGACATGTTTGGCGAGAGCCCCACCCACTATGCCCGCAGCATGGCCCAGTATGACGACGTGAACGGGCTCATGGACGTGATAAAGTTCTCTACAGACGAGGAAAAGGTCCACGAGGCGCTGATGGACTTCCAGTCCAAGATCATCGACGAATACTGCCTGATAAAGCCCATGTATATCTCCGGCTACCTGATGTTCGCCACCGACAGCGTGGCTGACAGCGGCCTGATGGAGACCCACAAGGGCTGGTGGACACCTGCTGACTGCAAGCTGCAATAGCCTCCTTTAGGAAGCGCGGAGGAGGGGGGCGTGAGCATGCCCCCTCTCCCTGCGCGTAAAGGAAGGCCCAGTAAGAAAACAGAAAGGCGACGCCATGTATAAATATATCGGAAAACGCATTTTGCAGATGTTTTTGGCCCTTTTTCTCATCTCTGTCTTTGTGTTCGCGCTGTTGCAGATGATACCCGGCGACCCGGTGTACGCCATGCTGGGGGACGAGATCTCCATCGAACGCCACGACCAGGTGTACAAGGAGATGCGGCTGGACCGGCCCCTGCCGGAGCAGTACGCCATGTGGGTGAAGGGTTTCCTGCAGGGGAACATGGGCTACTCCTTCAGCTACCGCAAGCCCGTGGTGGAGCTGGTGGCCGCCCGGCTGCCCGCCACCATGTACCTGGGGGTGCTCTCGTCCCTGGTGTCTGTGGCGCTGGGGGTGCTGTTCGGGGCGGTGACGGCGGTAAAGCGCGGCACCTGGATCGACAACGTAGTGACCGTTATCTCCAATATCGGGCTGGCAACGCCCATCTTCTGGCTAGGCATCCTGCTGGTGCTGGTGTTCTCCCTGAAGCTGGGGTGGCTGCCTTCAAACGGCTTTGTCTTCCCCTGGGAGGACTTCAGCCTCAGCGTAAAGCAGACCATCATGCCGGTTATCTGCATGTCCATAGGGGGCGTCGCCTCCTACACCCGGCAGACGCGCTCCAGCATGTTGGAGGTCATACGCCAGGACTACATCCGCACGGCCCGCTCCAAGGGCCTGCCGGAGGGGCGGGTCATCTGGAAGCACGCCCTGAAAAACGCCCTGATCCCCATTCTCACCCTTATTGCCGTGACCCTGCGCAACACCATCGCCGGGGCGGCGGTGGTAGAGAACGTCTTCAACATAAACGGCATGGGCAGCCTCATGGTGCAGTGCATCACAAAGCGGGATTTCCAGCTGGTGCAGGCGTGCATCCTGCTGCTGTCGGCGGTCACCTGCGTGTGCAACCTGTTGGTAGACATCGCCTACGCCTATGTAGACCCCCGGATACGGCTGAAATAGAGGAGGAAGTATGGAAAAGGCAAAAAGATTTTTAAGCGTCCTCTTTGGCAGGAAGATCGTGTTGGCGGCGGCTGTGGTGGTGCTGTTCTTCTTCATCTGCGCCGTGGCCTCCCCCCTCATCGCCCCCTGCGACCCCAACGCCATCGACCTGAAAAGCACCCTGGAGGGCCCCTCGGGCAGCCACATCTTCGGCACAGACCAGCACGGGCGGGACCTTTTCAGCCGCATCGTGTACGGCTCCCGCATGGCCTTTCTCATCGGGGTGCTGGCGGTGCTGGTGGCGGCGGTAGTGGGGGTGGCCATAGGCCTTGCGGCCGGGTACTTCGGCGGGGCGGTAGACAGCGTGCTCATGCGCCTTATCGAAGCGGAGATGTCCATACCGGGCATCATGCTGGCTCTGGCCCTGGTGGCCACCTTCGGCAACAGCGTGGGCATGCTCATCTTCATCCTGGGCTTTTCGGCCATACCGCCCTATGCCCGCATGATGCGGGCCCAGGTGCTCTCTGTGCGGGAGCTGGACTACGTGGCGGCCAGCCGCATCATCGGCAGCGGGGACCTGCGCACCATGCTTGCCCACGTGTTCCCCAACTGCCTGTCCCCCATTATCGTGCTCATGTCCCAGAGCATCGGCGGCACGATCCTGGCGGAGGCCTCCCTGAGCTACCTGGGGGCGGGCATCATGCCCCCCACGGCCTCTTGGGGGAAAATGGTCAGCGAAGGCTACCAGTATCTCACCACGTCGCCCCTCTTTGCCCTTCTGCCCGGGGTGGCGGTGATCCTGCTGGTGCTTTCCTTCAACATTCTGGGCGACGGCCTGCGGGACGCCCTGGACCCCCACATGCGGGGGGATATCTAAAGGAGGTGGAAAGGATATGGCAGAGCATTTGCTGCAGGTAGACCATCTCCAGACCGTGTTCCACACCCGGGAGGCCCTGGTGCGGGCGGTGGACGACGTGTCCTTTTACGTGGACGCCGGGGAGATCGTGAGCATCGTAGGGGAGAGCGGCAGCGGGAAGTCCGTTTCCATGCTGAGCGTCCTGCAGCTCATTCAGATGCCCCCGGGGGAGATCACAGGGGGCAAGGCCCTCTTTGAAGGGCAGGACCTGCTGGCCCTGAAGCCCGGCGGGGAAGAACTGCGCCGGGTGCGGGGCGGGAAGATCTCCATGATCTTCCAAGAGCCCATGACGTCCCTAAACCCGGTGCTGACCGTGGGGGACCAGATCATGGAGTCTGTGACGCTGCACCTGGGCTACGGCAAAAAGGAAGCCCGCGCCCGGGCCCTGGAGCTGTTGGAGCTGGTGGGCATACCGGACGGGGAGGAACGGCTGGGGTATTACCCGGTGCAGTTCAGCGGCGGCATGCGCCAGCGGGTCATGATCGCCATGGCCATGGCCAGCAGCCCAAAGCTTCTCATCGCCGACGAGGCCACCACGGCCCTGGACGTGACCACCCAGGAGCAGATTTTGGACCTTCTGCGGGACATTGTGCGCAAAACCGGCACGGCCCTTATCATTATCACCCACAACCTGAGCGTGGTGGCCCGGTACGCCGACCGCATCTACGTGATGTACGCGGGCAACGTAGTGGAGCGGGGCACGGCGGCGGAGATGTTTTCTTCCCCCGCCCACCCCTACACCCAGGGCCTTCTGCAGGCCATCCCCCGGCTGGACGGGGACAAGAGCCGGCCCCTTATCGCCATCGAGGGCATGCCCCTGAACCCCGCCAAAAAGGACGGCCGCTGCCCCTTCCTGCCCCGCTGCCGCTTTGCGGGGGAGGCTTGCCGGGAAAAGCCCATGCCCCCCATGGAGGACCTGGGGCCCTCCCACGGGGTGGCCTGCTGGCAGGGGGCGCCTGAGAAGGGCGGGGAGGCTCTCGGCGAAAGGGCCGCCCCGGCCCGGAAGGAGCTGGGGGACGTGCTGCTCTCCATTAACCGGGTGAAGAAGTTCTACCCCATCTACAAGGGGGTGCTGCGCAGGAAGGTGGCGGACGTGAAGGCTTTAGACGACGTGACCTTCTCCCTGCGGGCCGGGGAGACCGTGGGCCTCGTGGGGGAAAGCGGCTGCGGCAAGACGACCTTAGCCAAGTCCATCCTGTGCCTGCACGACATCACAGAAGGGGAGATCCTCTTTGAGGGGCGGGATATCACCAAGCTCAAGAAGAACGCCATACGCCCCCTGCGCCGGGACATCCAGTTTATTTTCCAGGACCCCTACGGCTCTTTGGACCCCCGGCAGACGGCGGGCAGCATCGTGGGGGAGGTGCTGAAGGTGAACCGCTTAGTCTCCTCCAAGGAGGAATATGACCGGCGGGTGGCGGAGCTTTTCCAGGCCGTGGGGGTGGACCCCGCCCTGCGGGACCGGATGCCCCACGAGTTTTCCGGGGGGCAGCGGCAGCGGCTGGGCATCGCCCGGGCCCTGGCCTCAAACCCCAAGCTGGTCATATGCGACGAGCCCATTTCCGCCCTGGACGTGTCCATCCAGGCCCAGATCATCAACCTGCTCATAAAGCTGCAGAAGGAGCGGGGGCTCACCTACCTGTTTATCGCCCACGACCTGTCGGTGGTCCGGCATATCAGCGACCGGGTGGTGGTCATGTACCTGGGCAGGGTGGTAGAGGTCTCGCCTTGGCAGGAGCTTTACGAAAAGCCCCTGCACCCTTACACCCGGGCGCTGCTGTCGGCCATACCCATACCAGACCCGGAGGTGGAGAAGCGGCGGGGCCGGGCGGCCTTCCAGGGGGAGGTGCCAAGCCTCTTAAACCGCCCCTCGGGCTGCGTGTTCCACAACCGCTGCCCCTATAAGTCGGAGCGGTGTGAGCGGGACGTGCCGGAGCTCACAGACCAGGGGGGCGGGCACCTGGCCGCCTGCTTCCACATCCCCGGCGGGGCCCTGTGACGGCCCGGAAAGGAGGGAAGCGTATGACAAAACAGGCAGGGCCGAAGCCAGCGCGCGAGCCCTTGTGGAACCGGCCCTTCATCCTGGTGCTTGCCATCAGCGTGTTTACCTGCACGGCCTCTCAGATGGTGACGCCCCTGATTTCCAAGTTCGCCCTGAGCCTGGGGGCCCCCCTGACCCTGGCGGCCACCATTTCCAGCTTCATGTCCCTGGCGGCGCTGTTCTGCCGGCCGGTGTCCGGGGTGCTGTCTGACAGGATGAATCGGAAAAGGATCATGATCGTCTCTACGGCCATCGTGGCCCTGAGCATGGCCTGCTACGCCTTCTCCACGAACATCGCCATGCTCTTTGGGGCACGGGTGGTCCACGGCATCGCCTTTTCCTTCATGGGGGTGTCCAATATGGCCCTGGGCAGCGACTTCGTGCCCGAGTCCCGCATGGGGGAGGGCCTGGGCTACCTGGGCCTTGGGAACATACTGGCCTACGCCGTGGGCCCCAGCCTGGGGCTGGAGATCAGCGCCGCCTACGGGTACCCGGCGGTGTTCACCCTGGCGGCGTCTTTGGCCTTTATCAGCGTGGCGGCCATGTTCCTGATCCCCGACGCCCCCCGCCCGGCCCCGGCGGCAGCCCGGAAAAAGAAATTTTCCCTGGGCGGTTTCTTTGCCAAGGACATCACCCTCTACGTGGTGGTGCTCATCCTCTTTACCTGCGGCAACGGGCTCATGAATACATACCTTGCCATCCTGGGGGAGGAACGGGGCATCCCCAACGTGGGGCTGTACTTTACCGCCTATTCCCTGGCGGTGCTGCTGGTGCGGCCCGCGGCGGGCAAAATCAACGACCGCTTCGGCCTTTCCGCCATTATGATACCGGCCTTCGTGCTGGGCTGCGGGGGCATGCTGCTGGTGGCGGGGGCCAAGAGCGTGGGGCCCATTGTCCTGGCCGGGGTGCTGAAGGCCCTGAGCCAGGGGGCCGCCCAGCCGGCCATACAGGCCTACAGCATACGCTACCTTGGCAAAGAGAACGCCGGAGTGGCCACCAGCACCTGCTACATCGGCCAGGACCTAGGCAATTCCATCGCCCCTATCGCGGGCAGCTTCGTGGTGTCGGGCTTCAGTTTTCAGGCCCTTTACACGGGCTACGCCCTGCTGCTGCTGGCGGGGGGCATGGGGTGCTATCTGCTGCAGCGGCTGCTGGAGCGGAAAAAGGCCCGGGGAAAAGCGGGAAAATAATGGAAACTGCTTCCATTTTCCAGTATAATAGAAGAAAAGTGCGAAGCGGAAAGGTGGAAGCAATTTATGGTGAAGCTGACGGACATAGCGGAGAGGGCCCAGGTCTCGGTGGGCACGGTCTCTCACGTGCTGGGGGGGAAGGGGGACCAGCGGCGCATCTCCAAGGCCACCCAGGAAAAGGTGCTGCAGATAGCCGCGGAGATGAACTACCAGCCCAATGTGTTTGCCAAAAGGCTGCGGGACCGCCACTCGGTGCCGGTGTTCACCCTGTTCTACAAGCCCGGCCTCTCCGCCACCTTCCTGGGGGAGATCGTGCGGGGCATACAGAAGGTGCAGATGGAGACGGCCCACAGCTTCGAGGTGATGGTGCAGCCCTATGTGTCCGAGGAGTTCCAGTGGGCCAAGAACGCCCTTGGCAGCACAAGCGTCAACGGCGTCATCATGTGCAACACCACTATAGAGGAATCCCGGGAGCTGGAGGGCATGAGCCTGCGGGCCCCCATGGTCTTCTTCAACCGCTACTCCCCCAAGTACAGCAGCGTCTACTCGGATTTCTCCCAGGTAGGCGGGCAGATCGCCCGGATGTTCTATGAAAAGGGGTACAAGAACGTGGCCCTGGTGGGCACCGGGCAGAACATTTCGAACCATGTGAAGCGGGAAAAGGGCTTTCTGGCCACCTGCGCCCAGCTGGGGCTTTCCGCCAGACAGTGGACGGCGGAGCCGGCGGGGGACAGCGCCGCCTACGGATACCGGCTCACCCGGCAGATCCTGCAGTCGGGCCCGGCCCCGGACGGCATCTTTTACAGTGCCGACGAGTTTGCCATGGGCGGCATACGGGCCTGCGCCGAGCTGGGGGTAAAGCTACCTGAGACCATGGGCATCATCGTCTATGGCTCCTCCCACTTAAACGAGTACCTGACGCCCTCGGTGAGCTCGGTGGGGTTCCCCATCTCCAGCATGATACAGGACTGCGTGAACCTGCTTTTGGACAAATACTACAACAACAGCCCGGAGTGCAAGTCCATCCGTTTCCAGGCGGACTTCGTCTTCCGGGAGAGCTTCCAGCCCGCGAGGGCGGACATCCTATAATTATAACAAGAAAGGAAAAGACAATGGCATATTTGAAGCTGCACATATTTTCAAACGCCCTGGAAATGGCCACCCAGGTGGACGTCATCCTGCCGGAAAGATATCTTTACGGCGGGATGCGGGCCCCGGTGCGCAGGGACGGGAAGCACCCGGTGCTCTATCTGCTGCACGGGGGCGGGGATGACAACTCCCGCTGGGTGCGCTTTACCTCTATCGAACGGTACGTGACCCAGTACGGCCTGATGGTGGTGTGCCCCAACGCCCTTGTGAGCCGCTACACCAACATGGCCTACGGCTGGCGCTTCCATGACTATGTGGCAAAGGAGCTGCCGGAGATCATCTCCTCCATGTTCCACGTCTCCCAGAAGCGGGAGGACACCTACATCGCGGGGCTCTCCATGGGGGGCACCGGGGCCCTGACCATCGGGCTCTCCCAGCCGGAAAAGTACGCCTGCATCGGGGTGCTGTCGGCGGGCAACTGGGTGGCCGAGAAGATGTACACCCCGGACCAGATGCCCCCGGAGACTATCGCCAAGCGGGTGCGCACGAACCTCATATGCTATGGGGTGGAGGACACTTCGAAGCTTCTGGGGGACCCCCAGTACGACGCCTTCGAGATGGCCCGCAGGGCCGTGGAAAAGGGCGGGCCCCTGCCCAGGGTGTTCCACAGCATCGGCACAGAAGACCACAAATATGAAAACGTACAGAAGACCCGACAGTTCTTCCAGTCCCTGCCCGGCAACCCCTTCGGCTACGAGTACTTTGAGGGGCCGGGCCGGCACGAGTGGAAGGTGTGGGACCACTGGATAAAGGAATTTTTGAAGTGGGCGGACATACGGGTAGACCAAGAAGGAGGGGACGGCTTTGGCGCTGATTGAGATGAGCTTTTGCTCGCGTATCTTAAATATGAACACCCAGATGACGGTGGTGATGCCCGAAAGGCTCAACGGCGTGGGGGTGCGCCCGGGGTTCTACCGGGAGGACGGGAAGTTCCCGGTTTTATACCTGCTGCACGGGGGCGGCGGCGACCACACGGACTGGATACGGTATTCGGCCGTAGAGCGGTACGCCTCTGAGCTGGGGCTGGCCCTGGTGTGCCCGGCGGTGGGCCACAGCGCCTACTGCAACATGGCCCACGGCCCCCGGTACGCAGATTTCCTCCACGAGGAGGTGTGGGAGCTGACCCACGAGATGTTCCGCCTGTCAGACAAGCGGGAGGACACCTTTGTGGCCGGGCTCTCCATGGGGGGCCACGGGGCCTTCAAGTGGGGGCTTTCCCAGCCGGAGAGGTTCGCGGCCATAGGGGCGCTGTCGGCGGGGAACAAGATTGCGGAGGAGCCCCTGACTACAGAGCAGGTCTCCCAGTTTGGGGTGGATTTCCGGGCTAGGCGCCGGGAGCTGGTGTACGGCCGGCAGGACCTGTCCGGGCTCTTAGGGGACCCGGAGCAGGACTTCTTCGAGATGGCCCGCATCCTGTTAAAGGAAAACAAGCCCCGGCCCCGTATCTTCCACGCTGTGGGCCGACATGACCACAACTACCAGGGCGTGCAGCTCACCCGGAAATTCTTCGAGGATATGCCCGGCGACCCCTTTGGCTACCAGTACTTTGAAGGGGACGGCGTGCACAACTGGGATTTCTGGGAGGAATGGATACAGCGCTTCTTGAACTGGCTGGTGGAGGAAGGGCTGCTGCGGCAGCAATGAAATAAGGAGAGCCTTTCGGGCCCTGGGTGTGCAGGGCGCCGGAAGGCTCTTTTTTCAGGCGGGCAGGGTGACGGTAAAGATCACAGTCTCGTCCCGGCTCTCCGCCGTGATGCTGCCCCCGTGCAGGGTGACGATTTCTTTCGCGATAGCCAGCCCCAGCCCGGCCCCGCCGGTGCCCGAGGTGCGGGCTTCGTCCAGCCGGTAGAACTTCTCAAAGAGGGAGTTGAGCTTGTTTTGAGGAATGGTCCGGCCCCGGTTCATAAAACGGATGGCCACAGCCCCCGCCTGCTCCTCTGCGGTGATTATGATTTCCGTGCCTGGGTAGCTGTAGGCCGCGGCATTCTTCAGCACGTTGCCGAAGACCCTCGCCAGCTTGTCCGGGTCGCCGGGGACGGTAAGGCGCTCGTCGGCCTGCAAGCTGACCGTGTTGCCGTTCTTTTCCAGTACCGGCAGCAGCTCGTCTGTGAGCTGCACCAGCAGATAGTAGAGGTCCACCGGCTCTTTCCGGATGGCAATCTCCTGTAGGTTGTAGCGGGTGATGTCGAAGAATTCGTTTATCATCTTCTCCAGCCTGTACGCTTTGTCCAGGGTGATGCGGGTGTACTTGGCCCGCTGCTCGGTGGGCATATCCGGGGCCTCGTCCAAAAGGCTCAGGTAGCCGATGACGGAGGTCAGCGGGGTCTTGAGGTCGTGGGCCAGGTAGGCGATCAGGTCGTTTTTGCGGGTGGTCTCCTCCTTGAGCCGGCGCTCGTTTTCCAGCAGAGTGGACTTGATTTCCAGCATCTGGGCGGAAATCTCCGCCTGCTCTTTGGGAAAGGCTTCCACCCCAGCCCCGCCCTCCATATAGGCCCGCAGGCGGCGGCTGATATCGGTGATGGTGCGCTTTTCCCGCCGCCCGGCGGCAGATTGGGCGGCCACGAAAGCCGCCGTCAGCCACAAAAGCGGGCCCCCGATGAACACTGCCAGCACAAAGGGCTTCAGCCGCACCCAGTTGAGGGTGTGCCAGACCTCCATGGTGCCCTCCACAGGGTCAGAGTAACCTTCCGTATGGGTAAAAAATTCCTCGAACCAATCAATGAAGAAGCCATCGAATACGTTGTCCACCAGAAAATAAAGGGCCGAGCAGGCCGCGAACCCGGCGGTCAGCAGCATGAGTAATTGTAATGCTTTCGCAAATTTACTTTTCAATTTTATACCCCACTCCCCATATAGTCTTGATGTACCCGGCGCTTTCCCCCAGCTTTTCCCGCAGGTGCCGGATGTGCACGGTGATGGTGTTGTTTGACTTGGTGTAGTATTCGTCCTGCCAGATTTGATGGAACAGCTCCTCGGCGCTGACCACCTGCCCCTTGTTTTCCAGCAGGATGCGCAGGATGGAGAACTCAGTGGGCGTGAGGGACAGGGGCCTGTCGAACAAAAGGCATTCGTGGGTTTTGGTGTTCATAAAAATCCCGGCATGCTCCAGCGCGTCCGGTTCCTGAACGGCCGCCATGCCAGGGTTGTAGCGCTTATAGCGGCGCAGCTGGGCCTTGACCCGTGCCACCAGCTCCAGGGGGCGGAAGGGCTTGGTGATGTAGTCGTCCGCGCCCAGGGTCAGGCCGGTGATCTTGTCGGTCTCCTCTATCTTTGCTGTCAGCATGATGACCGGGTAGTTGTGGCGCTCCCGTATCTTCTGGCAGATAGCAAAGCCGCTCATGCCGGGGAGCATCACGTCCAAAATGGCCAAATCCAGCTCTATAGACTCGATGCAGGCCAGGGCTTCCTCTGCTGTGTAAAACTTGTACACCTGGTAATTCTCGTTTTGCAGGTACACTTCCACCAGGTCGGCGATCTCCACTTCGTCGTCCACCACTAAAATCTTTTCAGCCATCCGCGCCACCTCCCGCCCTCTTATTGTAGCAGATTCCCCGGGCCGGGGCAATGGGGGGATTCTTGAGAAAAGATTAAGGTTTAGGGCAGCACGCTGGGCACAGGCGTCCTCCGCCCTATGATCTCCTCATCCGGCCGCGCACTGGCGTACTCGGTAATGGATTGGTGCGTGAAGCCCTCCCCCAGGTAGCCGTCCGTAACGCGCACCTCTCCGGTCTCCAGATCGATGGTGAACTCCCCAAAAACATCTGACCCGGCCTCGCGCACCGCAGGCGCCTCTTTGTAGACGGTAACGATGACCTTCTTCGTGCCCTCCGGCGGGCCGACGAAGGTGCATTCCTGCACGGCGGTGTCCCCGGGAGAATAGCGGCCGTCGCCGAAATCGCCGGATTCGCGTGTATCCTCTCCCAAATCCAGGCCGTCCTCGGTGCGGGCGCTGGCGTAAACGCCAGTCATGCCGAAATAGGGATAGCAAAGGGTCACCGTAAGCTTGCTGGGGGAGCAGCCCCAGCTTTGCAGCTCTAGGCCGTCGATTTCGGCGTTCTGCACCTGTTCCTGCTGGTTATAGCGGGTGTTCGTCTCTACCGCGAAGCGCAGGGTGACGGGCTCCACAGAGAGCACGCCCTCCTCGCCGCACAGGTTCCCTATGAAGGCTTCCACCTGGAGGGTGTCATGGGGCCCGGTTCCTTCTGGCAGATCAACACGGATGGGACCGCTCTCAAAATAAGAGCCCTTGCGGGTGAACACCGGCAGACTATACGAGCCCCCGTCCTCCCCATTGAGACAAATCCTCCACCCGGGAGCGTCGTGGCCCTCCACGGCTTCCTCGGTGTGAAGCGTTTCCATTTTCAGCAGCTTTGTGTCTTTGGCCAGCAGGCGCAGGGCGAAGAACAGATACTCCCCGTCGCAGTAGGCCTCTGTGGCGGTGACTTCAAACTGGCCGTTCCCGGCGCTCTCGCCTATGCCCTGCACCATGCCCTCGAAGCTGGGCGCGTGGGAGCCCAGGGAATTTAAGTGGCGGAACACCTCCCCCAGCAGTGGCAGGCTCTCGGCAAAGGCTGGGAACGCGGCGTTGACTGTAAACAGCACCGTGGCCGCAAACAGGAAGGCCGCGGCTAGACCCCCAGCCCTTTTCAGCCAAATGACATGGGCGGGCTTTCTTTGCAGCGGCATGGCCGCCTCCTCCACAAAGGCCGGGTCGATATACGTGATGCCCTCGAACAGGGCGACATTGTCAATTGCTTTCATAACTGCCCTCCTTTTCCAAAAACGCCTTGAGCCCCTGCCGCAGCCGGTACATTTTCTGGGCAAGTTTTTTGGGCGGCACGCCCGCTTCCTCCGCCAGCTCCTTCAAGGGGATGCCGTGCCAGTATCGGCGCACGAACAGCACCCGGTCCTCCCGGGCAAGCCCCTGCAGCCAACTGTCCATGGCCCGCCCCAGCTCCGCGCTTTCGATCTCCCTTTCCACCCTGATAGGGGACGGCACCGCCTCCTCCAGCTCGCTAAGAGCCTGCTCTATGCCGCCGTAGCGCTTCTGCCGGTGGTTTTTGCGCCACAGGCTCACGGAAATATTTCGCACGATGCGGCCCAGCCAGGGCCGCAGCTTCTCGGGGCGCTCTGGCGGTATCAGGTTCCACGCCTGATAAAACGCCTCGTTAACGCACTCCTTGGCGTCCTCCCCGTCTGACAAAAGGCGCATGGCAGCACCCAGGCAGAACGCGCCGTATTTGCACTCCGTTTGTGCTATGGCGGCTTCGTCCCGCTGCCAGTACAGCTCGATGATCTCCCGATCGTCCATTTGCACCCTCCTTCCCTTGCGATTTTGAAGGCCTTCTATATATTAACTCGCCGTTTGGGGAGGGATATTGCGGGCGGGAGGAAATTTTTTCAGAGGGACTTAATAGTGGAACTTCCCCCTCTTCCAAACAAGAAATACCCCCGTCACCACCGCCGCCATGACCTCCGCCGCCACGATGGACAGCCAGATGCCGTTGATGCCCCAGATGAGCGGGAACAGCAGCACCGCCGCCACCTGGAACACCAGGGTGCGCAGGAAGGATATGAGCGCGGAAGTGAGCCCGTCGCTGAGGGCGGTGAAGAAGGCCGAGCCAAAAATGGCGATACCCGCGAACAGGAAAGAGAAGGAGTAGATGCCGAAGGCGCTCACCGTCATGTGAAAGAGGGCCTCGTCGTACCCCACGAAGATGGCGGAGAGGGGCCGGGCCAGGGCCTCCGCCAGGGCCAGCATGGCCACGGAGGACACAAGGATGATCACAAGGCTCTTGCGGTACAGGCTCTTTAATTCGTCCCGGTCGTCGGCGCCGAAATGATACCCCACCACCGGGGCCACGCCGGTAGAGTAGCCGATGAACACGGCCAGGAAGATCATGTTCACATACATCAGCACCCCGTAGGCGGCAATGCCGTCCTCCCCGGCGTAGCGGATGAGCTGGGCGTTATAGAGCATGCTGACGATGGACATGGAAATATTGCTCATCAGCTCAGAGGAGCCGTTGGTGCAGGCCTTCAGCAGGGCCCGCCCGTCAAAGGTGGTTTTGCACAGGTGCAGGCGGCTGCTGTTTTTGCGTCCGAAATAAAAGAGGGGCACAGCGCCGCCCACCACCTGGCTCATGGCTGTGGCCACCGCCGCCCCCGCTAAGCCAAAGGGCAGGATGGCCGTAAAGAGGGCGTCCAGCGCCATGTTGGTGACGCCGGCGGCCACGGTGACGGCCAGGCCCAGCTGGGGCTTTTCCGCTGTGACAAAGAAGCTCTGGAACTCGAACTGCAGCATCAAAAAGGGCATGGCCAAGAGGTTGATGCGGCCATAGAGCACACAGTGCTCCAGCATTTCCCCCTCGGCCCCCAGCCAGGCCGCCGCGGGCCGGATAAAGAGGAACCCCAGGGCCCCGATGACCAGGAATAGGCCCATGGCCGCCCGGAAGCACCGGCGGACCTGGTTGGACCGGCCCAGGCTGTCCGCCTCGCTGACCAGCTTGCTCAGGGCCAGGGGCAGACCGGCGGTAGACAGCGTCA
>CANRZD010000040.1 GCA_947644325.1 uncultured Clostridia bacterium
TTTTGCAAATTTTTTTATCTTTTTTGTGCACGAGGCTAACTTAATGGCATTGCCCTAGTATACACCTGTTTTTATCGTTTGTCAATAACTTTTTAATGTTTTCCGATAAATTACTTTATCTCCTTGCTCTCAATCTCCGCCCGGGCCTTCTCGATGAACGCCCCGATGGACACAGCCCCCAAATCGCCGTCCTTGCGGTGGCGCACAGAGACCTCCCCGGCCTCCTGCTCCTTGTCGCCCACCACCAGCATGTAGGGGATTTTCTTGATCTGGGCTTCCCTTATCTTATACCCGGTCTTCTCGCTGCGCAGGTCGCACTCTACCCGCAGGCCCGCCGCATCCAGCTGCTTCTGCAAAGCTTTGGCGTACTCGTGGTGGCGCTCGGCGATGGGCAGGATCACCGCCTGCACCGGAGAGAGCCACAGGGGGAAGGCCCCGGCAAAGTGCTCGGTGATGACGCCGAGGAATCGCTCAAAGGACCCAAGCACCACCCGGTGGATCATCACCGGCCGGTGGCGCTCGCCGTCTTCGCCCACGTACTCCAGCTCGAAGCGCTCGGGCAGCTGGCTGTCCAGTTGGATGGTGCCGCACTGCCAAGTGCGCCCCAGGGAGTCTGCAATGTGGAAGTCCAGCTTCGGCCCGTAGAAGGCCCCGTCGCCCTCGTTGATGACGAACTCCTTGCCCATGGCCGTAATGGCTTCTTTCAGGATATCCTGGTTCTTCTCCCACTCTTCTACTGTGCCGATGTGGTCCTCGGGCATAGTAGAGAGCTCGATGGTATACGTGAGCCCGAAGGTGGAGTACACCTCGTCAAAAAGCCGCACTGTCTCCTGGATGATGTCCTGCATCTGGTCCCTTGTCATGAACACGTGGGCGTCGTCCTGGTTAAAGCACCGCACGCGGAACAGCCCGTGCAGGGCCCCCGAGAGCTCGTGCCGGTGCACAAGGCCGATCTCCCCCACCCGCAGGGGCAGGTCCCGGTAAGAGTGGGGCTCGCTGGCGTAGACCAGCATGCCGCCGGGGCAGTTCATGGGCTTCACGGCAAAGTCCGTCTCGTCGATGACCGTGGTGTACATGTTGTCCTTATAGTGGTCCCAGTGGCCGCTGCGCTCCCACAGCTGGCGGTTGAGCATAATGGGCGTGCTGATCTCCACGTAGTTATATTTCTTGTGCACCTGCCGCCAGTAGTCCATCAGGGTGTTTTTCAGCACCATGCCCTTGGGCAGGAAGAAGGGGAACCCAGGGCCCTCGTCCTTGAGCATAAAGAGGCCCAGCTCTTTTCCCAGCTTTCTGTGGTCGCGCTTTTTTGCCTCCTCCAGCATCTGCAGGTGCTCCTCCAGCATCGACTGCTTGGGGAAGGAGATGCCGTAGACCCGGGTGAGCATCTTTTTCGTGGCGTCCCCCCGCCAGTAGGCCCCGGTGATGGCCGTGAGCTTTACGGCCTTCACCATGCCGGTGCTCATCAGGTGGGGCCCGGCGCACAGGTCGGTAAAGTCCCCCTGGCTGTAGAAGCTGATATTTTCCCCCTGCCCCGCGTGCTCGTCAATGAGCTCCTGCTTGTAGTCCTGGCCGGCCATCTTCTCCTTGGCCTCCTGGGGGGGCAGCTCGAAGCGCTCCAGGGGGATATTCTCCTTGATGATCTTCTTGATCTCCTCCTCGATGCCCGGCAGGTCCTCTGCGGAGAGGGGCTTTTCCATGTCGAAGTCATAGTAGAAGCCGTTGTCGATAGCGGGCCCGATGGAGAACTTGGTGCCCGGGTACAGCCTGCACACGGCCTGTGCCAGGATGTGGGAGGTGGTGTGCCAGTAGGCCTTTTTGCCCTCCTCGCTGTCAAAGGTGAGGATCTCCAGGGCGCAGTCCTCCTCTATGGGGGTGCGCAGGTCGCACACCCGGCCGTTCACCCGGGCGCAGCAGGCGGACTTATATAGCCCCATGCCGATGGACTTTGCCACCTCTGCCGCCGTTATGCCCTTTTCGAATTCCTTTTCCTGCCCTTTCAAGTCGATCTTTACCATAAGGATGCTCCTTTCCCGCCGGGGAACGCAAAAAAGCCCGCCCCAGCAAAAATTCTGGGGCGGGCGCTCACACTGAAAAATTTTGAAGCGGCCCGCGGTTCCACCCGGATTCAAAGCGCGCAAAGGCGCTTCCTTCATTAAAAGCCGTAACGGGGCCCGCCGTCTGTCCTTAGCCGGTCCTTTTATTAAAAAATAAATAATAAAAAAGGGGGCCGGGGTCGGCAGCTGCTCAAAGGTGGTATCCGGCGCCTTGCCGCGCGGGGCTTTCAGCCTCTGGCGCCCGCTCTCTTTCAGCGGCCGTTTGTGGGGCCGGACTTCCTTATCATCGCATTTCCTTTATGATTTACAGTCATCATAGCACCCCAGCAAAGGTTTGTCAAGGGAAAAATTTTTGTGTTTTTTTCCTTTTCGGAAAAGAATCCTGCCGAAGTGCCTTGACAAAGCCCCTGTCCCCGCGATACAATATATACAGAATGCACTTGGTGCTTTATATATTTTTCGCTTATTTCATAGGGGAGACCCCTTCTGCATACAATTCTGCATATACACATGAAATAAAACAATAATATATGATCGCGTTAGCGCCACCATCAGCATTTGCCATGGGGCGTTTTTTTGCCCCTCCAAAATATTTGAATCTCACAAAAATAAAGGAGGTGCCCGGTTGAACGGGATCGCAGTATGGCTGTGTGTCGTCATCGCCCTGGCCTCGGCCCTTGTGGCGGGGGGCGCGGCGTTCTTCTTCGGCGTGTACTACCGCAAGAGCAAGGCGGAGGCCGCCATCGGCTCGGCGGAGCAGGAGGCAAAGCGCATCGTGGGCGAAGCCGTGAAGACGGCGGAGGCCAAGAAGAAGGAGATCGTGCTGGAAGGCAAGGATGAGGTACACCGGCTGAGGAACGAATCGGAAAAGGAGCTTTCGGACCGCCGCAAGGAGATACAGCACCAGGAGCGGCGCATCCTGCAGAAGGAGGAGACCCTGGAGCGCAAGCTGGAAAGCGTGGACCGCAAGGAAGAGCAGGCCGTGGAAAAGAACAAAAAGGCCGAGGAGCGCCTGCGGGAAGCGGAGAGCGTGAAAAAGAGCCAGTTCGACATGCTGGAGAAGATCTCTTCCTTCTCTCAGGAGCAGGCCAAGGAGTACCTGCTGAAGAACCTGGAAAACGAGCTGGTGCACGAAAAGGCCGTGAAGATCCGGGAGTATGAGCAGCAGGTGAAGGAGGACAGCGACAAGGTGGCCCGGGAGGTCATCGCCCTGGCCATACAGCGCTGCGCAGCGGACCAGGTGTCCGAGGCGGCCATCAGCGTGGTGCCCCTGCCCAACGACGAGATGAAGGGCCGCATCATCGGCCGCGAGGGCCGGAACATCCGGGCCATCGAGACCCTGACGGGGGTGGACCTTATCATCGACGACACCCCCGAGGCCATCACCCTGTCGAGCTTTGAGCCCGTGCGCCGTGAGGTGGCCCGCATCGCTTTGGAGAAGCTCATCTCCGACGGGCGCATCCACCCCACCCGCATCGAGGAGACCGTGGAAAAGGCCCGGCGGGAGGTGGAGAACACCATCAAGTCCGAGGGCGAACGGGCCGTGCTGGAGGTGGGCGTAAACGGCGTGCACCACGAGCTGGTAAAGCTCCTGGGCCGGCTGCGCTACCGCACCAGCTACGGGCAGAACGTCCTGAACCACTCTTTGGAGGTGGCCTTCCTTTCGGGCATGATCGCAAGCGAACTGGGCATCAACCCCACTACCGCCAAGCGGGCGGGGCTGCTCCATGACATCGGCAAGGCCTTGGATCACGAGGTAGAGGGCAGCCACGTGCAGATCGGCGTGGACGCGGCCCGCAAGTACCGGGAGAGCGAGGCGGTCATCCACGCCATCGCCGCCCACCACGGGGACGTGGAGGCCAAGACCCTGGTGGCCTGCATCGTGCAGGCAGCGGACGCCATCTCCGCCGCGCGCCCCGGGGCCCGCAGGGAGAACCTGGAAAACTACATCAAGCGCCTGGAGAAGCTGGAGGAGCTGGCGTCCTCCTTCGAGGGCGTGGAGAACTGCTATGCCATACAGGCCGGGCGCGAAGTGCGCATCATGATAAAGCCCGAAGTGGTCAGCGACGAGAAAATGACCCTCTTGGCCCGGGAGATCTGCCAGAAGATCGAGGCGGAGCTGGACTACCCCGGCCAGATCAAGGTGAACATGATACGGGAAAGCCGGGCGGTAGATTACGCCAAATAACGGAAAATCGAGACAGAAACCAAAAGGTGCGCCCCAAAAAGCGCACCTTTATCCATTGGAAAAGGGGGAACTATGGTAAACATCCTGTGCATCGGCGACGTGGTGGGCTCTGTGGGGCTCAATTTCCTGCGGGGGAAGCTGCCGGCCCTGAAGAAGGTGAAGGGGGTGGACCTGGTCATCTGCAACGGCGAGAACACCGCCGACGGCAACGGCGTCACCCCCAGCTCCGCCCGCCATCTCTTTGACAGCGGCGTGGACGTTATAACCACCGGCAACCACAGCTTCCGCAGAAAGGAGTCCTATGACTTCTACGACAGCTGCGAGGCCTTGCTGCGCCCGGCCAATTTCACCTCGGCGGCCCCGGGCCGGGGGCTCATGATCGCCGACCTGGGCCGGGTGCGGGTGGCGGTCATAAACCTTATGGGCACCCTGTTTCTGGAAAACTACCGCTGCCCCTTCGAGACGCTGGATGAGCTCCTGAAGACCCCGGACCTGCCCAAGCTCTGCATCGTGGACTTCCACGCCGAGGCCACCGGGGAGAAGCGGGCCATGGGCTTTTACGCCGACGGCCGGGTCACCGGGCTTTTCGGCACCCACACCCATGTGCAGACCGCCGACGAGTGCCTTTTGCCCCACAGCACCGGCTACATTACAGACGCGGGCATGACCGGCGCCATCGACTCTGTCCTGGGCGTGAAGCCCGAAACCAGCATCCGCCGTTTCCTTACAAAGATGCCCACCCGCTTCGAACTGGCCAAGGGCCCCTGCCGCATGGACTGCGTGCTCTTTTCCGCCGACGAGCGCACGGGGCTGTGCCAGTCTGTAGAGAGGTTATCCATTACGTGACTCCAATTCCAGCAGGAATTTCTTAGCCCCCAGCCCCCCGCCGTAGCCGGTGAGGCTGCCGTCCTTGCCTATGACCCTGTGGCAGGGGATGAGGATGGAGATGGGGTTATTGTGGTTTGCCATGCCCGCCGCCCGAAAGGCCCTGGGAGAGCCCGCCGCCTCCGCGATTTGCTGGTAGGTGCGGGTCTCCCCGTAGGGGATCGTTAAAAGGGCCGCCCACACCCGCTGCTGAAAGGGCGTGCCCGCCGGCTTCAGCGGCAGGTCGAAGGCCTGCCTTTTGCCGGCAAAATATTCCTTCAGCTGCTTTTGCGCCTCTTTGAGAAGGGGCGTTTCTTCTTTTTTTACCCCCTGGGGCTCCCTGCGGCCAAAGAGCAGGTGGGTGAGCGCCCCGTCCTCTTCCTGGAGGGTCAGCTCCCCCAGGGGGCTTTCCATGTACCATACCGCTTTCATTTCAGCACCCCCAGGCAGAATTCCCCGGCTTCCTCCGTCAGAAGCACCTCCCGTATCTGCCCGCCCAGGTCCTCGGGAGAGGCGGCCCGCACCGGCGTGTACTCTGGGGTGTGGCCCTCGCAGACGTTCTTTTCCACCGCCCGCTCGAACAGCACCGGCACGGTCTTTCCCAGCAGCCCCCGGTAAAAGGCCCGCTGGCTCTCTCCGGCGCAGGCGATCATGGCCCGGCTGCGGGCTTCCTTCATGGCGTTGGGCACCTGGCCGGGGGCGTCATAGGCCCGGGTGCCCGGCCTGCGGGAGTAAGCGAACACATGGGCCTTGGCAAAGCCTATCTCCTCCACAAAGGCCAGGGATTCTCGGAATTCCTCCTCCGTCTCCCCGGCAAAGCCCACCATCACGTCGGTGGTGATGGCGCAGCCCGGGAAGGCCCCGCGCAGGTCCTCCACGATCTTCCGGTATTCGTTGGGGGTGTAGTGGCGGTTCATGCGCTTTAATGTCTCCGCACAGCCGCTCTGCAGGGACAGGTGAAACTGTGGGCACAGCTTCTTCTGGGCCCTGAGCCTTTCTATGACCTCCAGCGTCAGCTCCTCCGGCTCCAGAGAGCCCAGCCGCACCCGCTCTATGCCCTGGGCCTCACAGGCGGCCTCCACAGCGTCGCACAGGTGCAGGCCCAGGTCCAGGCCGTAGGCGGGCAGGTTTATGCCCGTCAGCACGATCTCCTTATAGCCGTTTTCCCCCAGGGCACGGGCCTCCCGGCGCACCTCCTCCAGGGGCTTCGAGCGCACCCGCCCCCGGGCGTAGGGGATGATGCAGTAAGAGCAGAACCGGTCGCAGCCATCCTCTATCTTCAGGTAGGCCCGGGTGCGCCCCCCCATGCCCTTTACAGAGAGCTTCTCGAAGGCCTCGCCCTTTTCGTGGGGGGCTATGTCCACAATGCGCTGCTTGGTGGAAAGGTACTCCAGCACCTTCCCGAGCACCGCCCCCCGGTTTGATGTCCCCAGCACCACGTCGGCCTCTAAGAACGCCTGGGCCTCTTTGGGGAAGGCCTGGGGCCAGCAGCCGGTGAGGACCATGACGGCCCCGGGGTTCTCCTTTTTGGCCCGGCGCAAGGCCTGGCGGGCCTTCTGGTCGCTTTGGGCCGTCACCGTGCAGGAGTTGACGATCACGATGTCCGCGCCCTCCCCCGCCCCGGCCCGGGGGATGCCCCCCCGTTCCAGCAACTCCGCCATGGCCTCTGTCTCATACTGGTTCACCTTGCACCCCAGCGTCACGAATTTTGCCCGCATATGCCCCTCCTGTTGGTTTTATGGCCCTATATGAAAAAGCTACAGCGCGTCCTTCGGGCAGCTCTTTACACATTCAAAACAAAGGATGCACTCGGTCCCGTTCTTCCGCTTTCGGGAATTGTCCGTCATATCCACGCCCATAGGGCATGCTTTTTTGCATTTGCCGCAGGATATGCATTTGGTTTTATCGCACTGGACCCGGAGCAGGGAAAAATAGCTCATAGGCTTCAAAAACACCGCCACCGGGCATATGTACTTGCAAAAGGCCCGGTTGTCCCTAAAAACAAAGGCCAGTATGACGCCCAAGGCGTAGTACAGGGCGTTGCCTATGAGGAATGCCCAAAACATGATCTCCTCCATATGGCCGGCGTGGGCCAGGAACAGGGCCAAAACAAACAGCAGGGACGCCGCAAATGTCACGTACCGTATCCAGCCCAGCTTCTTCCCGTGCGCTTGTGGGACCTTATAGGGGAGGAAGTCCAGCACCATGGCGGTCCAGCAGGCATAGCCGCACCAGCCCCGGCCGAAAAGCAGCGGCCCGAAGATCTTCGCCACGGCGTAATGGATGGTGGCTGCCTCGAACACGCCGGTGAAAAGATAGTACCAGAACCCCTCGATCTGCATGTTTTCGCCGCAGATAAGGCCCAGGTAGACCAGCATGTAAAGCCCCACCAAAAGCTGGGCGGCCCTGCGGGCGTATTTATACTTTTTGATAAAAAGGAACAGCCCCAGGGATACAGAAGCCCCGATATAGCTGAAGTTAAAGAGATAGAACAGGTTGTCCCGGGTCAGCCACAGGGTCACCGCCACCGTTTCAAAGACGGCAAGCAGCAGGAGCGGCAAAAAATACTTTTTCATTTATCCCCCTTTCCCCATAAGCCATCGTTTTCTTGACCTGTCCATTATAAAACAATACCCGCCAAAAAGCAACTTCTTTTCGGCGGGTATGCTGTCCCTTCTATTTATTCCCCGTCTTTGGTCCACAAGAGCACCGCGTCCTCGGGCAGGGTGTCTTCGCTCAAAATGGTGTCCGGCTCGGGCAGGGTGTCGTACCGGGGGAAGAAGTAGACCCGGGACATAAAGCAGTCCTTTTCCTCCTCCGGGGGCTCCGGGGCCCGTCCCTCGTCCACGAACCTCTGGCAGCTGCTGTCCCAGAAGGCCCAGTCGGAGTTTATCCAGATGCCCATGGACTCCACCACCGGCGGGCTCTGCCGGGCGGCGTCCCACATGGCGTCCCACTTGCTCACCCGGCAGGCCATGACCATCGCCCACCGGGTCTCCCCGTCTATTATGAAGGGCCGGGCCGAGTAGGTGAGCCCCGCGTGGGCGCAGTGGGCGGCGTTCCGGCTGGAGAACACGGCCTTGAAGGCCCCGCACTCGTGGTGCAGGCCCTGGCCGGTCTCGTCGTCGTAATAGAAGATCAGGCTGTTTTCCGCCGAGGGGGGCACGTTCTCGAAGTATTCCACCCACTCCAGGGTGTCGGCGGGCATATCCACCATGGTGTTATGGAGGTTCACCGCGGCGCTGATAAGGGGCGTAAGGCACAGAAGCAGCACCCCCAGCGCCCACCCGAAGACCCTTTTCCATATGCGCCTCTTGGCCTTCTTTAGGGAGGCTTTGCCCACCTCATGGGCGGGGCGGGGGTCCAGGCTGTCGCTTTCCTGCAGGTCGTGGTAAAGGGCCCGGCAGGGGCCGCAGCCGAGCAGGTGCTCCTCCACGGCGTCCCCGGTCTCCGGGGCGCACACGTTGTCGTGATAGAGGGGCAGCAGGTCCCGTACAATGGCGCAGGGCAGTTTCATGGCAGTTCCTCCTTTATTTTCAGTTTCGCCCGGTGATAGGTCACCCGGGCCCAGCTTTCCGTCTTGCCGAAAAGGGCGGCGATCTCCGAAAAGGGCAGCTCCCCCAGGGCCCGCAGCCAGAAGACCTCCCGGTAGGGCTCGGGCAGGGTGTGCAGCACCCGGTGGATCTGCAAAGCCGTTTCCTTATCCGCAAAGCGGCCTTCCATGTCAAAGGGGTCCGGGGCCTCCCGGGGCAGGTCCCCCCGTCGGCGGCGCTTCTCCAGCAGGGAGTAATAGGTGTTCTTGGCGATCTCGCAGAGCCAGGCCCGCAGGCTTTTTTCGTCCTCCCCCCGAAAGGACGAAAGGTTCCGCAATGCCTTAAAGAACGCCTCCTGGGTCACTTCCTCCGAGAGCCCCGGGTCCCGGCACATGCGCAGCACAAAGCCGTACACAGTGTCGAAATATTCCGTGTACACCCGGTCGAACTCCTTCATGGCCCCACCCCCTTCTTCCCTTAGGTTAGACAGGCTTCTATTGCATTCGTTACAGGTTTATTATAAAAAATTCCGGCCCCCTTCGCAATCCCTTTCTTTCATTGACAAACCGTCCAAAAAAGCGTATAATTATTTAGAATATATAATATAATAGGAACCACAAATGGGAGAGGGGGAGCTTTCCATGAAGCTTTCACAGCTAGCGGGCCCCTTGGGCCTGCGGGGGTTTTCCGAAGTGGAAATCACCGATATCGTGTACGATTCCCGGAAGGCCGTGCCGGGCTGCCTGTTCGTGTGCCTGCGGGGGGCGGCATCTGACGGCCACCGATACGCCAAAGCCGCCTGTGAAAAGGGCGCCGCCGTGATCTTAGCCGAAGAACCCGTAGAGGCCCCCGGCGCCCAGGTGCTGCTGGCGCCCGACACCAAAAAGGCCCTGGCTCTCGTCAGCGCCGCCTTTTTCGGGAACCCGGCGGAAAAAGATATAAAAGTCGTCGGCATCACCGGCACCAAGGGCAAGACCAGCACCGCCTACATGGTCCAGTCCATCTTAGAGGCCGCCGGGCACAAGACCGGCATCATCGGCACGGTGGGGGTGCAGATTGACGGGAAGGTCACCCAGCTGGACAACACCACCCCCCAAAGCTACGAGGTGCAGAAGTACCTGCGCCAGATGGCCGACGCCGGCTGTGCGTACTGCGTCATGGAGGCCTCCTCCATCGGCCTGCGGGACTATCGTGTGTACGGCTTCCCCTTTGAAGCCGGGGCCTTCACGAACTTCTCCGAAGACCACATCGGCGGCGTAGAGCATAAAGACATGCAGGAGTATTTGGAGAGCAAAGCCATGCTTTTCCCCCTGTGCAGACAGGCCGCGGGCAACTTCGACGACCCGGCCGTCATGGGCGTGCTGGAGAAAGCCCCCTGTCCGGTCCTCACCTTCGGCTTCGGGGAGGGCGCGGCCCTGCGGGCCTCCGGCTGTGAGCACCTGAACCGCCCGGGATTTTTGGGCATCACCTTCCAGGTCTCGGGGGCCCTTAATTTTACAGCCGAAGTCGGCCTGCCCGGCCGCTTCAACGCCTACAACGCCCTGTGCGCCATTGCCTGCTGCCACATGCTGGGTGTGCCCATAGAAGCCATGCAGGAAGGCCTGCGCCAGGTAAAAGTAAAAGGCCGGGTAGAGCCCGTGCCGGTGCCGGGCCCCTACACCCTGCTTTTAGACTACGCCCACAACGCCGTGGCCATGGAGAACCTGCTGACCACCCTGCGGGAATATGACCCCAAGCGCCTTATCTGCCTCTTTGGGGCCGGGGGCAACCGCTCCCGGGTGCGCCGGTACGAAATGGGCGAGGTAAGCGGCAAGCTCGCGGACCTGTCGGTGCTCACCGCCGACAACTCCCGGGACGAGGACGTGCTGGACATCATAAAGGACATCCGCATCGGCATGGATAAGACCGACGGCAAGTTCATCGAGATACCCGACCGCCGGGAGGCCATCAAGTGGTGCCTGGAGAACGCCCAGGAAGGCGACATCGTCGTGCTGGCCGGCAAGGGCCACGAAGACTACCAGGAAATAAAAGGCAAAAAATACCCGTTCGACGAGCGGGTGGTCATAAAAGAAATACTGGAAAATAATTAGTTTTTGGATGGACCCTTTTTCCAAAAAGGGTCCCAGGGTTTGGGGCGTTGGTCTCCGGTGGAGACCGTCCAACGCTGACCGAGTCGGCAGACGAGACCAGCGCCCCAAGGTCTTAATCAAAGAAGGGGGAAGTCACATGAGCATCCTGACAGCCAGCAACGTAGAGTACACCTACCGCACCCGCTACCAGACCGTGCGGGCCCTGCAGGGGGTCAGCTGCGAGTTTGAGCCCGGGCAGGCCTACGCCATCGTGGGGCGCTCGGGCAGCGGCAAGACCACCCTGCTGTCGCTTCTGGCCGGGCTCGATCTGCCGGACAGCGGGGAGATCGCCTTCGAAGGGGAGAAAACCACGGACATGGACCGGGACCGCTACCGGCGGGAGAAGGTGTCGGTGGTGTACCAGGCCTTCCACCTGTTCCCGCTTTTGACCGCTTTAGAGAACGTCATGTACCCCATGGAGCTTTCCGGGGTCAGCCACAAGGAGGCAAAGGCGAAGGCCCGGGAGCTTCTGCGCCGGGTAGAGCTGCCGGAGAAGATCGAAAAGCAGTACCCGAAAATGATGAGCGGCGGCGAGCAGCAGCGGGTGGCCATCGCCCGGGCCCTGGCGTCTAACGCCCAGGTGCTGCTGGCCGACGAGCCTACCGGGAACCTGGACTCAGAAAACAGCAGGAACATCATCGATATCCTCCTGGACCTGGCCCACAAGGAGGGCCGCTGCGTGATCCTCATCACCCACGACAATGAGATCGCCTCCCAGGCCGACCACATCCTGCGCCTGAAGGACGGCGCGGTGGTGGAGGCCGCATGACGCCTGGGGTCAGCACCGCGTGCCTGTACCCCCTGGAGACGGAGAAGGCATTGCGGGTCCTGCTGGAGCAGGGCTACCGGTGCTTTGAAGTGTTTCTCAATTCCTTCGGGGAGATGGAGCGGCCCTTCCTCGCTGAACTCAAGGCCATGGGGGACGCCTACGGGGCGCGGTTCGTGTCGGTGCACCCCTTTACGGCGGTGATGGAGTCGCCCCTTTTGTTCCAGACCTACCCTCGGCGCACGGAGGAGGGCTTCCGGCTATATTTGAAGTTCCTGGAGGCCGCGGCCTTTTTGGGCGCCAAGTACGTAGTGATACACGGGGCCCCCCAGCGCAGCCAGTGGCTGGAGGACGAGGCCTACTGGGAGCGCTTTGGGGAGCTGACCCGCCGGGGCCGGGACACCGGGGCCCGGCCCGCCCAGGAGAACGTGCGCACCTATAAGAGCCTGGACCCAGCTTTTCTGCGGGGCATGCGGGAGTACCTGGGGGACGACTGCGCCTTTGTGCTGGACGTAAAGCAGTGCCGCATCACCGGCCAGCCCATAGAGGCCGTCAGCGCCGCCATGGGGGATAAGCTCTGCCATGTGCACCTGAGCAGCTGCCAGGGGGAGAAGCTGTGCCTTCTGCCCGGGGAGGGGGACTTTGACCTTGTGGCCTTCCGCCGGCATTTGGAGGGCATGGGCTATACGGGCGCGGTGATCACAGAGGTGTACCGGGAGAGCTTCGGCCAGGCGGAGGAGCTGGGGAAGTCGCGCCTTGCGGTGGAAAAAGCTTTTTTATGTTAACTTTTTTTGCGCTCCTTCTTGCAATTTCCCCATATTTCGTGTATAATTTTTGAGAATACACAAAATCGGGAGGGTTTGGCTATGAAATGTCCCTATTGCGGGTACAGCGAAAGCAGAGTGGTGGATTCCCGGCCTACAGACGAAGGGGAACGCATCCGCCGCCGCCGGGAATGCCTCAAGTGCGGCAAGCGGTTCACCACCTATGAGATCATCGAAAACGTGCCCATTGTGGTCATCAAGAAGGACAAGTCCCGGGAGACCTTCGACCGGAGCAAGCTCTTAAACGGCCTTCTGCGCGCCTGCGAGAAGCGGCCCGTCTCGGTGGACACCCTGGAGCGCATTGTGGACGAGATAGAGAACCTGCTGCAGAACTCCCTGGACCGGGAGATCTCCTCCCAGCGCATCGGCACCTACGCCATGGAAAAGCTGAAATCCGTGGACGAGGTGGCCTACGTGCGCTTTGCGTCGGTGTACCGGCAGTTCAAGGATATCAACAGCTTTATGGACGAACTCAGCAAGATCATCAACAGCAAGGGGCGCTCCCAGCAGTAGCCCCGGCCTGATACAAAAAGCAGCCGTCCTTTTTGGGGGCGGCCCTTTTTTTCACAGTCAAGACGAGGTACTTATGGCTATTTTAACGGTAACAGGCCTCACCGTGAGCTTCGGTGAGGAGACGGTTTTAGAGAACATCACCTTCGAAATGCAGAAGGGCGAGCACGTGGGCCTGGTGGGGGTAAACGGCAGCGGCAAGACCACCCTTTTCAAGGCCCTTACCGGGGAGTATGCCCCGGACGCGGGGGCGGCCGTCTTTGCCAAGGACTGCACCCCCGGCTATATGGAGCAGCACGTGTGCCGGGACTTTGAGAAGACCGCCTTTGAGGAGGTCATGACGGTGTTTGCCCCCCTTATCGAAATGGAGGGGGAGCTGGAGGAGCTGGCCCGGGCCATTTCCCGCACCCATAACGAAAAGGAGCTCACGGCCCTTATCGAGCGCCAGACGGAGCTGAACGACCGCTTTGTGGACGGGGGCGGGCTCACCTGCCGCTCAAGGGCCCGCAGCGCCCTGCTGGGCCTGGGCTTTAGCGAGGAGCAGATCGGGAACACCGTAGGGGTATTAAGCGGCGGGCAGAAGGCAAAGCTGCAGCTTGCGAAAATGCTCCTGGGCGGGGCGAACCTGCTGCTCTTAGACGAGCCCACCAACCACCTGGACATCCAGTCGGTGGAGTGGCTGGAGGATTTCCTGAAAAATTACCCCCACGCCTACGTGGTCATCTCCCATGACCGGTACTTTCTGGACAAGGTCACCTCCCGCACCCTGGAGCTCCAGGGCACCCACCTGGAGTCTTATAAGGGCAACTACACCCGGTACTTAGCCCTGAAAGAGGAAAAACGCCTTGCCATGCAGCGGGTCTATGAGAGCACAAAGCGGGAGATAAAGCGCATCGAGGGCATCATCGAGCAGCAGCGCCGCTGGAACCAAGAGCGCAACTACGTGACCATTGCCAGCAAGCAGAAGTCCATTGACCGGCTGGAAGCCACCCTGGAGAAGCCCGAGGAGGACCCCGACTCCATCCGGTTCCAGTTCCACGCCAGCCGCCGCAGCGGCGACGACGTGCTCACCGCCCAGGGGCTCTCTTTGGATTTCGGGTCGGGGCCCCTCTTTGAAAACGTGGACGTGGAGATAAAGCGGGGGGAGAAAATCTTCCTCATCGGCCCCAACGGCTGCGGGAAGACCTCGCTTTTCAAGATTTTATTGGGCCAGTACCACCCCAACCAGGGCGAGGTGCGCCTGGGGGTGGGGGTGGACCTGGGCTACTATGAGCAGTCCCAGCTGAGCCTCAATGACAAGAAGACCGTCATCGACGAAATATGGGACCTGCACCCCCAGATGACCCAGACGGAGATACGCAGCGCCCTTGCCATCTTCCTCTTTAAGGGGGAGGATGTGTTCAAGCCCGTGGGGGCCTTAAGCGGCGGCGAGCGGGCCCGGGTGCTGCTATTAAAGCTCATGCTCTCCCGGGCGAACTTCCTCCTTCTGGACGAGCCAACGAACCACCTGGACATCGGCTCCTGCGAGGCATTGGAGGAGGCCCTTTCCGGCTATGACGGGACGCTGTTTGTGGTGTCCCACGACCGGTATCTCATCAACCGCCTGGCCGACAAGGTGTATGCCCTGACCCCCAACGGGGCCCACCTGTACCTGGGCAACTACGACAGCTACCTGGAAAAGCGGGAGGCCAAAGCGGCTATGGAAGAAAAGAAGGCCGCCCCCCGGCCCAACCTCTACAAGCAGCGCAAGGAGCGGGACGCCCAGCTGCGCAGAAAGAAAGCCGCCCTGCGGCGGCTGGAGGCGGAGATCGAGGAAACGGACAGGGCCATAGCGGCCCTGGAAAGCTCTCTGGAGGACCCGGAAATCGCCGCCGACTACGAGGCCGTGGCCCAGAAAAGCGGGGAGATCGCCCAGCTGCAGGAAAAGGCCGAAGGGCTTCTGCTGGAGTGGACGGAGCTTTCACAGGAACTGGAAGAAGAATAAAAAAGGCCGGCCCCCGGGTGAGAGGGCCGGCTTCTCTTTACGCGTTAGAGAACGAGAATGCCTTGGTCGTTATACATCATGGTGGCTATCAGAGCGCCATCACTTTCATAATACGCCACCACGATCTTCGGGTCGATATCCGGGCTGAGGACCAGCTTCATGGAAGCCGCCACATTTTGGAAGATCTCCACAAAGGACGGCTGCTGCATCTCCTTGAGCAGGTAATCGGCAATCGCCGCCTGGTCTGTTATCAGGCCCTGGGCAAAGGTGAACTCATAGTACAGGATGTCCTTATCCCCCCGGATGGAGATGTTCATGGTGTCGTCCACCAGCGAGGAAAGCGCCTCGTCCAGGCCCTTCTTGACCTCCGGGTCCGCCAAGAACGCCTCTACCGAGTGGTACTTGCCGTCCGGGGCGGGGGGAGTGACCCCCTCCAGGGGCTCAAAGTAGTTCTTGATGAGCTGGGCAAGCTCCGCGCGGGTCAGGGTGCCGGTGGGGTTCAGCCTGCCGCCGCTGCCCTGCATGAAGCCGTACTGCACCGCCCAGGCCATGCCCTCCCGGTACCAGGAGGCGATCTGGTTCTGGTCAGGGTACAGGTTCAGCAGGGAGGGGTTGATGGTGAAGCCGTTATTTGCGTTGTCCTTGTCCCAGCCCGCGTAGCGCTGGAACATGGTGGCCACCTGGTCCCGGGTCACGTAGGCGTCCGGGTCGAAGGCCGTGGCGCTTATGCCCTTGACCACCCCGGCGCTGCCTGCCCAGGCAATGGCCTCCTGGGCCCAGTGGCCCCGGGAATCCGCAAAGGGGTTTTCGACGTCAGAAACGTCGGGCTTCCCGGCCAGATTATAGAGGGCCTGGGCCACCTGGGACCGCTGCACATAGCCGTTGGGGTTAAAGGCGGAGCTGGTGACGCCGTTTAAGTACCCGTGGTCGATACAGTACTGGATGGCCCCGGCGCCCCAGTGGCCACCAATGTCCGCCATAGCGGCGCTGGCCGGCAGGGCCGCCCCGCACAGCAATAGGGTCGCCAGCAGCAGGCCGGTGATGCTTTTGAATAACTTTTTCATTGGGAAACACTCCTTCCGAAAAAATTATAGCATAATAGACGAAAGGTGTCAAGATAGGTATCTTTTTGTTGTAGGATGTGATGCGGCCAAGAAAGTATGGGATATTGAAATTTACTACCGCGCGCGCCTTCTCTGTAGCCGAAGCCTGTTGATTTCACGAATTTTCAGAACTGGCAAAAAGCTCCTCCACAATCTCTTCCGCCTGAGATTTCTTCTCGGGCGCCACGAAGACCTTCATCCGCTCCCGCATCCCGGTTTTCATGACCAGCCCGGCGCCGTATACAGGTAGGGCCGTGCACGGGATATCGTTCTCTTTTAAGACATCCATAAGCATTTCCGCCCACATGGCCTCTTTTTCTATTAGAAATTGATAGTCGGCTTGTTGTACGCACTGCTTTTCCATTACGGGCTCCTCCCTAAAATCTGTAGTTACATTTTTTCTGTTAGGTATATTTTACCATAAAACGTCAAAAAAGTCCGGTACAAAAGCAAACATAGGCGGCGTTTTTCCACTTTGCCGTGTCATGCTGACAGCCACATGGTTCTCCGGCTTATTGCCAAACCGGGGTAGTGCTGCTTTAAGGCATACCGTCGTGCAGGCTTTGACGGAACAGGCTTTCATATTTGTCCGGGTCTAGCCCCACCAAGCTGATGGCTTCCCGGCCTGGCGAAAGATCTTTGCAGGAGGCACAGGGCACGGAACAGCGCCGCGTCTTTTGTCCGCATGGTTTTCATCAGAGGGTTGACCTGCCGGACGAGCCAGGCAAACAGCAACAAATTCCCAATAGGCGGGATAGTGCGCCCTTTCCCCAGCAGCCACAGAAGCTGCGGTTCACAGCTTGCCTCTGCTGCGTTCAAAATGAAGCGGGTGGCGTCCCCGAACAAAGGGAGGTTCACCTTCTCCGTGAAAGCCAGCATTCTTGCGTTTTCGGACATTTTGATTCCCCCTTCTCCGGCAGAGCCGGTTTGAAATATTATGCCGGATGCCGTGTGGCTCCAGATATTATAGAAAAAGCGTGAAGAAAAATCTCCACGCTTTTTTGCCTTATATTGCCGTCTGCGGCAACATCGAGGGCTAGTGATAAGTTGTAAAAAACAAAAATGCCCAAGAGCGCATACTTCACAAGGGGAAGTATTATACTCATCAGGCACTGTGTAACTCGGAAACTGTGTCTGCTTTTGAGCTTATATGCTCGTTGGCAGAATTTGATACTATAATGAACAGTATAGCATATATCCAAGGAAAAACAAACAAAAATGGAGATATAGGCATATTAGAAGGGTACATCCTGCTATTTTTGAATATTATAAAAGAAATTTGTGGAATAAGCTGGAAAAAATTTCCTGCTTGTGGTATAATGACTTCGGAACGAAGGATAATCCTAAATAAATTTGATTAATGAAGGGTATTCTTGTGCACATTTTGGCCATAGTTTTTTCATTATTTCTGGTAAGTGTATAAAGTAAAAAATATCATTATCATACTTAAACCGTATTCTGTGGCCATTTGGATGCAGTAATCCATATGCGGCTTTCCGTCCTCCAAAGCGGAAATAGTGTACTAAAAATGTCATGGCAGCTCTTTTGGGTGCTGGTTCGCCGAACCATATTAGCTCATCAGGATTTGGATATCTTCCGTTCCAGGCTCTTTCATGATATTTTAGGCTGATGGGATCATCCTCTAAGGTTGTATCATGAAGAGTTGATGAAAAGTCGATATCAACAATTGGAGCGTCTAACCATTCATGATATGTTCCATCAACAATAGTTCGTAGGAAAGATTTTGCAATTTCCAGCCCTAACCTTATGTAACTCGGCAAATGGTGGCAAAGCCTTGATTTTCAGGCGTTTCCGCCATTTGCCGTTTGGGAGAGTTATTCGCATATCTCGGCGTATCCCGGCGTGACTTTGCGCTGAAACGTAGTACGGAAGTAGTAAAAGCGGCCTGCCGCTTTCTTTTTACTACTTTACTACTCACTACGCGGCCAGCCGCTCCATCTCTGCCTTTGCGGAATCGTAGGTCGCATGGGCGTAATAGTTCAGCGTCATCGTGATGTTGGCGTGTCCCATGATATACTGCAACGCCTTGGGGT
>CANRZD010000041.1 GCA_947644325.1 uncultured Clostridia bacterium
GTGAGTTGAAACATCACTTAGTAGCGGAACGTACCAGGATGGCGGCGCCTTCGCACTTCATCATGGGGCGCTTGGGATCGAACTGGTTGTTGCCGACGCCCTGGAAGTAGTTTGCCTTCACCACGGCGTTCACGGACTCAACAGCCCAATCCGCAATGCTGGCGTCGTCGGCGAAGGTGGTGCGGCCGGCGGTGGTATCCAGGTCTTTCATGCGGCAGAGGATGACGGCTGCCTGCTCACGGGTGATGGAGTCGCCGGGGTTGAAGTTGCCCTTGCTGTCGCCCAGGATGTAGCCGCGGTCAGCGCAGAAGGCAATGGCCTTGCTGGCCCAGTGGTCGCTGGGGACGTCGGGGAAGCGGGAGGAACTGTAGTCGCCCTTCTCCACCTCGTCCTTATACATGTTGGCGATGACCTGCGCGAACTCGGCGCGGTCCATGGTCTTCTTGGGCTCAAAGTGGCCGTTGCCGTCGCCATTGATCCAGCCCTTCTGGGCGGCCTCGATAACAACTTCATAGAACCAGTCGCTCTCATGCACGTCAGAGAACATCTCGCCCTCGGTGACGGTGATGGTGTAGTGCTCGGTGTGCTGGCCATCTTCAGAGGTGACGATGACCTTCACGGGGTTGCTGAAGTCCAGGGTGGTCTTCTCGCTCTCCACGGGGTTGTTGCTGGCGTCGTCCAGCTTCATGGTGGCGCCGGAGGACAGCGTGAAGGTGGGGATCAGCCCGCGCACGTCGGTCTTGTAGGGAACAGAAACGTTCACGTTCTGCCCACTGATAGTGCCAGTGCGCCCAGCCACGCTGAACTTCTCGATCTTAGCCTCTGTGTTGGGATCAGCCCACTTGAGGTCGAACTTGTAGTTGCGGACAGAAGTGTCGCCGCCAGCCAAACGATCTTCGGCCTCTACCTTAAAGGCATTGGGAGTGTTTGCAACAGGAGGATTGCCATAGGCACCTTCCAGTGCTGCAACTGTGGCGTTGTCATAGGTGTATACAGAAACAGTATGGTCGGCATTACGGGCAAAGATAAACTTTAGGTTTGTTGCGGAAGGATCGGCAGCAACACCATTCACTTTGCCCTCGGAATTGGCATTGAACCACTTAGCAAAAGCGCTCTGAGTCTCAAACTTGACCCACTTTGCGTTTGCAGAAGATGTGCCTGCAACAGTACCAGCTTTTTCAGTGGTCAGGCTATAAGGCAGCGTGCCAGTGATCTTGTCACCGGAAATGGTCAGGGTGGTGTCGCCTACGGCGATGGACTTTAGGTTGGCGTTGTGCTCGGGGTCGAGGACTTTTTCCTCAATGCTATACATTGTGCCGTAGCTCAGGCGATTACCGGCTGCATTGCCATTTGCAATGTAGTTAACGCCTGCACCGCTGGCACCAGCATAAGGATCAGCTATAACCTGACGGGCAATTTCCTCAGGCAAAACAACAATTTTAACCGTCTTATTGGTTTTGAAATACCCATTCTGAATATCGAAATAGGTAGAGGAGAACTTCTTGTCATTGTTTGCCAGAGTGGAAATCTTACCGCCCTTCACGTTCAAAGGAGTATCAATGCCATCATCAATACGAACAGCCTCACTCCCTGCAGTAGCTACATCCAAGTTGCCCAGGAACGCTACACCGCCGTTGTTGGTGGTGATTTCAGTGATAATGTCATAAATAGCGGCGGCAGAGGGGTCTGTGTTGGAAGTGCTCAGGCTGAAAGGCTGTGCGAGAGTGATTTTGCCGGTGTTGCCGGTCTTATCCTTCTCGATGGTAGCCTTGATGGTGTTAGCGGTAGTGATACGGTCATACACAACATTGTTAATAGTTGTGTTAACAACAGGTGCAGTGGTCTGAGCAGTAACAGTCATGCTGTTCAGAGTGTTGCCAGTCTTGGGGGCGGCAAGGGACAGCTCGACTTTGTACTCGGTGAAGACCTTGTTGTCGTTCTTGTTCTTGGCAATAATGGTCTCATCCGCGGGGTAAGTACGGGTGCGCTTGTCAGGGGCTTGAGCCAGTGTGCCATCAGTAAAGAGCGCACTGCCGAGAGTTGTGCCGTTAATGACGGCAGTATCATCGATGATAGCCGTAGCGCTGGTGTTGGGGGTGGCGAAGAGCTTCCAGCCGGAGAGGCTGGTGGTCATGTAGGGGATGTCCTTGAAGGAGATCTTGTGGCCGGAGATGGCGCCGTCGTAGCGGGTGCCGTCAGGAGCCACCAGGGTCAGGGCGTCCAGCTTGGCCAGGGTGCGGTCGGTGTCGATCTCGGCAGAGATGACATACTGCTGAATGTCGCCGTTCTGGGCTGTCACAGTCAGGATAGCGCCCTTGCTCTTGGAGAGGTTGGCCTTGGAAGTATTAGCAAGTCTAGCACTCCAAGTTTTCTTGCCAGCCACAGGCGTATTATCCGCAGCTGAGCCGAAGAAATTGTTGGTACCATCGTTATCATCAAGATTGATGCTGGCAACAGAACTGTCGGTCACAATCTTAATCTCATCGATAGCAGTAACGGTATTGGGGGTAGACCCATCCGCCTTTGTCACAGGCAGCACAGCATGAATCGTATCGCCGTCGATAGTAGCGACCTGCTCGTTGATGATAACGGACTCGATAGCGGTGTTGTTGCTCTTTTTCAGCTCGATGACAAGGATGTACTTCTGGTAGTCAGTCGTTGCAGCAGTATTCCCCCAAGCACCGCTGGGAACCCACATAGAAAGTTCTGTTGCAGTTGCAGAAGAAGGAACTACGAAGTCAAAACTGTCACCAGAATTTACCTTTTTGTTTGTAGCTCCACCAGTTGAATAGTCATAGCTGGTCGCGTCTTTAGAGGAATTCAGATAGACATAAGGCACATTGCCCTTAACAGCCAGGCTCACGGGCAGAGACTTTGTGTTGGTGCCGTTCGCTGTGATAGCGTTGCCCAACCTATCCACAAAAACACTGGAATCCAGGGAGACAGTCACGGTATCTGCAATGCCATCCTTGGCCTCACCAGGGCTATAATCGGTGGTAGTATTCAAGGTAGATTTGTCAGTAGTGGTATTCTTCAAGCTGTCAGAAATAACACCAGCAACGCCATTAACAGAGATAGTATCCAGAGCGTCAACATCTGTTACTTTGAAAGTCCACTCAGAAGTATTATTACCAGACTGAGAGGTGATGGTAAAAGTATCGCCATCACGAACTTCTTTGAAAGTAACAGTGTTAGCAGCAGTACCGGAAGCATAATCCAAGTTGCCGGTACCTTTTGCAATAACAGCATTGTCCTTCGCCTTCAAAGTGACGGAGGGGTTGGTGCTGGAACCATTTTCGCCAGCCAAGCGAGCAACCTGCACGTTAATTACATTTTCGCCAGGAACAGCAGTGAACATACCAGTGCTCTGGATGGGGGTAGCGCTCTCGATCTCAGCGGTGGTGCCTACGCCAACGCGGGTGAGAACGACCTTGAACTCCTCATAGCTTTCGCTATTGGCAGTAGAAACCAGACGGAGGTCCATGGTGATCTCGTCGGCGGTGGGGTCTTCTGCAACGTCGTCGAACGCAATCTGTACTGCGGTAGTACCGACAGTCGCAACCTTTACAGATTGGTAGTTCAAAACTTGCAGTTCGGCCTGATTAACGTTAGCGGTACCCAGGCTGGTGTCGTCAACACGGAGGTAGATATCTGTCGCTTCCTCCGAAATGTCAGCCTTGAAAACACCGTTTTCCACCTTCACACCATTCTGTGAGGTGCTGTTGCCGATATACAACCGTGTCATATTCGGCACCGGGTTTTCCGGCCAAACTTTGGCAGCAGCGCTGAGCGGAATCATCGCGACGACGAGAAGAACAGACAGAATCGCCGCAAGTGATTTCTTCAGAAACTTGCTTTTGTTCATAAATTTCAACCCTCTTAAATTTTAGATTCTCGCTCGGCCTTTTCCGCCTGCGAGTGGAAGTTATCTATATTCTCACATTTGCGGGAAAATTCGCGGAAAAGAAGATAATCCTTGCAGGAAAGGCGGTTTTGTGATATGCTATGAGAAGAAAAAAGCTGAAAAGAGAGGCAAAGCTTATGAAATATGACGCAGTCATCATCGGCGCGGGGGTAACAGGCAGCGCCGCGGCCCGGGCGCTCTCCCGTCGGCAGGGCAGATTTTTAGTAATAGAGCGGGCCCAGGACGTGTGCGAGGGCACCAGCAAGGCCAACTCCGCCATCGTCCACGCGGGCTTTGACGCGGAGCCCGGCACCTGGAAGGCGAAAATGAACGTCCGGGGAAACGAGCTCATGACAGAGCTCGCAGAAGAACTGGACATCCCCTTTAACCGCATAGGGGCCTTTGTGGTGTGCCTCAACGAGGAAGATAAGCCCAAGCTTCAGGAGCTTTACGAGCGGGGCCTTAAAAACGGCGTGAAGGGCCTGTCCCTTCTCACCGGGGAGGAAGCAAGGAGCCGCGAGCCCAATTTAAGCGATCAGGTCTGTGCGGCGCTCTTTGCGGAGACCTCGGGGGTCGTGTGCCCCTTTGAGCTGACCTTGGGCCTTGCGGAAAGCGCCGCCAAGAACGGAGTTGAATTCCGCTTCTGCACCCAGGCGGAAAGCCTTGAAAAAACAGAGGGCGGCTGGCTGCTGCACACCGGCGCGGGGGATATCGAAACGAAAGCCGTGGTAAACTGCGCGGGGGTCTACGCGGATGAGCTGCACAACCAGGTCTGCGAAAAGAAGCTGCACATCACCGCCCGCAAGGGCGAATACTGCCTGCTGGACAAGACCGCCGGCGGCCACGTAAAGAGCACCATCTTCCAGCTGCCCGGCAAGTACGGCAAGGGCGTGCTGGTGTCCCCCACCGTCCACGGGAACCTGCTGGTGGGCCCCACCGCCGTGGACATCGAGGATAAGGAGGACACCGCCACCACCGCCGAAGGCCTTCGGGACCTGCAGGAAAAATCGGCCCTGGGGGTAAAGAACGTGCCTCTCAGACAGGTCATCACCTCCTTTATGGGCCTGCGGGCCCACGAGGATGGGGACGACTTCATCATCGGCGAGACCGCCCCGGGCTTCTTTGACTGCGCGGGCATCGAGTCCCCGGGCCTTACCAGCGCCCCAGCCATCGGGGAGGCCGTAGCGGAGATGATAGCGGAAAAGCTCTCCCTGCCGGAAAACCCCGGCTTTGACCCCATCCGCAAAGGCGCCCCCCGCCTGAAGGAAATGACCCCGGAGCAGCGGGCCGCCAAGATAAAGGAGAACCCCGCCTACGGCAATATCATCTGCCGCTGCGAGGAGGTCTCTGAGGGCGAGATCGTTGACGCCATCCACGGCATACTGGGGGCCCGCACCTTAGACGGCGTAAAGCGCCGCACCCGGGCGGGCATGGGCCGCTGCCAGAGCGGGTTCTGCTCCCCCCGGGTCATGGAGCTCCTCTGCCGGGAATGGGACATGACCCTGGATGAGGTGCGCAAGAACGGCCCCGACTCAAAGCTCGTACTGGAGAAGACACGATAAACCAAAAGGCCCGTTGGTTTTCCCGCCGGAAGCCAACGGGCCTGCTGATACAAGAAGGAGGCGGCCCCTTTGAAAAAGATACTGGCAGCCATGAGCGGCGGGGTGGATTCCGCCGTGGCGGCCCTGCTCATGAAGGAAGCGGGGGCGGATGTGACCGGCGTGACCCTTGCCCTAAACAGGACCGTAAGCGATGACATAAACGACACCCGCCGGGTGTGCGCAAGGCTTAAAATACCCTTCTACGTTTTTAACTTCAAGGAGGCCTTTCAAAGGGAAGTGGTGGACCGGTTCATCGACACTTATAAACAGGGCCGCACCCCCAACCCCTGCATCGACTGCAATAAACACATCAAGTTCGGCCTCCTGCTGCAGCGGGCTAAGGAAACGGGCTTTGAAGGCGTGGTCACCGGCCACTATGCCCGGGTGGAGTTTGACGCACCCTCGGGCCGCTGGCTCTTAAAGGCCGGCCGGGACGGGGAGAAGGACCAGAGCTACATGCTCTACGCCCTGAGCCAGGAGCAGCTTTCCCACAGCCAGTTCCCCTTGGGGGGCCTTACCAAGACGGAAGTGCGGGCCCTGGCGGAGGAAAACGGCCTGATAAACGCCCACAAGCGGGACAGCCAGGACATCTGCTTCGTGCCGGACGGGGACTACGCCGCCTTTATCCAGCGGGAGGCGGGGGGCTTCCCTCCCGGGGACTTCGTGGGGCTAAAGGGGGAAGTCTACGGCACCCACAAGGGCATCATCCACTACACCATCGGCCAGAGGAAAGGCCTGGGGCTTTCTTTTCCAGAGCCCATGTACGTGACGAGGATAGACCCCGCCGAAAACACCGTCACCCTGGCCCCCCAGGAGGCGCTCTTTGCAAAGACCGTCACCGCCCGGGGCATCAACCTCATCGCCTGCGAGAGCTTACCTTCCCCCATCCGGGCAAGGGTAAAGCTCCGCTACCGCCACGTCCCCCAGCCCGCCTGGGTAGAGCAGACCGGCCCCGACACCCTTACCGCCGTCTTCGACGCCCCCCAGCGGGCCCCCACCCCCGGCCAGGCCATGGTGGTCTATGACGGGGATACGGTCATTGGCGGCGGGGTGATAGAGTAAAAAATCAAACGAGCGGGAGGCGCAAAATGGAAAAAAACAAAACGGCCTTGCTGGTCATCGATGTCCAGCAGGCGCTTATCGATCAAAGGCCCTGGAAGACCGCCCGGCTCCTCAGGACGATCACCGCTTTGCAGGAGCGCTTTCGGGGGGAGGGCCGCCCTGTGATCTTTGTGCGCCACGACGACGGCCCCGGGACCCCGTTGGCCTATGGCACGCCGGGGTGGAAGGTGGCCCATGCGGTAGGGCCCCTGCGGGGGGAGAAGGTCTTTGACAAGTGCTTTAACAGTGCTTTCCTGCGCACAGGCCTTGGGCGCTATCTGGAGAGGCTGGGTATAGAGACCCTTGTCATAACGGGCCTGCAGACCGAATACTGCATCGACGCCACCATAAAATCGGCTTTTGAGCGGGGGTACCGGGTGATTCTCCCGGCCGGGGGGATCAGCACCTTCTGCAATGGCAGGCTCCCGGCCCGGAAGATCAATCTTTTCTATTACAAAAACATCTGGCAGGGCCGGTACGGGGAAGTGCTCTCCCTGCCGGAGGCCCTGAAGGAGGCGGCAAAATGACCATCGATAAATTTTCCTACAAGCTGGGCGCGGCCGACTGTTTCTGCGAAATGGTGCGGGCCGGCGTGAAGAAGCTGGCTTTGGCCCACCCCTGCGACAGCAAAGAGGAGCGGGACGGCTTTCTGCCCGAATTTGAGAAGCTGTGCGAAGAGTACGGCGTAAAGCTCTACCCCGAAGACGACGCCTTTATTACAGACCTGTTCCCCGTGTCCATGAACAAGGGCCGGTATAACGCCATTTTCTACCAGGAGGACGCCGTACTGCAGGCTTACCTGGACCTAAAAGAAGAAAAGCGCCGGGCCCAGGCCCAGGGGGAGTACACCCCGGAAAAGCGGCGGGACATCGCCTGGCGCTACGGGAAGCTGCTCTCTTACACCGACGAGGGCATCGAGCGCCTGCTGGCGGCGAATAAAGAGAGGGAGGAATAAGGATGCGCTTATTCCTAAACGGCGGCGGGGACGGCCCGGCCATAGCGGAAGCCTATAAAGCATTTGGAAGCCAGATAGACAAAGGAAAACCCCTGCTATATATTCCCCTGGCAATGGAAAGCGATATGTACCCCGGGTGCTTAGAGTGGATAACAAACGAACTCAGCAGCCTCCATGTGCGAATCCAAATGATTACCTCGGGCGAAGAGCTTGCCGGCCTTGACCTGAAAAGCTTTGGCGGCCTATTTATCGGCGGCGGCAACACATATAAGCTGCTGAGCGACCTGAAGTCCAGCGGGGCCTTCGCCAGAATACAGGAATACCTGGAAAGCGGCGGGCCCATATTCGGCGGCAGCGCCGGGGCGATTCTGTTTGGCAAAGACATTGCAGCCTGCCAATACGCCGATGAAAATGAGGTTGGCCTGAAGGACACCAGGGGCTTTGACGCCCTGAACGGCCTGTCCCTTATCTGCCACTATGAAAGCGGCATGGAGATACCCGCCATAGGCGGGCCTGTCCTGGCCCTGCGGGAAGAGCAGACAATATACAGGCACGGGGACGAAATAGAAATCATAGGCCCCCGCGCCAAGGAAGGTGAGTGAAGCAAATGTCAATGATATTGAACCGAGAGCTGCCCCTGCCCGCGGATCTGAAAGGGGAATACCCCCTTTCCCAGGCGGTGAAGGACAAGAAAGCCCAGCGGGACCGGGAGATACGGGAGGTATTCGAGGGGAAGTCGGAGAAGTTTCTGGTGATAATAGGGCCCTGCTCGGCAGACCGGGAGGACGCGGTGCTGGAGTACGTGCACCGGCTGGCAAAGGTCAACGAGCGGGTAAAGGACAAGCTCCTTCTCATCCCCCGGGTGTACACCAACAAGCCCCGCACCACCGGCGAGGGCTATAAGGGCATGCTCCACCAGCCCGCCCCCGATAAGGCCCCGGACCTTTTGGGGGGCATCATCGCCATCAGGCGCATGCACATAAGGGTCATGGAGGAATGCGGCCTGACCGCAGCCGACGAGATGCTCTACCCCGAGAACCGCAGCTATCTGGACGACGTGCTCTCTTACGAGGCCGTAGGGGCCCGGTCTGTAGAGAACCAGCAGCACCGCCTTACCGCCAGCGGCATGGATATCCCCGTGGGCATGAAGAACCCCACCAGCGGCGACCTTTCGGTGATGCTCAACTCCATCCAGGCGGCCCAGTCCGGCCACAGCTTCATCTACAGGGGCAACGACGCCGCCACCACCGGCAACCCCCTGGCCCACGCCATCCTGCGGGGGGGCGTGGACAAGTACGGCACCTGCGTGCCCAACTACCACTATGAAGACCTCATGCGCCTGTGGGAGCTCTACGCCTCCCGGGAGCTGCAGAACCCCGCCGTCATTATCGACGCCAACCACTCCAACTCCAACAAGAAGTACAAGGAGCAGGTGCGCATTGTCAGCGAGGTGCTGCACAGCCGGAACTACGACCAGGGCCTTAAGAAGCTCATCAAGGGCGTCATGATAGAAAGCTATCTCAAAGAGGGCTCTCAGCCCATTGGGGAGAGCCTGACCTACGGCCAGTCCATCACAGACCCCTGCCTGGGCTGGGAGGACACGGAACGCCTGCTGCTGTCCATAGCAGAGCGGGTATGAGAAAGGAGCAGACTATGGCAAACTGGTATTTCCCCGAAGACAAGACCGCCCCGGTGTTCACAGCCGAAAACCACATCCGCCGCCATTACCCCCCGGGCCAGTGCCCCCAGCTGCCGGAAAAGACCGTGCTCTTCTGCCTGGGCAAGGGCCTGCCCGTGCTGCAGGAGCGCTTTGAGACCGAGACGGTTTTGGAGAAGCTCACGGGCTTTATCACCCACACGCCTGTCTACCGGGTGAAGGGGTATGGGGGCGTGTGCTTCCTCCACGGGGGCTACGGGGCCCCACAGGCGGCCACTACCTTAGAGAGCTTCCATGCCCTTGGCGTCAGAGAAGTGCTGCTGGTGGGGCTGTGCGGGGCCTTTGCGGAGGGGCTGCAGGTGGGGGACGTGGTGGTCCCCCCAAGCATTCTCAGCGAGGAGGGCACCTCCCGCCATTATCTGGAGGACCCGGGCTTCATCCCCGTGCCCCGGCCCCAGGGGAAGCCCGCTCTGGAAGATTTTCTGCGGGGGAAGGGGTTCACGGTCACAGAGCAGGACACCGTCACCACCGACGCCCCCTACCGCCAGACCTTCTATAAGGAAGCCCTGTGGCGGGGGCAGGGCTGCGTGGGCGTGGATATGGAGGCTTCCGCCGTGATGGCCCTGTGCGGCTATTACGGCATGAAGGGCACGGTAGCCCTTATGGCCTCTGACAAGCACCCCCTCCATGGGGGCGACAAGCCCTGGGTGTGGGGGAGCGTAGATTATAACGCCCTGCGGGACGACTTCAGCCCCCCGTGCAACCAAAACAGCCTGCAGTAAGCAGAAATGGGACATGATGGATGAAATATGGTTACTGAATGGGGGCACCTCTACCCTGACCTATGAAAACGGCCGGGTGAACCTGCGCCGCATGGAGAGCCTGTGCCGCACGGTCTCGGACCTGCAGAACGCCGGGAAGAAGATCGTGCTGGTGTCCTCGGGGGCCATCGGCGTGGGCATGGGCAAGCTGGGCCTGAAAAGCCGCCCGGCGCAGACGGAAAAGAAGCAGGCCCTAGCCGCCGTGGGCCAGTGCGAGCTCATGTTCCTCTACGACAAGTTCTTCGGGGAATACAACCACACCGTGGCCCAGGTGCTGCTGACGGCCAATGTGGTCCACGACAGCCGGGGCAAGCAGAACGTGCAGAACACCTTCCGGGAGCTGCTTTCCATGGGGGCCATCCCCATCGTAAACGAGAACGACACCGTGGAGACCAGCGAGCTGGAGGGCCAGAACTTCGGGGACAACGACACCCTGTCGGCGGTGGTGGCGGGGCTGGTGTGTGCGGGCCTTCTGGTGATCCTCACGGACATCAACGGCCTCTACGACCGGGACCCCAGAAAGGATCCCGCCGCCCGGCTCATCCCCCGGGTGACGGCCATCACCCCGGAAATTGAGACCCTGGCCGGGGGCGCGGGCTCCAGCCGGGGCACCGGGGGCATGGCCACAAAGCTGCGGGCCGCCAAGATCGCCGGCGGGGCGGGCATCCCCTGCGCGGTGGTGTCGGGCGCGGACATGCAGAACCTTTACCGTCTGCTGGAGGGCGAGCCCGTGGGCACGCTCTTTGAACCCGAGGGGCCCCGTGAAGGGTAAGCGGCTGCTGGTGCTGCTGGCGGTCATAGGGGTCTTCGCGGCGGTGCTGACGGTGTCTGTGCTGGGCGGCGGGCCCGAGGAGCCCCTTCCCGGCTTCCCCCTGGGCGCCATAGAGAAGCCTCTTCTTCTGGGCCAGGGGGAAGCCGGCCCCTACTTCGTCAGCGGGCAGACAGTGCTTTCTTTGGACACAGCCGCCGGGCAGCTTTTGCAGGTGGACCCGGGCGTGCCCGTTCTGGGGGCGGCCTGCCGGGGCGGGCGCGTGGTGCTTTTTACAGCCATTGACGACTTCCTGCTGGGCACCGTTGTATATGGGCCGGGGCTGGCGTTTTTGGGGCAGTACGAAAGCGACCTGTTGCCCGAAGACCCCATCTTGTACGACTGCACCGCCGATGGGAGCCTCTACGCCGTCTGTGACGGGGACGAGAGCGTTCTGGAATTCCACACCACCGACGGGAAGACGCAAAAGCTCACGTTCCCCTCCCCCATCCGCCTTTTGCAGGTGACGGAGGAGGGCCAGCTGTGGGTGGCCACGGCGGAGGGCTACTGGGCCGGGGACGCGGAAAACCCCAACAGCCTGCGGCCCATTGCCGGGGGCGCGCCCCAGCGCGTCTTGTGCCAGAATGTGTTTTCGGATGAGAGGGGGGACGTCTGGCGCATCACAGGCGAAAGCGCGGAGCTTGCAAAGGAAGGCGTGCCCAGCCTCTGCGCCGCGGACGGCACAGGCCTTGTGTACGCGGAGGGCAGTTACATCCACAGGTTTCTGTGGGACGGCGGCGAGGCCGGAAGCTGCCTTGTGGACGGGGAGCCCGCCGCCCTGACCGCGCAAGGCGTTCTCTACCAGAAGGACGGGGAATTCTTCTACGCCCTGCTGGACTTCACGCCCCCGGAGCCCCCGCCCCCGCCCAGCGAGCCGGAGAGCTCGTCGGAGTTGGAGCCCGGGCCTTCGATAGAACCGTCTGTAGAGCCTTCCATCGAGCCTTCTTTCGAGCCATCTATTGAGCCCAGCGTGAGCCCCTCCCATAAGCCCGATGAGATGCCGGAGTGGTGCGAGTTTCGGGGCCATTACCTGTATGTGACCGGGGAAAAACCCCTGGAGGAGCTGCGAAAGCTTATCTGGCTGGAGGGGGCGTCTTTTGAGAGCCCAAGCGGGGAAGCCGTCACAAAAGGGAATCTGTTCACGGGCCTCATCGTCCGGGGCTGGGACCCCTACGAGACAGGGGAAGACGTGCAGATCATCGTGCGGGGCGACGTGGATGGGGACGGCCGGATCAAGAAAGCCGACATGGAGCGGGCCCAGCGGCTGCTGCTTGCCGGGCGGGAGGATATGGAGGAGTGGTCATTCCTGGCGGCCGACTGGGACGAAGACGGGGAGATCACCACCCGGGACCTGCTGCGGCTGTCGGCAGAGCTGGAAAAGTATAAATAAACTGTGCAAAAAAACGAAAAGCCTTTCCCGGGGGGAAGGGCTTTTTTAGTTGCAATCGCAACTAAATGGTGCTATAATGGAAGAAAACCCCATGAAAAACGGAGGCGCTTTTCATGCGCATGATCTTCCATTACTTAAAGCCCTTTCTGCCCCGCATGACCCTGGGGGTGAGCATAAAGTTCATCGGCGCCATTATGGACCTGCTGCTGCCCTGGATTCTCTCCTATCTCATCGACGAGGTGGCCCCCACCCGCAGCATGGGCCGGGTGCTGCTGTGGGGCGGGGCCATGGTGCTGGCGTCCGTGCTTGCCTGGGTGACGAATATCGTGGCAAACCGCATGGCCGCCTGGGTGGCCCAGCACACCACCCGGGCCATTCGGCACGACCTGTTTGAGCGCATCAGCCAGTTTTCCTGCTCGCAGATAGACGAGTTCACCATCCCCTCTTTAGAGTCCCGCCTTACTAGCGACACCTACCACGTGCACCAGTTCATCGGCATGATGCAGCGCATCGGCATACGGGCGCCTATCCTGCTCATCGGCGGCATCCTCATCACCCTGACCCTGGACCCGGTGCTGACCCTGGTGCTGGTGTGCACCCTGCCCTTTTTGGCGGTGTCGGTGACGCTCATCTCCCGCAAGGGCGTGCCCCTCTACACCCAACTGCAGAAGGGCGTGGACGGCATGGTGCGCACGGTGCGGGAGACCATCTCGGGCATACGGGTCATCAAGGCCCTCTCCAAGACCGAGTACGAGCGGGGGCGGTTTGACGGTATCAACCGGGACGTGGTGCGCCGGGAGAAGAAGGCCGGCATCACCATGGGCCTGACAAACCCCATGATGAACCTTTTTTTGAACCTGGGCCTTACGGCGGTCATCGTCACCGGGGCCTTCCGGGTGAACGCGGGCCTGAGCCAGCCGGGCAAGATCATCGCCTTTTTAAGCTACTTTACCATCATCTTGAACGCCATGATGGCCGTGACCCGCATCTTCGTCATGTACTCCCGGGGGGCGGCCTCCGGGGCGCGCATCGCCCAGGTGCTGGACACGCCCCCCGGCCTGGACATCGTGCCAAGCCCCAAAGAGGACAGCCCCTACCACGTGGAGTTTTCCCACGTGACCTTCTCGTATAACAAGACGGAGCCGACCATAGAAGACATCAGCTTTGCCCTTCGGCCCGGGGAGACCCTGGGCATCATCGGGGCCACGGGCTGCGGCAAGTCCACCATTATGTCCCTGCTCATGCGGCTTTATGACGCCGACAGCGGCAAGGTGGCCATCAGCGGCTGCCGGGTGGATTCCCTGCCCCCGGAGGTGCTGCATACGAAGTTCGGCGTGGTGTTCCAGAACGACGTGCTCTTTGCGGACACCATAAGGGAAAACATCGACTTCGGCCGGGGCCTGCCGGAGGAAGACATCGAGAAGGCCGCCCGCTGCGCCCAGGCCTGGGAGTTCATCTCCTCCCTGCCCAAGGGCCTTGACCACATGCTTACGTCTAAGGGCACGAATCTCAGCGGCGGCCAGCGGCAGCGGGTGCTTTTGGCCCGGGCCCTGGCCGGGAACCCGGAGATTCTGCTGCTGGACGACTCCTCCTCGGCCCTGGACTATAAGACCGACGCGGCCCTGCGCAGGGCCCTTAGGGAGGAGTACGCGGGCACCACTACCCTTATCGCCGCCCAGCGGGTCAGCTCCCTCCTGCACGCCGACCACATACTGGTGCTGGAGGACGGGAGAGAGATCGGCTATGGCACCCATGAGGAGCTCATGAAGACCTGCGAGGTCTACCAGGATATCGCCTCGTCCCAGCTGGGGCAGAGCCCGGCGTAAAAAAATCTCCCGCGCCCCCTTGACTGCGACACGGTGTCGCGCCTTATACTTACCGGCAGGAGGGAGCGAAAGCTATGGAACAGAAGCTGATGACCGTCACCCAGGTATCCCGAGAGCTGGGCGTCTCCGCCCGGATGCTGCGGTACTACGAGAAGGAGGGCCTCATCGCCCCCTGCCGCCGGGAGGGCTACGCCTACCGCCTCTATGGCCCGGAGGCCGTAGGCCGGCTCAGGCAGATCCTCCTTCTGCGCAGGCTGCGGCTGTCTTTAGGGGAGATCAAGGGTATTTTAGAGGACCCCACGGCCTTAGAGGCTATCCGCGTCTTCGAAGAAAAGCGGAAGGAGCTTCACGCGGAGCGGGAGGCCCTGGAAGCCATAGGGGACCTTCTGGGGGAGCTTGTGGAAGCGCTGAAAAGCCGCTGCTGGCTGCCTGCGGGCCCGGCCCTGCTGGAGGACAAGGGGCTGACGGAAAAGACAGCGGCTTTCGCCCCGCCCAATCTGCTGACCCAAGAGGAGCGTGTAAAGAAAATGGAAAAGCTGAAACGTACACAAGAGGCTGCGGGGCTCACCGATGTGCGCATTGTGCACCTGCCTGCCGCCGCAGTGGCCGCCGCCCGCTATGTGGGGCCTGAGCCAGAAAACCACGCGGGCCGCATGATAGCCGGCTTTGCCCGGGAAAACCGCCTGTGGGACACCGGGAGCACCATGCGGCTCTACGGCTTCAACAGCCCCAGCCCCCCACCGGAGGGGGGCGGGTATGGGTATGAGTTCTGGCTGACCATACCCGAAGACATGGAAGTGCCCCCGCCCCTTGTAAAAAAGCGTTTCCCCGGGGGGACCTATGCCGCCCACTGCATCCAGATGGGGGACTTCCATGAGTGGGCCCGGCTTTCCCGCTGGGTAGAGGAAAGCCCTCTATACGAAGCGGCCGGGTCCGGGACGCCGGAAGACATGTTCGGCGGGCTGGAAGAGCACCTCAATTATTACGACCTGATACGCGGTATGCCGGAGGGCGAGCCGGAAGTCTCGCAGGTAGACCTGCTGCTGCCGGTAAAGCCCCGGTAAAAAAAGGAAAGGAGCCAACCAGAATGCCCATGCGAATGCCCAAAGGGCCCATTGAAAAGCCCAAGGACCGAAAGAAGGTGCTGCTGCGCCTGGGCGGGTACATATACGCCCACAAGTGGCTGGCATTGGGGGCCATTACCCTTACGGCGGCCAGCAACCTGCTGGGGCTTCTGGGCCCCATGCTCTCCGGCAAGGCCATAGACGCCATCGGCCTTGCCCCCGGCGGGGTGGACTTCCCCCGGGTGTTCTACTACTGTACGCTGATGGCCGTGTTCTATATAGCCTCCTCGGGGCTTTCCTATGGCCTTTCGGTACTGATGATAGAGCTGAGCCAGAAGATCGTGGAGCAGATGCGAAAGCAGGTCTTCGACCGGCTGACCACCCTGCCCGTCTCTTACTTTGACAGCCACCAGACCGGCGACATCGTCAGCCGCATTTCCTATGATATCGACACCGTGAACGCCTCTTTGTCAAACGACCTGCTGCAGATCGCCGCCAGCGCCATCACGGTCCTGGGGTCCCTTATCATGATGATCGTCATCTCCCCGGTGCTGGTGCTGGTCTTCGCGGTGACCATCCCCATGTCCATCCTTTTCACCCGTTACATGACCCGCAAGGTGCGGCCGCTCTTCCACAAGCGCTCGGTGATGCTGGGGGAATTAAACGGCTACGTGGAGGAGGTCATCACCGGCCAGAAGACCACCAAGGCCTACCACCAGGAGGAGACCATGGTGGGCCGCTTCGACAAGCGCAACCAGAACGCCGTGGACGCCTACTATAACGCCGACTACTACGGCGGCATGACCGGCCCTTCGGTAAACTTCATCAATAATTTGTCCCTGGCCTTTATCAGCGTCTTCGGGGCCATCCTCTTTATAAACGGCAGGCTGACCATAGGGCCCCTTTCGTCCTTTGTGCTCTATTCCCGGCGCTTCTCCGGGCCCATCAACGAAATGGCCAATATCGTCAGCGAGCTGCAGTCCGCCTGCGCTGCGGCGGAGCGGGTCTTCCGGCTCATCGACGAGGAGCCCGAGCCCGCCGACGCCCCCGGCGCCCTGCCCGCCGATCACGTGGAAGGGGACGTGGCCATGGACCACGTGAAGTTCGGCTACAGCCCGGAAAAGACCATCATTCACGACCTGAGCCTGCACGCGCCCCCAGGGGGCCTCATGGCCATCGTGGGGCCCACAGGCGCCGGCAAGACCACCCTCATAAACCTCCTTATGCGCTTCTACGACCCGGACAGCGGGCGCATCACCCTGGACGGCCGGGAGATACGGGGCATCACCCGGGAGAGCCTGCGGGGGGCCTACGCCATGGTGCTGCAGGACACCTGGCTCTTCACGGGCACTATCTTCGAGAACCTGGCCTACGGCAAAAAGGACGCCACCCGGGAGGAGGTGGAGCGCGCCGCCAAAGCGGCCCACATCCACCGGACCATCATGGGCCTGCCCCAGGGCTACGACACCATGCTGGACGAAAACGGCATGAACATCTCCCAGGGGCAGAAGCAGCTTCTCACCATCGCCCGGGCCATGCTTTTGGACGCCAAGATGCTCATTTTGGACGAAGCCACCTCCAACGTGGACACCCGCACCGAGCGCCGCATACAGGCCGCCATGCGGGAGCTCATGAAGGGGCGCACCTGCTTTGTCATCGCCCACCGCCTCTCCACCATCCAGAACGCCGACTGCATCCTGGTGGTGCGGGACGGGGACATTGTGGAGCAGGGCACCCACGGGGAGCTCATGGCCCGAAAGGGCTTTTACGCGGGGCTCTATAATTCCCAGTTCTTATAAGAGAAAGGATGGTTCCTATGAAACTGCAGCCGCCGGTAAAGGGCATTTTCTTCGACCTGGGCTGGACATTGATCGCCCCGCGCTCGGGGGACTGGATGCTTTCGCCCTTTGGGGAGAAGGTCTTTCAAAAGGAGAAGCTGGACGCTCTGCCCCAGGACCGGGTGAAAGCCGCGCGGAAGGCGGGCATGGATTTCTTAGACACCCACCACCTGCTGGAGACGGTGGAGGAGGAGTACGCCCTTTTTCACCAGTACTACGCCATGCTGGCAGAGGCCCTGCCTGAGCTGGGGGTCAGCGCCGCCGCCGTAAAGGAAGTGGCCCGGGACCACGTGTACAACACGGAGAATTCTTATGCCTTTGCAGACGCCGTCCCCACCCTGGAGGCCCTGAAGGGCGGATATAAGCTGGGGGTGCTCTCTGACACCTGGCCGTCTATTATCCCGAAGCTCAGGGCCTACGGGCTCTATGATTTCTTCGACTGCTTCACCTTCAGCTACGCCCTGGGCGTCTATAAGCCCCACCCGAAGATGTATGAGGACGCCCTTGAGAAAATGGCCCTGCCCCCGCGGCAGACGGTGTTTGTAGATGACTTCACCGGGAACCTGGAAGGGGCCCGGGCGGCGGGCATCCAGCCGGTGCTCATAGGGGCGAAGCCCCAGCCGGACGAGGCCGGGGACATGCCGAAGATTCCAAGCGTATCGGGGCTTTTAGCGCTTTTGCCGTGACCCTCCTTTTGACAAACCCAATAAAAGATGGTAGAATGGGGAAAATATCTGAAGAAAGAGGGGCCCCTCTTTTGGTATGCGGTCTTATGGCAAGACCGCATAAAGAAGCCCCGGCAGCAGGAGGAGCCAGGATGCATATCGCGACGCAGATCATCAAGTTCACCAATAAAATATTCCCCAAGGTCCCCCACCCCTTTAACCTCCAGAACGAAGGAAAGGAGACCTACGCCCAGTGGCAGTACCGCAAGGGCGGCGACACCATCAAGTTCTTCCTGGAGGCCTGCACGGCTGAGGAGATGTTTAGAGACAAGGAAGTGCTGGA
>CANRZD010000042.1 GCA_947644325.1 uncultured Clostridia bacterium
CAGGCCGCGCACCTTCGGGTGGGCGGCTTTTTGCTTTCATAGGGCTTGACAGGCGCGGGAAAACATGGTATCCTTTCTGTAATAGCTGGGGGAGTAGTCGGCAGCAAAAGCTGTTGCTAATTCAACAATCATGGGCATATCTGCCCTGGATTAGCGTGAAATGACCAGACCTGTGCTTATCCTTTCGGGGATAGCGCGGGTCTGTTTTGTTTTACGGGCCCCCGGGCATACTAGACCGGAAAGGACGAATAAAGAGAGGAAGATGTGCAAATGGAATTTTTATGGGAAGGGCTGCTGTCGGTCACCTGGCAGCAGGTGGTGATGTACCTGGTGGGCGCGGCGCTCATCTGGCTGGCTATCAAAAAGGACTACGAGCCGGCCCTTTTGCTGCCCATGGGCTTTGGGGCCATTTTAGTGAATCTGCCCCTTTCGGGCGTGCTCAACCAGACCATGCAGGGGGTGGGGGAGACCCACGGCATTATCCAGTGGCTGTTCGAGACGGGCATCGAGGCCTCGGAGGCTTTCCCCCTGCTGCTCTTTATCGGCATCGGCGCCATGATAGACTTCGGCCCCCTGCTCTCGAACCCCAAGATGTTCCTCTTTGGGGCGGCGGCCCAGTTCGGCATATTCCTGACCATCGTGCTGGCGGCTCTGCTGGGCTTTGACATCCGGGACGCGGCTTCCATCGGCATCATCGGCGCGGCGGACGGCCCCACCTCCATCCTGGTCTCCCAGGTGCTCAAGTCCAACTATATCGGGCCCATCGCCGTGGCGGCCTACTCGTACATGGCCCTGGTGCCCATTATCCAGCCCTTCGCCATCAAGGCCGTGACCACGAAGAAGGAGCGGGCCATCAAAATGGACTACCGGCCCAACGCCGTCAGCAAGACCACCCGCATCCTGTTCCCCATTCTGGTGACCTTCGTGGCCGGGCTGGTGGCCCCGGCGTCCGTTTCGCTGGTGGGCTTTCTCATGTTCGGCAACCTGATACGGGAGTGCGGTGTTCTCAACCGCCTGTCGGAGACGGCCCAGAACGACCTTGCGAACCTTATCACCCTGCTGCTGGGCATCACCATTTCCTTCTCCATGCGGGCCGAGCACTTTGTGACCCTGCAGACTTTGATGATCATGGCCCTGGGGCTCTTCGCCTTTGTGTTTGACACCATCGGCGGCGTGCTCTTCGCGAAGCTATTAAATCTCTTCACCAAGACCAAGATCAACCCCATGGTGGGGGCGGCGGGCATTTCGGCCTTCCCCATGTCGGCCCGGGTGGTAGAGAAAATGGGCATCGCCGAAAACAACCAGAACCACCTGCTCATGCACGCCGTGGGCGCCAACGTCTCCGGGCAGATCGCCTCGGCGGTGGCGGGCGGCATCGTGCTGGGGTTCTTTATGTGAGGAAAGGGAGGAATGTATCATGTGGAAGAACCTATTGGCAGCGGCCAGCTCTGTGGGCATCATCGGCGGGGCGGACGGCCCTACGGCCGTGTTCGTCACCAGCGGCCTTGACCCCGACGTAATAGAGGCCCTGGGCATCATGGGCAAGGGGATGCTGGGCATCTTCGTGGTCATCGGCATCATCGCTTTGATTGTGGCCCTTTTGACGAAGGCCGGGAACAAATAAAACGGCAGAAGCCCTCCTGGTTCCGGGAGGGCTTTTTTATTTGTCTTTTTGTAAAATATACTTGACTTTTAGTAAGACATAGTATATACTAGCAGCAAGAGGTGATGATATGGGCAAAAACCTGAAGCTGAAAGCCGCCCGGGCCGCTGTGGGCCTGACCCAGCAGGGGCTGGCCGACGCGGTGGGCGTCACCCGGCAGACCATCGTGGCCATAGAGAAGGGGGACTATAACCCCACCGTGCGCCTTTGCATTCAGATCTGCCGGGCCCTGGGCAAGACCTTGGACGATCTATTTTGGGAGGAGAGAGACGATGTTTCGTAAATGCAGAAATGATTTTGACGAACGGCAGCTTTTGCAACGGGGGAATGTGTTTAAGCACGGGATCATCCTGTTCTTCCTGCTGGTGGCGGCAAACGCCTTTTTGAAAGAGGAAGGCGTCACCTGGGCTGAGGGCATGTGGGAAAACCTGCTCATTATCTGGGCGGTGCTGGGCCTGTGCCTGGGGGAGTTCGCCGTAAAGGAGATTTTCCCCATAGGCGGCGGCATGACGGTCATTTACTTGGTAGAGGGCCTGTGCGGGCTGTTCCTCTCGGCCATGTGCCTGACAGAGGTGATAACGGGCCGGGAAGCCATGCTCATTGGCCCACACACCCTCAGCCGCACCGGGGCGCAGATGATATCGGGGGGCATCATGGTGCTTTTGCTGCTGGTATTTTTGGGCAAAAAGGTGTATAATCACAGAAAGGGGGATACGGAGGATGAAGCGTGAGTACAACTCCTTCTTGACCTACTGGCCCTGGCTTTTGCCCATCGGGCTTGTCATCGGGGGCGCGGGCCTGGGGCTTAAGGCCGCGGGCGTGCTGACGGACTACTGGGCGGGCTTTGCCATAGGGTTCGGGGCTGTTCTGGCCCTTGTGGGGCTGGGGATGCTCATCACCCGCCTGTGCAGGGGCAGAAAATAAGCCCTCCTCCCCCGGGAAAGGAGCGACTGCTTTGCAGACTGTCACCTATGAGCGGGAGGTCTACTACTACGAGACCGACCGCATGGACTGCGTACACCATTCCAACTACATCCGCTGGTTCGAGGAGGCCCGCATCCACTTTATGCGCGAGATGGGCTTCCCCTATGACAAGCTGGAGGCCTCGGGCATCGTGAGCCCGGTGCTGCACGCCGAAGCCGACTATAAGTCCATGTGCCGCTTCGGGCAGCGGGTGCGCATAGAAGTGGGGCTCTCCTCCTACACGGGCACCCGCATCGGCTTTTCCTACCGGGTCACAGATGAGGACACGGGGGCCCTGCGCTGCGAGGGCAGCACCTCCCACTGCTTTATAAACGGGGAGGGCAGGCCCGTCTCCCTGCGCAGGGCCTGCCCGGGCTATGACCGGCGGGTCAAAGAATTGCTCGGGGAATAAGAAACCACCCAGGTTTTGCCGCCTGGGTGGCTCTTTTATTATTCTTTCGGCGGATTCCGCAAAAACTCCTCCACCCGGTAGCGGGGCCGGGCCTTTACCTCGCTGTATATCTTGCCGATGTAGCCCCCCACCACCCCCAGGCAGAGCATCTGCAGGCCGCCCAAGAGCCAGATGGAGCACACGATGGCCGTCCAGCCGGAGACGGCCCAGCCCGCGAAGTACGAGATGAGCGCGTACAAGAGCCCGAACACGCTGAGGGCGGACACCAGGATGCCGAAGTTGGAGATGAGCTTTAAGGGCTTCACGCTGAAGCTGGTGATGCCGTCTAAGGCCAGGGCGATCATCTTCTTTAAGGGGTACTTGGACTCCCCGGCAAAGCGCTCGTGGCGGTCGTAGTAGACGTAGTCGCTGCGGTAGCCGATAAGGGGCACGATGCCCCGCAGGAAAAGATTCACCTCTTTGTACTCCGAGAGAGCCTCTAAAGCCCGCCTGCTCATAAGGCGGTAGTCGGCGTGGTTAAAGACCACGTCCACCCCCAGCAGGTGGAGAATTTTATAATACCCCTCGGCGGTGGTGCGCTTGAACCAGGTGTCCGTGTCCCGCTTGTTGCGCACGCCGTAGACCACGTCGCAGCCCTCCAGATACTTTGCCACGAACTTATCCAGGGCGTCTGTGTCGTCCTGCAGGTCCGCGTCCAGGCTGATGGCGCAGTCGCACAGGGGCATGGCGGTCATCAGGCCGCAGAGCACGGCGTTCTGGTGGCCCCGGTTGTGGGCAAGCTTCACGCCTTCTACGTAAGGGTTTTCCCCGTGCAGCCGCGTGATGATCTCCCAGGTCCTGTCCTTGCTGCCGTCGTTTACCAGCAGCATGCGGCTTTTTTCATTTGCCAGGCCCTGCTGGCGCATAGAGTCGAGCTTCTCTGTCAGGCGCTTTACGGTCTCCTCCAGCACCTCCTCCTCGTTGTAGCAGGGTATTACAAAATATACGGTTGGGCTCATAGCTTGGGTTCCTCCTGATTCTGGGTTTCCTCCTCATCCCCCTCCAGCTCTACGGACTCCGCGTACTCCACCGGGGCCGGGGCCTGGGCCGCTTCCTCTATGGGGGGCTCCGGGGGCGCGGGCTCCTCCGGGGGCAGGGCCGCCCGGCGGGTGGGCGAAAGCACCATGGCCCCCGGCCGCAAGAACGACACCTTGCGCCGCTTTGTATACTCAGAGAAGGGCGCGCACCGCATGAGCCGCGGGCCCCGGGGGGCTTCCTTTTTGGGCAGGCGGCGCAGCAGTACCACATAGGCGATGAGCAGCCCCAGGGACGCCGCCCCGATGATCACGCCGGGTATGAGCCCCGGGGTGCGGTAGGTGAACTCGATCTGCACCTGCTCGCCCAGGGGCACCACTACGGCCATGAAGCCCACGTTCACCCGCACGATGTCTGTGGGCTCCCCGTTTACGGTGGCGGACCAGCCCTTTTCATAGGGTACGCTGAAAAAGACCATTTCCTCGGTCTCCGTGTCTAAAGTGGCGGAAAAGCCCGTGTTGGTGTAGGTGAAGGACTGGCAGGCGGAGGCCGCCCGGTTCTCGCAGTCCCGGAAATAGAACTCTTCATTGCAGGTGCGGTCCTCCTGGGGCAGATGGTTCAGAAGCCCGCCGTACTTTTCGGCGTCCGCGTCCTCCAGCACGACGGCCCGCAGCATGAGAAGCTCCCGGTCCCCGGCGTTTGACTCAGAGCCCTTTGTGAGCTTGTCGTATTCGCTGCGGGTGATATAGTAATCGTAAGAGAAGCCCATGGGGATGTAGTACAGGTTCTCCCAGATGTCGAAGCCGTTGGCGTTGCCGTAGTAGGCCCAGCCGGGCATGGCCGGGTCCGCGGAATCCTCCCCGGCGAAGAAGTCCCCGTCGTGGTCGTCGTCAAAGAGCCAGTGCACGGAGGTGAGCCCCCGCAGCCCGTAGTGGCTCACCTCCGGCCGGGAGGCCACGTCCCGCTGCACGCCGATGGAGTCGTAAAACTCCATGACAGACCCGGGCACAATGCTGTGGAAGGCCTGTATGGTGGGCACCTGCCAGAACATGCCGGCGTTGTCTAAGGATTCGTAGAAGTCGGACCGGCACTCCTGCAGGTCCGGCAAGTCGATGGACGCGCCGCCGTTTAGGGAGTAGGGGATCAGGTGGTCCCAGGTGTAGTCGGACTGGGTCTTGCCCAAAGCGATGAAGAACACCGAATAGAGCACCGCCACCGCCGACAGGGCCCACATGGTCCCCTTCTGGAAGGCTTTGCGGCTTTCACGCCGGAAAAGGAACAGGTAGATAAGGGCCCCCAGGCTTAGAAGGGAAACAGCCGCGTAGCTCCAGAAGCGGGTTGGGTACTGCATCAGCCCGAAGGATACGCTCTTTTCCCCGTCCACGGTCTCTGACACCGGCGTGAAGCCCACCACCGCCGTGATGGCCAGGGTGATGGAAAGGGTCCAGGTGATGGAGCGCTTCCAGTCCACGCGGTCCTCCTCCAGGGCCATGACCGTGGCCAGGGCCATCATCAGGGTGAGCATGTAGAACCACCGGGCGTAGTAGGCGCTGTTCATCATCTGGAAGGCGGAGTTGAGCCCCGGCACCAGGGCCATGACAAAGAGCACCCACAGAAGCTTTTTCAGCCAGTGCCTGCGCCGCAGCTGCAGCCAGCCGATGACCCCCGCCATGCTGAAAAGCGGCAGCCACGCCCCCAGGGAAGCCCATCTCGACTCGGAATCCGGGGTGAAGTTGGGCCGGGCGGGGAGATCGGGCGGGAAGAAGAAGCACTCTAAAATGTGCAGGTAGCGCTGGTTCTTGTTATAGAGCACGGCGTTCCAGCCGTTTATGACGTTTGTGGTGCGGCTGTTCTGCACCACCGCCAGAATGGAAGGGAGCAAGAGCCCGCAGGAAATGCCCACCCCCAGCACGGCCTCCAGGGCCAGAAAGAGGAAGTCCTTGAAGGAAAGCCGCCAGTCCCCCCACAGCATGCGCAGGAAGAAGTAGATGAGCGTGAAGGTGACCTGCCCCACGAAGAAGTAGTAGTTGACAAGGCAGCAGGCCGCCACCGCCAGGCCGAAGAGCCCCCGCCGGCGGGTGGCCATGTATTCGTCCAAAGAGGCCAGCAGCAACGGGAAAAACACGATGGCCTCGTGGAAATGGTTAAAGAAGATATTATAGATGGAGAACCCGGAAAAGGCATAGAGCACAGAGCCTATCAGGGCCGTGTCCGGCGTCTTCGTATAGCGGTGCAGGTAGATGTAGCCCGTAAGGGAGGCGCAGGCGAACTTCAGGATATACAGCGGCCCCATAAGAAACTGCATCCACTCCGAGGGGAAGGGGAGGGTCAGCCAGAAGAAGGGGCTGCCCAGAAGGTAGAAGGAGTAGGACCCGATGAAGTTTGCGCCCAGGTCCGTGTGCTGGCTCCAGCCCAGCTGGCCGTTTCGTATGGCGTCGTGGGCCAGCCGGTAAAAGGGCACCTGCTGGACGTTGAAGTCCCCATAGAACAGGAACCGGCCCCCGTCGATGGCCATGAAGGGCAGGAACACCAGGGCCGACAGCCCCAGGCCCAGGAAAAAAGCCCGCATGTAATAATTTTTCTTCCCCTGCTGCCGCTTTAACAAGACACTCACTCCTGCACGTTGATGATGACTTTCATGGTGGATTCCCGGTTTGCGTCGATGTACTCATAGGCTTTTAAGTAGTCTTTGAAGGCAAAGTGCTTGGAAATCAGGGGCTTCAGCTGCACCTTGCCCTCCTTTACCAGCTCTATGGCCTTTTCGTAGTCCTCGGTGCGGTACATCATGGAGGTGTTAAGGTCCAGCTCGTGGTCATTTAGCACCGCCAGGTCTACAGACGCCATGCCCGCGAACACGGCCACCAGGATGATGGTGCTGCCCTTTCTGGCGTGGGCAATGGCCTGGCTCATGGTGATGTTGTTGCCCGCGCAGTCGTAAATCACGTCGGCCTTGTCCGGGCCGAAGCACTCTGTGAGGGCCTCGCCGAAATCCTTCTCTTTGGTGTTCACGCAGAAGTCCGCGCCGCACTCTCTGGCTTTCTCCAGGCGCAGGGCGCTTACGTCGGTGACCATCACCCGCCGGGCCCCCATGCCCTTGGCCGCCTGGGCCACTAAGATGCCGATGGGCCCCGCCCCCAGCACGCAGATGTCCTGGCCCGCCACGTCCCCAGCCCGGCGCACCGCGTGCACCGCCACCGCCAGGGGCTCTATCATGGCGCCTTCGTCCAGGCCCATGTCCTCCGGCAGGGGGGTGACCTTCCCCGCGTCTACCGCGAAATAGTGGGACGCTACCCCCGTGGTCTGAAAGCCCATGACTTTAAGGCTCTCGCACAGGTTATACTTGCCGTGGGTGCAGGGATAACACTGGCCGCACACCACCTGGGGCTGGATGGTCACCTTCTGGCCTATAGTAAGGCCCGTGACGCCCTCGCCCAGCTTCTCTATAACGCCCGAGACCTCATGGCCCTGGGTGACCGGGTACTTGGTAAAGGGGTGCTCCCCGTGGTACACGTGGATGTCGGACCCGCACACGCCGATCTTCATGATCTTGATAAGGGCTTCCCCGGGGCCGGGCTCTGGGGTGGGGATCTCACGGAACTCGATCTTCCCGGGGGCGGTCATCACTTGCTGCAGCATGGGTATCTCTCCTTGTCTATTTTTTAGTATGTGCTCTTATTATACTCGCTAAATCCTCCCGGGTCAAGATGCGGCGAAAGCCGGCGCGGCTCACAAAAGAGTCCGCCCCGGCTTTCGTCTGGGGGATGGGTTCATTCTTCCTTCATGCGGGCAAAGCATTCGCTGCAGTACACCGGGCGGTCCTCCCGGGGCTCAAAGGGCACCCGGGCCTCTTTGCCGCAGCAGGCGCACACCGCCGTGAACAGCTCCCGCTCCGGCCGCCCCGCGCCCCTGCGGGCCCGGCGGCACTCCTTGCAGCGCTGGGGCTCGTTTACAAAGCCTTTTTCCGCGTAGAATTCCTGCTCGCCCGCCGTGAACACGAACTCTTTTCCGCACTCCTTACAGGTAAGGGTCTTGTCTTCGTACATGTTCTCATACCTCGCTTCAACCACATTTTATTGCATGGCGCGCAGCTTGCTCCTGACCCGGTGAAGGGCGTTGTCGCAGGATTTCTGGCTGAGCCCCAGGCGTTTCGGGATCTCTCTTCTCGCGCAGCCGCAAAGATACAGCTCCAGCACCCGGTACTCCAAGGGGGAGAGGGCCCCCTGCAGCTTCTTCTGCAGGGCCGCCATGCGCTCCCGCAGCTCCATGGCCTCCCCGGGGTCCTCCCCGGGGGGCAGCAGGGCCTCGCCGCTGTCCAAGGACACGGACTCGTTGAGGGTGCGGTTGCCGCTGCTGCCATAGCTGCGCACGGCGCTGAGCATCCGGTTATACACGCACACACCCGCGTAGGTGGCAAAGCTGGCCCCGGCGCCCTCCTTAAAGGACACCGCCGCCGCGTACAGGCCCAGAAGGCCCTCCTGGGTCAGGTCCTCGGTCTCCGGCGCGCCGCTGCCCGCGAATTTACGGGCTTTTGCCCGCACCAGCCACAGGTACCGGGCCGAAAGGGCCGCGAAGGCCTCCGCGTCCCCCTCCCGCACCTTGGCCGCAAGCTCGGCGCTTGCGCAGCTTTCAAAATCCCCGGACATGACGCCACCTCTCGCAAGAGTTTCTTTCCCCTTAATAATAGCGGAAAGCGTCTTCTGCGTCAAGAAGTTTTTCCCATAAGTCTGAAAAAATATGATTTTTCGCCAGTCTCCCCTATTCTTCTATCTTATGGTATAATACCCCTATACCCTGCACACAAGGAGGAGATGGCCATGGTAGCGAAGACCCACAGCATGGGGCTCTTTGGCATGAACGCGTTCCCGGTAGAGGTGGAGACGGACCTTTCAGCGGGGCTGCCCGCCTTCGAGGTGGTGGGCCTGCCCGACGCCGCTGTGAAGGAATCCAGGGACCGGGTGCGCGCCGCCATGAAAAACTGCGGCTTCGACTTCCCTGTAAGCCGCATCACCATGAACCTGGCCCCGGCCGACAAGCGCAAGGAGGGGCCCATGTACGACCTGCCCCTGCTCTTGTCCCTATTGCAGGCCTCCCGGCAGCTTTCCTGCCCTTTGGAGGACGCGGTGTTTTTGGGGGAGCTGTCCCTTTCCGGGGAGCTAAGGCGCATACGGGGCGTGCTGCCCATGGCCGCCAGGGCCTATGAGGCGGGCTTTAAGCGCTTGTTCGTACCCGAAGAGAACGCCCGGGAGGGGGCAGTCATTGAGGGCCTTGCGGTGTACCCTGTGCGGGACGTGCCCCAGCTTATCGCCCACCTGCGGGGAGAGGCCCTGATCCCCGCCGCTTCCCCCGCAGAGCCGGGCGGGGAGCCCCTGCCTCTGCCGGACTTTGCCGACGTAAAGGGCCAGGCCTTCGCAAAGCGGGCCCTGGAAATTGCCGCCAGCGGCAGCCACAACATCCTGCTTCTGGGCGCGCCGGGCTCCGGCAAGAGCATGATGGCAAAGCGCCTGCCCTCTATCCTGCCGGACATGACCTTCAAGGAGGCCTTGGAGACCACCATGATACACTCCATCGCCGGCCAGCTGGAGGCAGGGGGCTCCCTTCTGCAGAGCCGGCCCTTCCGGGCGCCCCACCACACCATCTCCACGGCGGGGCTCTCCGGGGGCGGGTCGTCGCCCCGGCCGGGGGAGATCTCCCTTGCACACAACGGCGTGCTATTTTTAGACGAGTTCCCCGAGTTCTCCAAGGCCTCTATGGAGGTGCTGCGCCAGCCCATGGAGGACGGGGTGGTGACCATCTCCCGGGTAGGGGGCAGCGCCAGCTACCCCTGCCGCTTCATGCTGGTGGCCGCCATGAACCCCTGCCCCTGCGGGTACTTCGGCCACCCCAGCCGCCCCTGCACCTGCTCTCCCCGCTCCGTTGACCGGTACCTGGGCCGCATCTCCGGGCCCCTTCTGGACAGGATGGACCTGCACGTGGAGGTGATGCCTGTGGAGTTCGAGGAGCTTTCTGCGGATACAAAAAGCGAGACCTCCGCCCAGGTGCGGGCCCGGGTGAACGCCGCAAGGCAGCGGCAGATCTCCCGCTATGAGGGCCTGGGCTTTACCTGCAACGCGGAGCTTCCGCCCCAGCTTCTCAGGGAATGCTGCCCCACCACTCCCGAGGCCGACCGCCTGCTGCGCCGGGCCTTTGAGAAGTTCGGCTTCTCCGCCCGCACCTATGACCGGGTGCTGAAGGTGGCCCGCACCATCGCCGACCTGGACGGGAGCGATACCATTGGCTCGGCCCACGCGGCGGAGGCCGTGCAGTACCGCACTTTGGACAGGAAGTACTGGCTCAAGTTTTCTTAAAAAGCTTCACAGCCGCAAGACCTGCACCTGGGTCTCTATCTGATACCGGCAGGAGGCCATGGCCTCCCGCCAGTTTTCCCCGGCGGCGCGCCAGTAGCCAGGGTATTTGCGGTACAGGAGATTGCCGAAGCCGAAAATGTCGCAGCGGTCCTCCTGCACCGCCTGGGTGAGGGCCGAGACCACCTCGCCCTGAAGGAGTTCTGCCGCCTCCCGCTCGATCTGGGGGTAGGCGCTCTCGGGCAGCCGGCTCTGCCCGCCGGAGACGGCGCTTACGTCCGCCCGGGCCTTCACGGTGATGGTGAACACCGGGCCCTCCTGGTCCATGCGCACCCCCATGTCCCCCTGAGAGCGGGAAAGGGACAAGGTCACCGCCCCGAAGTCCCCCTGCACCACGGCCTCGCCCTTTTTCAGCTGGTCCTTGGCGGCCAGGTACCCCCGGGTCTGGGAGAGGGAGAGGGTGTCCTTTAAGACGTACCCGTCAAAGTAGGCGGTAGAGACGATCTCCACCCCGGCCTCCCCGGCCCGCAGCACTGGCAGCACCGGGGAGGAGCCCTCCCTCTTTACGCCGTTTACAAAGTCCAGTATCTCCGCGCCCACGGCCCGGCCGTTCACCCGGCCGCTGTCCCCCAGCTCCTGCAGCTCGGACATTTTAAGGAGCTTCCCGTCCTTTTCGAAGGAGAGGATGTCTTCGGCCTTGCCTTCTGCCATATACATCTGCACGGCGGGGCGGGTGTTATAGTAGCGCACGAAGAAGTCAAGGCACCGGTCCAGGCCCTCTCTGGCGCATTCCTCCCCAAAGACCACCAGGTAGTTGTGGGAGTAAAAGGGCTCGCGCCCGGTGGAGAGGGACAGGTTCGTAAGGGCCTCCAGCACCGAGCGGCCCTCGCAGCGGAAGAATTCCTCCCCCTCGTCCTCCGGGGAGACGCTGGAGCGCACGGTGACCACGAAGCCCTCTTCCTTTACGTCCACCCCGATGCCGTGGATGAGAAGGCGCTCGTAGAGCTCTCTATAGGCGCAGCCCTGCAGGGGCAGGGCCAGCAGCAGGCACAGAAGCAAGGCCAGGGCTTTTTTAGGTTTTTGCATGGTTTTCCTCCTCCCCACGTGGTTTCTTCCCCCTGAGCAGGTCAATGAGCAGCACCAGCAGCGGCAGCACGAAGCCTGCCGCCGCCGTGCACAGAAACAGGAGCCTTGTGTCCATCAGGTATTCCCGCGCCCAGGGGAGGAAGGCCGCGCACAGGGCCGTCCCCTCTGTGAGCAGGGCCCCTGCCCAGGCGCCGCCCCGGCACGGGCCGGGGTCCCTTTTCAGGGAGGAAAGGCACACCCGGCAGGCGTACAGGCCGAAGGCCAGCTTTACAGCCAGGCCCATCATCCACACCCCGGTGAAGACCGCGTCCAGCCGCTGCATGGAGCGCACCTGGGTGATGGAGGAGAGCACGTACACCGGGAAGCCCTGGGTGCCCGCGTACCGCCCCAGGCACCCGGCCACCAGCAGCAGGGCCGCGCCTACAAACAGCGCCGTCCCACCGGCCCACAGGGCAAAGCCCAGGCCCTTTCTCCCCTTCACCATGGGCAGCAGGATGGCCATGTCCGCAAAGACCGAGGTGCGGGCTATAAATAGGAACACCCCCTCATAGGTGCGGGAGAAGCCGTCATAGAAAAGGGGCTCCAGGTTTTCCGGGGAAAAGCGCCAGGCCACGATGCCGAACACCAGCCCGCAGCCCAACAGCAGCAGCACGAACACGCAGGTGGCGCAGCGGGCCACGGCCTCGATGCCACGCAGGGCCCCGTAAAGAGCCGCCCCTGTCAGGGCCGCCGCCACCAGCGCCGCCGGGAAGGCCGGGTTTACGGTGTCCATGAGAAAGAGCTGAAAAAGGGCTAAAGACGTGCCGTTCATAAGGACAAAGTAAAGGAAGTAGAGAAGCGGCACCAGCTTCCCTATAAAGCCCATATCCTCCACCGCCGCCCGGCCCAGGTCCCACTGGGGGCGGCGGTGGTGCAGGCCCCATATGGGCAGGGCAATGAGAAACCCCAGCCCCATAGAGAGCACATAAGAGACGATGGTCTCCAGAGGGTTCCCCTCCCCGGCGTACCGGCCGTTTAAGGCGATGGCCGCCGCCACCCGGGACACGAACATGCTGATAAAAAACTGCCGCGCGCTGATCTTCCGTCCTGCCATTTTCGCGCCTCCTTTCCTACTCCCCGATTTCCCGGCTGCCGGGCATGTCCTGCACTTTGGCGTCCCGGCGGGAGAGCTTCTCCCACCCCGCCCGGGCGAACACGTCCCGGAAGGCCAGATCGCCGCTGTAGGGGGCGGCGGGGCTCAAAAGCGGCACCCCGAAGCTCTCGCTGCCGCACAGGTGGAGAAGCAGCAGAAGAAGCCCCAGCATCACGCCCCACACGCCCATGAAGTCCCCCGCCAGCAGGAACATAAGCCGCAGAAGCGCCAAAGGCTCGTAGAGCCTGGGCACCGCGTAGCCCGCTATGGCCGTCAGGGCCACCACCAGAAGGGACGGCGCGCTCACGAGCCCCGCCGACACCGCCGTGTCCCCCACTACCAGGCCCCCTACGATGCTCACCGTGGCCGATAAGGACCGGGGCGCCCGCAGGCCCGCCTCCCGCAGCACCTCGTAGAGGAAGTATAAAAGCAGCGTCTCCGCCATGACCGGGAAGGGCGTCTGGGCCTCGGCCTGGGCGATCTTTAGGAGCAGGCTCTCGGGCAGAAGCTCCGGGTGGTGGGTGGTGATGGCGATGTAGAGCCCGGGCAGAAAGGCGCTGAGGAAAAAGGCCAGAAACTTCAGCCACCGGATGAAGGTGCCGTAAAAGGGCCGGGTCAGGTAGTCGTCCAGGGTCTGGAAGTTCTCTACGAACAGGAAGGGCACCAGCAGTACGCTGGGGGTGCCCTCCATGAGAATGGCCACCCGCCCCTCCTCTATTTTGCCGCAGACCACGTCGGGCCGCTCGCTCATGCCCACCCCGGTGAAAAGCCCCCCGCGCTCCAGAAAACCCACCAGGTACCCCGCCCCCAGGGCGGTCTGCAGGGTGCAGTTTTCCAGGCGCTCTTTTACTTTTTCTACCACTTGCGGAGAGGCGATGCCCTCTAAATAGCAGATGGCCAGGGGCGTGTGGCTCTGCCCGCCCACCTGGGCCTTCTCGAATTTCAGGGCGGTGGTCTTCATGCGGCGGCGTATCATGGCCATGTTGTTCTGGTAGCTTTCGGTGAAGCCGTCCTTTGCCCCCCGCTGCATGACCTCGTTCTGGGGCTCCTCGGGCCCCCGGCTCTCAAAGCCCTGGACCCCGAAGACCATCCCTTCCGGGCAGCCGTCTATAAAGAGCACCGCGAAGCCGCTCATGAGCAGCAGAAGGATCTGCTCCATTCGGTCCTCCCGCTTCTGCTCTACAGAGCCTAAGACGCTCTTTTCCACGAACTTCATCTTCGCTTCCCCGTCCCCGGCCAGGATGGGCGCGCCCATCAAAGGGTTTAAGATGCTCAGGGTGATGGTCTGCTTGCTTACCAGGCCGTCCAGGGCGAAAAGCGCCGCCCCCGTGCCCGAAAGCTCCAGCTCCCGCATCATGAAGTCCATGGAGTTCTGAAACTCCCCCTGCAGGTATTTCTTGTTTTCTTCCAGTGAAGCGGATACCTTTTCCATTCCTCTGCCTCCCTTTTTCCCTAGTGTAGCCGGAAAAAAGGAAAATTATACAGGGAAAGAAGCCCATAAACCGGCCTCAGAAGGCCATACTAAGGGAAACGAACTTTTCTGAGAAAAGAGGTTTTTCCATGCTTACATCCTTATGGCGCACCATCGTCATGTATGGGGCCATTCTTTTGAGCGTGCGCATTATGGGCAAGCGGCAGATAAGCCAGCTGCAGACTTCTGAGCTGGTGGTGACGCTGCTGATTTCCGAGCTGGCCGTCATGCCCATACAGCAGCACGACGACCCCCTGTGGAACGGGCTCATCCCCATGGGGGCCTTAGTGCTCTGCGAGATCGTGGTGGCCCTGCTGATGCTCAAGAGCGGGCCCTTCCGCAAGCTGGTGTGCGGAAAGCCCATGGTGGTCATAGAAAAGGGGCGGGTGCTGCAGGGCCAGTTGCGCCGCCTGCGCATGAGCACCGAGGACCTTTTCGAGGAAATGCGCCAGAACGGGTGCTTCTCTCTGGAGGACGTGGAGTACGCCATCGTGGAGACAAACGGCACCATGAGCCTTTTGAAAAAATCCAAAAACGACAGCCTGACCCCCAAGCAGGCGGGGGTAAAGGTGGACCCGGCCGCCCTGGAAGTGGTGGTAGTAAGCGACGGGAAGCTTTCCTTCCACTCTCTGGAGCTGGTGGGCAAGACCCCCGCCTGGGCCCGGGAGCAGGCCAAAAACGCGGGGCTCGCCCTTTCCCAGGTGTTCATCATGACCGCCTGCCCCGGGGGCAAGTGCAAGGTCATCCCCAAGGAGGCGTGTAAGAAAGGCGTATAGTCCGGGGCGTTTTGGAAAAGACTAGGGGCAGGAAACCAAAAGAAAGAGGGGGAAACCATGGAATACATCCATGCCTTTTGGGTAGGGGGGCTGATCTGCGTGATCGGCCAGCTGCTCATTGACCTTACAAAGCTCACGCCCGCCAGGATCATGGTCATGTTCGTGACGGTGGGGGTGCTGCTGGGGGCCCTGGGTATCTACGGCTCCATTGTGGACTTTGCCGGGTGCGGGGCCACGGTGCCCCTGTGCGGCTTCGGGTGGGCCCTGTCAGAGGGCGTGCGGGAGGCCGTTTCGGAAAAGGGCTTTTTAGGGGCCTTTACCGGGGGGCTCACCGCCGGGGCCGCGGGCACGGCGGCGGCCATCTTCTTCGGATACGTGGCGGCCCTGGTGGCAAAGCCCAAGGACAAATCCTGAAAAAACGCAGAAAAGAAGCCCGGCCTCCCACCCAGGAAGCCGGGCTTCTTTTTTATGTAAGATCTTTTCTATGTAAGATCAATTACAGGGTAAAGCGTATGTCGGAAAGCCCCGGCTCCGCCCAAAGGCGCAGGCCCAGGGCTGTGGGCTCGGCCCGGGCGCCGGTGAGGTTTTCTACCTTCTCCACCCCGCGCAGCACGATAGACAGGTCCTCCGCCCGGCCGCTGAAGGAGACAGTGATCTCGTTCCCATCCTTTCTGGCCACGGCGTCCAGCATGTCTTTGCCGTGCATGTCCTTGACGCTTGCCCGGGCGCAGCTGCCCAGCTGGAACAGGTGCAGGCTCAGCCCCTTGCCGTAGTCGTACTCCACGTTCTGCTCGTCGGCGCCTATGGGCAGCAGGGTGTTGGGGCGCACCATCAGCGGCAGGCTCATGTAGTCGTGTATCTCATGGAGCCACCGCCCGCCCTCTACGGTGCGGTTGTCCAGAAGGCCCGTCCAGGCGCCCTCGGGCAGGTAGTAGTTCACGTCCCCGGAATCGGTAAACACCGGGGCCACAAGCAGGCTCTCCCCCAGCATGTACTGGCGGTCCAGGTCATAGCAGGCGATGTCCGCCGGGAACTCCAGCATCATGGCCCGCATAGAGGGCACGCCGGTTTTATGGGTCTCTACGGCGGCGGAATAGAGGTAGGGCATCAGGGTGCACTTTAGGTTTGTGAACCTGCGCAGCACGTCCACGGCCTCCTCCCCAAAGAGCCAGGGCACCCGGTAGGACTGGCTGCCATGCAGCCGCGAGTGGGTGGAGAGGAGCCCGAAGGCCGCCCATCTTTTGTAGACCCCCGCCGGGGCCGTGCCCTCAAAGCCGCTGATGTCATGGCTCCAGAAGCCGAAGCCGGACAGGCACAAAGAGAGCCCCGCCCGCAGGGATTCCCACATGGAAAGGTAGTTGGAGGTGCAGTCGCCGCCCCAGTGCACCGGGAACTTCTGCCCGCCCACCGTGGCGCTGCGGGCAAAGAGGCAGGCCTGCCCCTTCCCCTTTACTTCCTCCAAAAGCTCGAAGACGCATTTATTGTATAAGTAGGTGTAGTAGTTATGCATGAGCTCCGGGTCGCTGCCGTCAAAATATTTGACGTCTGTGGGGATGCGCTCGCCGAAGTCGGTCTTGAAGCAGTCTACGCCCATGTCTAAAAGCGCCCGCAGCTTTTCCCGGTACCACCGGCAGGCCGCCGGGTTTGTGAAGTCCACTAAGCCCATGCCCGCCTGCCAAAGGTCCCACTGCCACACGTCGCCGTTTTCCCGCTTTAAGAGATAGCCCTTTTCCATGCCCTCCTTAAAGAGCGGGGACTTCTGGGCGATGTAGGGGTTGATCCACACGCAGATCTTCAGGCCCTTTTCCTCCTTCATGCGCCTGAGCATGGCCGGGGCGTCCTCAAACATGCCCTCGTCCCACTGGAAGCTGCACCACTCGTTTTCCTTCATCCAGTAGCAGTCGAAGTGGAAGACGTGCAGGGGGATGTTCCGCTGGGCCATGCCGTCTACAAAGCTCATGACCGTTTCCTCGTCGTAGCTGGTGGTGAAGGAGGTGGTAAGCCACAGCCCGAAGCTCCAGGCCGGGGGCAGGGCCGGGCGGCCGGTGAGGGCCGTGTAGTTCGAAAGCACCTGCTTGCCCCCGCGGCCTCCCACTACCATGAAGTCGATTTTCTCCCCCGGCAGGGAGAACTGCATGCGGGTGACGGCCTCTGAGCAGACCTCGTAGGAGACCCTGCCGCTGGAGTTCACCAGCACGCCGTAGCTGTTGTTGCTGAGATAAAAGGGGATGTTCTTATAGGCGATCTCAGAGGAGGTGCCGCCGTCCTCGTTCCACATGTCCACCGCCTGGCCGTTTTTCACAAAGGGGGTGAAGCGCTCCCCCAGGCCGTAGATGCGCTCGCCCACGCCCAAATCGAACTGCACCCGCATGAAGGGGCCCTCCGGGGTCTTCATGGCGCTTATCATGGCGTGGCCGAAGCGGTCGCCGATGCGGGTGAGATACCGCCCGTCGTGGGAGAACACGAAGGAGGCCGGGTTCAGGGTGATACTGAGCCTTGTCTTCCCGCTCTGTATGGTAAGGCCCTTTTTGTTTTGCTGCACGTCCAGGGGCACATCTTCTTCCAGAAGCTCGAACCGGGGCTCCTTTTTGGCGCTGCCCATAAAGTGGAAGGCCTGTATCCGCAGGATGTCCCGCCGGGGGGAGGAGATAAACAGCTCTAAGACCGGCCCGCCCATGGCCCGCTGGTCCTCCGCGTAGGGCACCGCGTAGAGATAGACTTCCTTCTCCCGCACCTTTACTTCTCTGATCTGCACGCAGTCGGCGTTCTCCACCCCCGGCAGGTTCAGCCAATAGCCCTTTGTAAATTTCATAGCCTGCTTCCCTCCTTGATTTTTTCTCGCATATGCGCTATAGTATAGGAACCGGCCCTCTATCTGCTATTATACCTTTTCTCTCACGGGGCCGCAAGCCCGTATTGGGC
>CANRZD010000043.1 GCA_947644325.1 uncultured Clostridia bacterium
GGGCTTCACCGTAGCGGACGACGGGGATCTAATGGAGCTGCTGACGGAGCTGGCAAAGCTTCTGCCGGAGACGGAGGACTTTTGCCCGGACGCCTATTTCTGGGGGGCCCAGGGGCCGGATTTCCTCTTTTGCCACCACTACCAGCGCTTTATCGGCCTGGGAAAGGGGGAGGAGGGCCTGAAGACCTACGGCAACCAGCTGCACAGCACCCAGCCCTCCCTGACCCTTTCAGCCATGCGGGGTTTCCTCAAAAAGCACACAGACGCCCTTTACCGCTGCTATGTGCAGGGCTTTCTGTGCCACTACGCTTTGGATTCCACCGCCCACCCCTATGTGAACGCCCTGGCCGAGAAGCTGGCCGCAGAGCGTCCCAGCGAGACTCCCGGCACCATGCACGGGGAGATCGAGTCGGCCCTGGACGCCATCATCCTCCGCCGGGAGACGAGGAAGCTGCCCTCTGAGATCGCCCTCAAGCACCTGTTCCCCAAAAACGAAGGGGTGCAGCGGGGCATCGCCCGGCTGTACCGCCATGTGCTGTGGGAGGTCTATAAGGCCGACATACCCGAAAAAGAGCTGCTGCAGGCCACGAAGGACGCCCACTTCGTGTTCGCCCTTATCACCGACCGCACGGGCCTCAAGCACCGCCTTTTCGATTTGCTGGAGCGGGGCAGGCCCCACACCATCACCTCCCACATCGTGCCCCTGACAGAGGCCCAGGGCATCGACTACGCCAACACCCAGGGGGAGCCCTGGGGCCCGGAGGGGGATAACCGAGACTTTTTTACCCTCTACGACCAGGCCGCGGGCCTTGCCCGGGAGCTGATTGAAAACTTCAAGGAAGGGGACCTTGCCGCCATGACCGGAGAGCGGCCCTTCGGATAAAAAATAACGCCTGCACCTTTCGGCCCCGCCCGCATAGAATGGGAATGGCCCCTGCGCCTCCGGCAGGAGACGCGGGGGCACTTTGTTTCAGGAGGTAAGTTAAGCGTGAATATGAATCGATATTCAGGCTCTCAGGCAGACCCCTGCGGCGGCTGCCCGCCCCCCTGCTGCCCTCCGCCGATGCCCTGGCCGCCCCGGCCCACGGGCCCCTCGGGGGTTACCGGCCCCACAGGCCCTACTGGCGCGACGGGCACCACCGGCCCCACTGGGCCCACGGGCCCTACGGGCGCTACAGGGCTTATCGGCCCCACCGGGCCCACCGGCGCTAACGGCATCACCGGCCCTACGGGCCCCATTGGCGCAAATGGCGCAACCGGGCCCACCGGCCCCCGTGGCGCTACTGGTGCCGACGGCGCTGCCGGCGTCCCAGGCGCAGACGGTGCCACCGGCCCCGCAGGCCCCACCGGCGCTACGGGTGCGGACGGTGCCACTGGCCCCACTGGGCCTACCGGCGCTACGGGCGCAGATGGTGCTACCGGCCCCGCAGGCCCCACTGGCGCTACGGGTGCGGACGGTGCCACAGGCCCCACAGGCCCAGTTGGCGCTACAGGCCCGAACGGTGCTACTGGCCCCTCAGGCCCCGCCGGCGCCCCAGGCGCAGACGGTGCCACCGGCCCCGCAGGCCCCACTGGCGCTACGGGTGCGGACGGCGCAACCGGCCCTACAGGTGCGACCGGCCCGGCTCCGTCTTTGTCCATCGGCACAGTGACTACAGGGGCGCCGGGCAGCGCGGCTGCAGCCACCATTACGAGAACGGGCACAAGCTTTGTTTTGAACCTGACCATACCCCAAGGCCCCACTGGCCCCACCGGGCCTACCGGCCCCACGACGTAACCGGCCGCAAACAGCGGGGAAGCCTCCATGCCCCAGGCGTGGGGGCTTTTCCCTTTGAACAGAGGAGGGATGGATTTGATCACGGTCAGCTTGTGCATGATCGTCCGGGACGAAGAGGACGTTCTGGGCCGCTGTTTGGATTCGGTAAAGGGGCTGGTGGATGAGATCATAGTGGTGGACACGGGCTCTCAGGACCGCACCAAGGAGATCGCGGCCCGGTACACAGAGAAGCTTTTCGACTTCCCCTGGATAGACGACTTTGCCGCCGCCCGGAACTTTTCCTTCGAGAAGGCCGCCTGCGATTACTGCATGTGGCTGGACGCGGACGATGTGCTGATGGACTCCGCCCGAGAGAAGTTCCGGGAGCTGAAAAAGGCCCTGACGCCGGAGACCGACGTGGTGATGATGCCTTACCACGTGGGCTTTGACGAAACAGGGCAGGTGACCTTTTCCTATTACCGGGAGCGGCTGGTAAAGAACCACAGGGGCATGCGCTGGAAGGGCCCGGTGCACGAGGTCATCGAGACCCGGGGCAGCCGCCTTTACGCCGACTGCCCGGTGACCCACTGGAAGCTGCACCCCGCAGACCCGGATCGGAACCTGCGCATCTTCCAGGGCCTGCTGAAAAAAGGGGAGAAGCTGGAGCCCCGCCAGCAGTTCTACTACGGCCGGGAGCTCTACTACCACCGCCAGTACCGGGAGGCCCTGGAGGTGCTGGAAAAATACCTGAGGCAGGGGGGAGGCTGGGTGGAAAACCAGATAGACGCCTGCCGCCACTGTGCCTACTGCCTCTACGGCCTGGGCCGTGAGGGAGACGCCCTGACATCACTTTTCAGAAGCTTCTGCTACGACCTGCCCCGGGCGGAGGTCTGCTGCGACATCGGCCAGCATTTCCTGGACCGGCAGGCCTGGGACTGGGCCGCCTACTGGTACCGGCGGGCCCTTTCCTGTGAAAGGCAGGACGGCCGGGGCGGCTTCGTGCTGCCGGACGCCTACGGCTTTCTGCCCAATATCCAGCTGTGCGTGTGCGAAAGCCATAAGGGAGACCTGGAAAAAGCCAAAGCCTATAACGAACAGGCCGCGCGCTTTAAGCCCGATTCCCCGTTCGTGGCCCACAACTGGGCCTATTTTGCCTCCCTGGAGAGAAAAGAATAAAGAAAAGTAACATAAAAGCGCCCGCCCCCATAAAGAGGCAGGCGCTGCTTTATTTGTCTTTCATGGCTTTTTCCATGGCGGCCCGCATGGCGCCGCCCCTGGGGGCTATGCGGTTTTCAGAGATGATGCGGGTGATCTCCCCCTGGGTACGCTCGACCTCCTCCCGCAGCTCTTGGGCCGACACCCGCAGGGCCCCGTGCCCCAGGATGATGAGCTGCTCCGCAAAGTCCGCCGTGGCCACCCGCACCCGCCGGTGTTCCCGGGAGAGCTTGTAGCTGGCCTTCTCGATGTAGGCGTCGGCGGTCTCGGCCTCCTTGGTGTACACCACGTGGATGTTGTGGTACTTTTCCACCGAGCCCGTGCCCCCGGGCACCTTGTAGGCGTCAAAGACCAGAATCACCCGCTTGCCGCAGAAGCCCTGGTAGTTGCTCAAAATGTCTATCAAAAGCCAACGGGCGGCGTCCAGGTTTTCCTTTGCCACGGCGTTCAAGTCCTCCCAGGCGAAGATCATGTTGTAGCCGTCCACCAGCAGGTACTCGGGCTCCAGGCTGGGCACCGGCACCTCTACCTTATCCCGGGACAGTTCCGCAGCGGGCCTGGGCGGGGGCTGAAAGGCCCGGGGCTTTACAGACCCGTAGGTCTTTTCAAAGATGGCCTGCAGCTCGTTATCCAATGCCAGCCCCCTGGCAGGGGGGGCCGCCCTCCAGGGGGCAGGGGAGGGCTCCGGCTCTTCTTCCCGGGGGGGGGGGGGCTGGGAGAGGGCCGGCAGGTGCATATGCTTTTCCACTTCCTGCCAGGGCACCGGGTAGCCCGCCCCGTGGGCGCAGAACACAGAGCCCGGCGGGTCATCTGTGTCCGCCTCGGGGTCGTAGGCCATTTCTGCCACGATTTTTTCCTGCTCCGCGCAGGGCCGGTAGCCCCCCAGCGTGCAAGAGACCCGCCCGCGGCCCTTGGTGTAGGCGGCCACCTCCAGGGCGTAGTCGCCAAAGGCCTTCACAGGCGCCCGGGCCGAAAGGACCACTTCATCCCCCACGGCCTCCGGGGGGTCGTTCTCGCCGCCCATACGCTGCAGGTCCGTCAGGGCCCGGCCAAGGCTTACGGAGGGCAGCTCCAGGCGCAGGGCGTACCAGGGCTCCAGCAGAAGGCTCTGAGCCTTCATGAGGCCGTGGCGCACGGCCCGGTAGGTGGCCTGGCGGAAATCCCCGCCCTCGGTGTGCTTCTCGTGGGCCCTGCCAGCCACCAGGGTAATCTTCATATCTGTGATAGCCGAGCCGGTGAGCACGCCCTTGTGGGTCTTTTCCGCCAGATGGGTGAGCACCAGCCGCTGCCAGTTCCGGTCCAGCCGGTCCTCTGAGCAGGCGGTGCCGAACACCAGCCCGCTGCCCCGGGGCAGGGGCTCCAGCAGCAGGTGCACCTCCGCGTAGTGCCGCAAGGGCTCGAAATGCCCCACGCCCTCCACCGGGCCCAGAATGGTCTCCCGGTAGACCACGTGCCCGGGGCCGAAATCTACCGCAAGGCCGAAGCGGTCCCCGATGACCCGCTTTAGAATTTCCGCCTGCACCCGGCCCATCAGGCGCAGGTGTATCTCTCCCAAATGCCCGTTCCACTCCAGGTGCAGCTGGGGGTCCTCCTCCGCCAGCTGGGAAAGTTTCGGCAGCACCGCGTGGGGGTCGGCGCCCTCCGGCAGCAAAAGCTGGTAGGTGAGCGCGGGCTCCAGCACCGGGGCGGCCCAGGGGCCTTCTTTGCCTAAGGGCTGGCCCGGGTAGGTGGAGGAAAGCCCCACGGCCGCGCACACGGTGCCAGGGCCCACGGCTGTTACCGCGCTGTACTTGGCCCCGGAGTAAATGCGCAGCTGGTCGATCTTCTCCTCTTTGCCGGACATGGGCAGGGTGGACTTCACCTGCAGCTCCCCGCCGGTCACCTTCAGGTGGGTAAGCCGGGCCCCCTGGCTGTCCCGGCTGATTTTGAACACCCGGGCGGAGAATTCCTCCCCCCAAACCGGCCGGGGGCCAAAGCGGGAGAGCCCCTCAAGAAGCTCCCGCACCCCCTGGGTCTTCAGGGCCGCGCCGAAAAAGCAGGGGAAGCACCGCCGCTCTGCTATGAGCCTGCGCAGGGTCTTATCGGAAAGGGCCCCGGACTCCAGGTACTCGCCCAGGGCCTGTTCGTCGCCTAGGGCGGCTTCCTCCCAGAAGCTGTCCTGACCGAAGGACGTAAAGTCTATAAGGGAGTCAGAAAGGGTGCGCCTGAGCTTTTCCATCAGGGGGCCCCGCTCTACGGGCTGGTCCATTTTGTTGAGGAAAAGAAAGACCGGGATGCGGTGCTTTTCCAGCAGCCGCCACAGGGTCAGGGTGTGGCCCTGTGGGCCGTCCGGGGCGGAGATGACTAAGATGGCGCAGTCCAGCACCTGCAGGGTGCGCTCGGCCTCGGCGGAGAAATCCACGTGGCCGGGGGTGTCCAGCAGGGTGATCTCCACCTCCGGCAGGGGCAGCACCGCCTGCTTGGAGAAGATGGTGATGCCCCGCTCCCGCTCCAGCTCATGGGTATCCAAAAAGGCGTCGGCGTGGTCTACCCGGCCCAAAGTGCGCAAAGCCCCGCCCAAATAGAGCAGAGCTTCAGACAATGTGGTTTTTCCCGCGTCCACGTGCGCCAGAATTCCTGCGGTCAGCTTTCGCATGAAGAGGCCCCTTTCCCGGTTTTCAGCTTCATCTAGTATACCACGTCCCGGGGAAAACCGCAAAGAAAAAATTTTGCGATTTCCCCTTGACTTAAAGCCCCCTTTAGGGTATATATTATAATAAGAATTTTGCAGGAAGCAGAAGCAGGTCCGGCTAGCCGCCGAAGCGGCGCCGGGTTTGTTTCTGTTGCTTTTTGCCGGGATAAAGGAGGAGGAAGATGGAACTGCGGGAGTTTTTCGCGCAGGCGCCCAAGGCGGCCCTGGGCTTTTCCGGCGGGGTGGACTCCGCCTATTTGCTGCATGAGGCCCATAAGTTAGGGGCACAGGCGCAGCCCTATTTTGTCAAAACGGCCTTCCAGCCCGCCTTTGAGCTGGAGGACGCTCAAAGGCTGTGCAATCAGCTGGGGGTGGATCTGAAGGTCATAGAACTGGACATCCTGTCTGTACCCTCTGTGCGGGAAAACCCCAAGGATCGCTGCTATTTCTGCAAGGGGGCGCTCTTTGGGGCCCTGCGCCAAAGGGCCCTGGAGGACGGCTATACCCTGCTCATAGACGGCACCAACGCCTCCGACGACGCGGGGGACCGCCCCGGCATGCGGGCCCTTAAAGAGCTTTCTGTGCGCTCGCCCCTGCGGGAGTGCGGGCTCACAAAGGATGAGGTTCGCAGGCGCTCCAAAGAAGCGGGGCTTTTCACCTGGGACAAGCCCGCCTACGCCTGCCTTGCCACCCGGGTGCCCACGGGCCAAGGGCTGGACGAAGACACCCTGGGCCGGATAGAGCGGGCCGAGGACGCGCTCTTTGCCCTGGGCTTCACGGACTTCCGGGTGCGGGTCTTCCACGGGGCGGGGCGGCTGCAGCTGCCTGTCTCTCAGATGGAAGAAGCCCTGCGCCGCCGGGAGGAGATACAAAAGGCAGTGGGGCCGTACTTTGCGCCGGTCCTGCTGGACTTGCAGGGACGATAAAAAGGAGGAGAGCGTATGGACCAGCAGGAAGTGCGCCGGATACTGGAACAGGTGAAAAGCGGCGGGTGCTCTGTTGAGGAGGCCGTGCTGGCGCTGAAAATGGAGCCCTTCCGGGATATGGGCTTTGCCAAGATTGACCGGCACCGGGGCCTGCGCCAAGGGGCCGCAGAGGTCATTTACGGCGCGGGGAAGACCCCGGAGCAGATACGGGACATTGCGGCGTCTATGCGGGCAGACGGGGAAAAGGCCGTGCTCATCACCCGCATGACCCAGGAAGCGGCCCAGGTGGTGGGGGAGGCCCTGCCCCTCTCTTACCACGAGATAGGCCGGGTGGGGATCGTAGGGGACATGCCGGCCCCCACCGGCGCGGGGAAGATCGTCATAGCCACCGGCGGCACCAGCGACATGCCCGTGGCCGAAGAAGCCGCCCTGACCGCTGAAGTACTGGGCAATGAGGTAGTGCGCCTGTACGACGTGGGCGTGGCCGGGCTGCACCGCACGCTTTCCCATTTGGAGGAGATTATGAGCGCCCGGGTCATTGTGGCCATTGCGGGCATGGAGGGGGCCCTGGCCAGCGTCATGGGGGGTCTGGCCGACTGCCCTGTGATCGCCGTGCCCACCAGCGTGGGGTACGGCGCGGCCTTCGGTGGGCTGGCGGCGCTCTTGTCCATGCTCAATTCCTGCGCCAGCGGCGTCAGCGTGGCGAACATCGACAACGGCTTTGGGGCGGGGTATCTGGCCAGTATGATAAACCACCCGCCGGTATAATCTAAAAAGAAAAGGAAGGATACGTATGAAAACCTTATACTTAGAGTGCAATATGGGTGCCGCCGGGGATATGCTCACCGCGGCCCTGCTGGAGCTTCACCCGGACCCGGAGGGCTTCTTACAGCGGCTTAACGGCCTGGGGCTGCCGGGGGTCACTGTCTCTGCTGCGCCCTCTGTGAAATGCGGCATCACAGGCACCCATGTGACGGTGCGCATCAACGGCCAGGAGGAAGAAAGCCTGGACGCGGCCCACGCCCACATGCACATGCACGGGCACGAGCGCTCCCATGAACACACCCATGACCATGAACATGAGCACAGCCATAGCCACGGGCATTCTCACGAGCACGGCCATGAACACAGCCACGGTCACAGCCATTCCCATTCCCACGCCGGGCTGCACGACATCGAGCACATCCTGTCCCATCTTGACATACCCGAAAAGGTCCGCGTCGACGCCCTGGCCGTGTATAACCTGATCGCCCAGGCCGAGAGCCACGCCCACGGGGTGCCGGTGACGGAAATCCATTTCCACGAGGTGGGCACCCTGGACGCCGTGGCCGACGTGGTGGCCGTGTGCATGCTCATGGCAGAGCTGGCCCCGGACCGGGTGGTCTGCTCGCCCATACACGTGGGCAGCGGGCATGTGCACTGTGCCCACGGCATCCTGCCGGTACCCGCCCCGGCTACCGCGCACATTCTGCAGGGCGTGCCCACCTATGGCGGCGCGGTGCAGGGGGAGTTGTGCACCCCCACGGGCGCGGCGCTCTTAAAGCACTTTGCGGGCTCCTTCGGCCCCAGCCCGGTGATGAAGGTGGAGAAGATCGGCTACGGCATGGGCAAGAAGGACTTTGAAGCCATGAACGGCCTGCGGGCCCTTATGGGCGAGACCCCCGACGGCCGGGACAGTGTGGCGGAGCTCTGCTGCAACCTGGACGACATGACCCCCGAGGCCCTGGGCTTTGCCATGGAGCGCCTGCTGGAGGCCGGGGCCCTGGACGTTTACACCCTGCCCGCAGGCATGAAAAAGAACCGCCCCGGCGTGCTGCTGACGTGTATGTGCCGCATGGACGATCGGGAGGCCATGGTAAGGCTGCTGTTTGCCCACACCACGACCTTGGGCGTGCGGGAATCGGAGTGCAGCCGGTACACGCTGGAGCGCTCTCAGGAGACGGTGGAGACCGCATACGGCCCGGTGCGTGTCAAGCGTTCTGCCGGGTGGGGCGTGCAGCGGGAAAAGCCGGAGTACGACGACGTGGCCGCCCTGGCAAAGGAACGCGGGCTCTCGCTGGAGGATATACGGCTGGCCCTGGAGAAAGCCCGGAAATAACGAAAATCAAGGCTTGCCGCCTGGTAAAAGCAGGGCGGCAAGCCTTTTTTATTCGCCGTTTTCTTCGTCTTTCTTTTTTGGGGGTTTCACAGTCACATGGGCCAGGGGGTTTGCGTTGATAGCGCTTTCCATCTGATTGCTGGAGGTGTGGGTGTAAATTTCCGTGGTGCCAAGGTTGGCGTGGCCCAGGATGTCCTGGAGGACCCGGATGTCCACGTCGCCGTAGCGGTACATGAGGGTGGCCGCCGTGTGGCGCAGCTTGTGCACCGAGTAGCCCGGGCCGCTGAGGCCGATCTTGTCCAGGTACTTTTTCACCATGGCCTGCACGGTCTTGGGGCTGATACGCGTCTTGCGGTTGCTGAGGAACAGGGCGCTGCGGTCGATGACCCCGTCCTTGGGGCGCACCTCCAGGTAGCTGTTGATGGCGTCCAGGCAGGCCTGGTTCAGGTAGACGATGCGCTCTTTGTTGCCCTTGCCCAGTATGCGCAGGGTAGAGTTGTTGTAGAGCACGTCGGAGATGTTGATGGACACCAGCTCAGAGAGCCGCATGCCGCAGTTGAGAAAGAGCGTCAGAATGCATTGGTCCCGTTCGGCGTCCGGGCCCTCCACCGCCTGAAGCAGTTCGATACTTTGTTCGAGAGAAAGAAAGTGGGGGAGCGCCTTTTTCTTTTTGGGCGGCGTCAGGTTTTCCGTGGGGTTTTCTGCCAGCAGCTTTTCGTGCACGGTCAGGTACTTGAAAAAGGACTTCAGCGAGGAAGACTTCCGCTGCCGGGTAGAGCTCATGTTGTTGCGCTCGTCGGCCACGAAGTTCATAAATTCGAACAGATCGTAGGTCTTGATTTTGCGGATAAACTCCAGGTCCACATCCAGCACCGAGATTTCCTCCAGCGGCACGCCGGGCTGCTCCAGGCCCCAATTCCTTTTTAAGAACCGGAACAGCGTGCGCAGGTCCATGCAGTACTCGTCCACGGTCTTAGCGGATAAGCCCTTGATATTGCGCAGATACATGGCGTACTGCTGGACCAGATCGGACATTTCCAGCTTGATTGAGAAGCTCATTTCCAGTAAACCCTCCCCTAAATTATACAAAATACTAATTTTGTATAATTTCCTGTTTTTCTTTTACCCCCCTCTTTTGGGGGCCTTTTTCTTCAAATTTTTCAAAACAGAGCCACAAACCCGCCCACATCCACCAGGGGCCCTTTTGTCAGCTCTAAAACCGAGACGCCCCGGCTTTCTATAAAGGCGCGCATCAGGTGCCCGTCCGGGTGGCTCTCCAGCCGGCCGGAGACCGCCAGTACATCTGGCGCCAGCTTGCCGCAGCACCCGCCTATAAAACCCGTAGCATACCCAGGCAGCTCAATGAACCCCGGGCGGATACGCAGCACCTGAAAGCCCCGTTCCTCCAGCCGCCGGGCCATGCCTATGTCCGCCGTTATCGCCGCCGTGCTGCCTATCCGCGCCACCGAGCAGGCCGCGTATCCCTGCCGGACCGGCAGCATCTCCAGCCCTTTACCTGCTGCGGCCCGCTGTATTCCGGCATCTAAGGTTTTGGGATTTCCCACAAGCCAGCGGCCCCACACGAACCCATTGCACAGCACGTCCCCGGGGTATTCGGGCCGCGGACACGCATCTGTTTCCTTTACCGTCAGGCCAAGGGCTGTGAGCTTGTCCCGCAGAGGGCCGCCCCGCAGCACGAAAATTTCCTCCCGCAAAACGCAGGCCTGCATGTCCGGGTGAAAGCCGATGGGGCCTGGCAAGCGAAAATCGAACAAAGTTTCAACAGGGCAGAAGCCCCTTTGCCGCAGGCCCTCCGCCAGCTCCGGGTACTCCCCGGAAACCAGCACGGGCCTCCCTCTGCTCACGTGGCCGCCTGGAAGGCCTCGCGGATGTTCCTGGCCCCGATGACCTCCAGCCCCTCATAGTGGCTCTTGGAGAGGCCCTTGAGCCCGTGGTACGGCAGAATGCACCGGGTGAAGCCCAGCCGGGCCACCTCCGCAATGCGCAGCTCAATATGGCTGACGGTCCGCAGCTCCCCGGCAAGGCCCAGCTCCCCGAAAACCACGGTGTCCTCCCGTATGGGCGTATCCTTCAGGCTGGAGACCAGCGCCATGGCCACAGCCAGGTCCACCGAAGGCTGGTCCAGCCGCAGGCCGCCCACCACGTTCAGGTAGATGTCTAAGTTCGAAAAGTAAAACCCCGCCCGCTTTTCCAGCACCGCCAGAATCAGCGCCATGCGGTTGTGGTCAAAGCCGGAAGCCTGCCGCCGGGGCGTGCCGAAGCCCGAGGTGGTGGCAAGCCCCTGTATCTCCGCCAGCAGGGGCCGCGAGCCCTCCATCACCGCCGTGACGCAGGTGCCCGAGGCGTCCTTCGGCCGGCCGGAGAGCATGGCCATAGAGGGGTTCTCCACCTGCTGCAAGCCGTGTTCGCCCATGTCGAAGACGCCGATTTCGTTGGTGGAGCCGTAGCGGTTCTTCACCGCCCGCAGGATGCGGTAGGTCATCTGCCGGTCGCCCTCAAAGAGCAGCACCGCGTCCACCACGTGCTCCAGTACCTTGGGCCCGGCAATGGCGCCGTCCTTGTTCACGTGGCCCACGATGATCACCGGGATGTCCAGGGCCTTGGCGCAGCGCATCATCACGTTGGTGCACTCCCGCACCTGGGTGACGCTGCCTGGCGAGGAGGAAAGCTCTGTGTAGTTCATGGTCTGGATGGAGTCGATCATCACAAGGTCTGGCTTTTCCGCGCGGATCTGCTCCACCACATACTGGATGTCCGTCTCCGTGAGGATCATAAGGTTCTCGCTGTTTACCCCCAGCCGGGAGGCCCGCAGCTTGATCTGCCGGGCCGATTCCTCCCCGGACACATACAGCACCCGCAGGCTCTGCCCCAGGTACTCGCATATCTGCAGCAGGATGGTGGACTTGCCGATACCCGGGTCGCCGCCGATGAGCACCAAGGACCCCTTGACGATCCCCCCGCCCAGCACCCGATCCAGCTCTGAGAGCCCGGTGTGGTAGCGGTGCTCGTCTGTGGTGCTGATCTCCCCTATGGGCACAGGCCGGGACACAGCCCCCACAGCCCGGCTCACCGCCGCCCGCTGGCCGCTCTCCGGCTCCTTGACCGTTTCCAGCATGGTGTTCCACTCCCCGCAGGAGGGGCACTTCCCCGCCCACTTGGGGGCCTCGAAACCGCACTGGGTGCACTGATAGACGACTTTGCTTTTGCTTGCCATGGCTTTCCCATTCCTTTTCCCGTTTCTATGGCTTTATTATACCATGCCGGGGTTTCCCTGTAAATAGTCGATGAGCCCGTTATAGATGGCCGCCGCCATGTCCTTCTGGTAGCTTTCTTTACTCAGCTTCTCCGCCTCCTCCGGGTTCGACAGGAACCCGCACTCCACCAGCACCGCGGGCATATGGCAGTTATAGAGCAGGTAGATGCTGCTTTCGGCCTGCTTGTTTTCCCGCTTGTTCCCCGGCTGCAGGGAATCCACGATATTCTGCCGTATGGCCTCGGCCAGCAGGGCGCTCTCCTCCCGGTTGCCCGAATAGAACACCTGTGCGCCGCTGTACTTGCTCTGTGAAAAATGGTTCTGGTGGATGCTGATGAGGATGCACTCCCCGGTCTCCTCTACGGTGCGCAGGCGGCTCTTTGTGTCAGAGCGCTTGCGCTCCGCAATAGTTTTAAGGGTCTGGTCCCCCACGGAGCTGTCCGTGTCGCGGATCATGATGACGTCAAAATGGTTCTGCTTCAAATATTTTTCCAGCTCCAGGGCAATGGCCAGGTTCACGTCCTTTTCCAAAAGGCCGTTTACGCCCACGGCGCCGCCGTCCTCCCCGCCGTGGCCCGCGTCCAGCACGATGGTGCCCTTTTTCTCGAAAAAATCCGCGTGGAAGGCCACCACGCCAAAGGCCTCCAGGGTCTGCATGGCGAAAAGCGCCAGAGCCCCGCAGAACAGCACCCAGAATACCAGTCTCCGCTTCAAGATACGCGCCCCCTTTTCCGTTTCCGGCTTCTTTACAAGCTATGCCGGGGCGTGGTATAATTATGCCGTCAGACCGGCAAACCAAAAGAGAAGGAAGCAAGGATATGAAGATTCGAGAGCTACTAAGGCAGGACAAGGTCACCCTTTCCTGCGAGATATTTCCCCCCAGGAAGATGGACCGCTTCAAGGGCATCTTTGATATTGTGGACAGCATCGACAAGCTGGGGGTGGATTTCATCAGCGTCACCTACGGCGCCGGGGGCAGCACCTCTAAAAAGACCGTGGAGGTGGCTTCCTACATCCAGCAAAACTGCAGGGCCTCCGTCTTAGCGCACCTGACCTGCTGCGACTCCACCCGGGAGCAGGTGCGGGAGCAGCTGCACAGGCTGCGGGAAAACGGCATAGAAAACATACTGGCCCTACGGGGTGACAAGCCCGAGGGCTTTACAGAGGGCGGCCCCTACACCTATGCCGTAGACCTGATACGGGACATACGGGCCCAGGGGGACTTCTGCATCGGCGGGGCCTGCTACCCCGAGGGCCACGTGGAGTGCGCCCACAAAAAGGAAGACATCGACCACCTGAAGGAAAAGGTGGAGGCCGGCTGTGACTTTCTCACCACCCAGATGTTCTTTGACAACAACGTCTTTTATAATTTCCTCTACCGGGCCCTTTCGGCGGGCATCCAGGTGCCCATTATCCCGGGCATCATGCCTATCCTCAACAGCAGGCAGATCAAGCGCTCCTGCGAGCTCTCCGGGGCCAGCATGCCCGCGCCCTTTAGGGCCATCACCGACAAGTTCGGCGACGACCCCCAGGCCATGGAGCAGGCGGGCATCGCCTACGCCACCGAGCAGATCGTGGACCTGATCGCCAACGGCATCCGGCATATCCACATCTACACCATGAACCGCCCCCAGGTGGCCGGGAAGATCGTGGAAAACCTCAGCTACATCCTGCGGGGACAGAGCCATGGAGTGGGATAAGGGGGAAATCCTCCGCTACCTGGGCGCGCCCCGCAGCGACGAAGCCCTGGACGGGTTCATCGCCCGGGCCCAAAAAGAGGTAGAGGCTGCGGCCCGCCCCAGGCACACCTACCGCCTGGTAGAGGCCCGGGTGGAGGAAAACAAGGTGTCCCTGGGCGGCACGACCCTGGAAAGCCCGAGCCTTGCAAAGCACCTGGCCGGGTGCGAAAAGGCATTCCTCTTTGCCTGCACCCTGGGCCCGGGGGTGGACGCCCTTATCCGGCGCTTCACCATCACGGAAATGCCCCTGGTGCCGGTGCTGCAGGCCTGCTCGGCCGCTTATATCGAGGCCTATGCCGACAAGGCCCAGGAGGAGCTGGAAGCCTTCGCCAAAGAAAAGGGCCTCTACCTGCGGCCCCGCTACAGCCCCGGCTACGGGGACTTCCCCCTGTCCGCCCAGGAGTTCCTCTTCCGGGCCCTGGAAATCCCCAAAAAGCTGGGGGTGGCCCTGACGGAAAACTACCTTATGGTGCCCTTTAAGTCCATCACAGCCGTTATAGGGCTCTCGCCGGACCCTGCCCGGTGCCACATCCACCGGTGCATGGCCTGCCCGGCCCAAGACTGCCCCTTCCGAAAGGAGAATGTAACATGAACCCTGTCCTACAAAAGCTTCAGAAAGAGCTGCTCTTTTTTGACGGCGCCATGGGCACCATACTGCAGTTGGGGGGCCTGCGCCCCGGCGAGGCCCCCGAGCTGTGGAACCTGCGCCGCCCCGAGGAAATACAGGCCATACACGCCTCGTACCTGCAGGCGGGGGCCCATATCATCAAGGCCAACACCTTTGGGGCGAACCCCTTCAAGTGCCGGGAAAACGGCGTCAACCTGGAGGAAGTCATCTCTGCCGGCATGGGCCTTGCCCGCAAAGCCGTGGGTGAAACCGGCGGCGCCGTGGCCCTGGACATCGGCCCCACGGGCAAGCTGCTGGAGCCCGTGGGCGACCTGCCCTTTGAGGAGGCGGTAGACGCCTTTGCCCAAATGGTGCGGGCCGGGGCGGGGCTTGCGGACTGCATCCTAATCGAGACCATGAACGACCTGTACGAGGCCAAAGCCGCCGTGCTGGCCGCCAAGGAAAACAGCAGCCTGCCCGTCTTTGTCACCATGACCTTTGACGAGGACGGAAAGCTCCTTACAGGCGGCACCCTGCAGGCCGCCGCCGCAGTGCTGGAGGGCCTGGGCGTCGCCGCCATGGGCATGAACTGCGGCCTGGGCCCCCGGCAGATGGCAAAGCTCATAAAAGAGCTGCGCCGGTACACCTCCCTGCCCCTGATTGTAAACCCCAACGCGGGCCTGCCCAAGGAAAAGGACGGCCGCACCTATTTCGACGTGGGCTCGGAGGAGTTTTCCCAAACCATGGAGGAGATCGTGCGCTGTGGGGCCTGCTGTGTGGGCGGCTGCTGCGGCACCACCCCAGAGCACATCCGGCGGACAGTGGAGCGGTGCGCCCCCCTGCCCTGCCCCCCCATCCCCAAGGAAAAGCGCACCGTGGGGGGCTCGGGGATGCCGGCGGTGGGGTTGGGCGGCGCGCCGGTGCGCATCGGGGGGCGCATCAATACCACCGGCAAGGCCCGCTTCAAGCAGGCCCTGCGGGAGAAGGACCTGCCCTATATCCTGGGCGAGGGCATCGCCCAGCAGGACGCCGGGGCCCATGTGCTGGACGTAAACGTGGGCCTGCCGGAGATCGACGAGCCGGAGATGATGTGCCGCGTCATAAAGGAGCTGCAGGCCCTCTCCCCCTTGCCCCTGCAGATCGACACCTCGGACCCCGAGACCATGGCCCGGGCCATGCGCCTCTATAACGGCAAGCCCCTGATAAATTCCGTCACCGCCAAGGAATCCTCTATGAGCGCCATCTTCCCCCTGGTGCAGAAATATGGCGGCGTTGTAGTAGGCCTTACCATTACGGAGGAGGGCATCCCCGAGACAGCTCAGGGCCGGGTGCAGGCGGCAAAGCGCATTGTAGAGGGGGCGGCCGCCTACGGCATCGGCCCGGAGGACATCATCATCGACCCCCTGACCATGGCCGTCAGCGCCGGGCAGGACGCGGCCCTTGTCACCCTGGAGGCATTGAGGCGCATCAAGAAGGAGCTGGGGGTGTGCACCTCCTTAGGCATCTCCAACGTGTCCTTCGGCCTGCCCCAGCGGGACAACATCACCTCCGCCTTCTTCCTTATGGCCCTGGAAAACGGCCTGGACGCGGCTATATTGAACCCCAAGTCGGCGTCTGTCATGCGGGCCTACCGGGCCTTCTGCGCCCTTTCCGGCTTTGATGAGAGCTGCATGGCCTATATCGAGGCCTACGCCCAGCCGGAGCCCGCCGCCCCTGCCCCAGAGAGCGCTGGCTGCACACTGGGGGAAGCCATCGAAAAGGGCCTGAAGGAAGCCGCTGCCAAAGCCGCGGAGCAGCAGCTTCAGACTCAGACGGGCCTTGCGCTCATCGACGGGGAGATCGTGCCCGCCCTGGACAGGGTGGGAAAAAAGTTCGAGGAAAAGACCCTGTTCCTGCCCCAGCTGCTCATGAGCGCCGAAGCCGCCAAAGCCGCCTTTGAAGTGATAAAGGGCCATATGGGCGGGCAGGAAACCGGGCAGAGCCGCCTTACCATCGTCATTGCCACCGTCAAGGGGGACGTGCACGACATCGGCAAAAACATCGTGAAGGTGCTCCTGGAAAACTACGGCTTCCGGGTCATCGACCTGGGCAAGGACGTGCCTCCCGAAGCCGTACTGGAGGCCGTGCAAAAGGAAAAGGCCCAGCTGGTGGGCCTCAGCGCCCTGATGACCACCACCGTGGCCGCCATGAGGGACACCATCGCCCTGCTGCGGGCCCAGGCGCCGGGGGTGAAAATCATGGTAGGTGGCGCGGTGCTCACCCAGGAGTACGCGGACCGCATCGGCGCGGACTTCTACGGACCGGACGCTATGGCCTCGGTGCGGTACACCTCTCAGCTAGCCAGGCAGCAGACTGCTCCAGGGCCGCGACCGTCTTGACCTCCAGCACCGCCCGGCAGTTCTGCTCAGCGGCCAGACCCAGATGCCAGGATAAGTCCACCTCCCCTGTGCCCAAGGGAAGGTGGTTCTTTTTGCCCTGGGCGTCGTGGATGTGGAAATGCCGCAGCTTCTCCTTGTGCGCCAGGATAAAAGCCGTGTCTATGCCCCCGGCGCTGTGGTTGTGGCCGATGTCGAAGGTCAGCCCGAACAAGGGGCTCTCCAGAAACAGCGCCAGGGCCTCCTGCAGGAAGGGCAGGGTAAAGACGTCGGTGCTTTCGATGCAGATGGTGAGCTCCCCCTGGGCGGCCTCCTCGCAGCGTGCGATGACCTCTTTCACCCGCCCCAGGAAATGCTCGTTATAGATGTCGTAAAGGTATATCTTTTCCCCCGGCAGGGTGAAATAGACCCCCTGGAGCAGGTGCATGTTCAGAATAGGTATCTGCAGCCGGCGGGCGGCAGATATAGTCTCCAGCAGGGTGTCCAGGTAGGCGCCGGCCACGCGGGGGTTAAAATCGCACAGGTCCATCCTTTCATCCAGGTGGATGGTGAACCCTACCCCGTACTTTTCCCCCGCTTCCCGCAGCGCAGAGGGCTCAATGGGCTGGTACTGGGGCAGGTTCATATTGAGCTCTACAAAGGAAAACCCCAGCCGCCTGCACAGCCCGGCTGCCTCCATGGGCCCCGGGGCCTCTATCAGGGTGGGGATGCCCCATTCTTTTATGGGCATAGAAAACAACTCCTCTGAAAAAAATAAAGCGCCATGGTCTGCACCACAGCGCTTTTTGGAGGTGACACCCGGATTTGAACCGGGGAATGAAGGTTTTGCAGACCTTTGCCTTACCACTTGGCTATGTCACCATTTTTATGGAAAAGACGCTCCTGATTTGAGAAGCGTCTTTTTCCGTCCTGGAGCGGACGACGAGGCTCGAACTCGCTACCTCCACCTTGGCAAGGTGGCGCTCTACCAGATG
>CANRZD010000044.1 GCA_947644325.1 uncultured Clostridia bacterium
TTATCCGCTTTTCCGGAAATGGTCGGGATAATCAAAAAGTCGGGATAACTACGAAACTTCTTCCCTCGTCTATAAGGCGTTTTACAGCAGCAAAAATGCCCGTATCAACGGGCGGCGCATAAAAATAAAGACCGCTGATTTTCCAATCAAGCGGCCTTTACTCTTTCATGTTGATTGCCCCGTCCAGAGTGGCTTCCACAATAGGCAGATACTTTTCCGGGCATAGCTGCAATTTGTGGTCTATGCGTCTGCGCTGTTCGCTGTCCCCTCGGATAAGGCCGGGGTTAAAATAGCGTTCCGCTGGCAGGCGGCATATCTTCACAAGTTGCAGTATCACGGGTATGCTGGGTATCGCTTCCCCTAACTCAATGCTGGCAAGGTATCGGGGCGCGATATTCACTTCTTCCGCTAACGCTTTGCGGGAAATCCCCTGTGCTTCCCGTCCAGCCCTTACGTCTGCTCCAAAGGTTTCAAAGCCGGGGCAATCCTCAACTTTTGCCATACTACATCACTCATATACATTGTATAGTTCATAGTATGGCTTGGGAATGATTTGATATGCACACTTCTTTTTTTTATAATTCATAAATTCCCCCTTGATTTCCCCTTGCCAGCTTTCTATAATGGAAATACATTGAAAAAAGTAGTCCGCTGTAACATTTCGCGGACATTTGCCTGTTATACTATTCTCAACACGCAATGCTGCTTTCCAGAAAATACTTTCCAATAAAACGGGGGCGGGCTTTCCAGAGACCTGTTTCCTCGGGAAACCGGATCTCTTGGTTTTATCTTTCTGCGCGATAGCAGGGGGCTTTGGGGGTGCTTAACTTTATGGCGTTGCTGCATAGCTACACTTTTCAGAAATCTCTGGCATGGTTGATGACTTTAATAAAATGCTGTATGACCTACAATTATGAAAATCATACAGCATTTTATAAATTTACCCTTGACAAAAGCGCTATGAACAGAACGCCCTGGGTAAGATTACAGACGAGCGCTTCGAGAAAATGTCATCGGCTTATGAGAACGAGCAGAAAGAACTCACCCACAAGAGGGAGGACCTGAAAGCAAGGATCAGGGCCGAGGAAAAGAAAACCCAGAGTACCAATCAATTTTTGGAAACCATACGTAAGTATGAAACCGTAACCGAGCTGAACCGTTCTATGCTGGTGGAGCTGATAGATAGCATTTATGTGTATCAGGCAGAGGGAACCGGCAGAGATCGTAAGCAGAAAGTAGAAATTAACTATCGTTTTCTTGCGGGGTCTCAATGTGGTATTGCCTGACGGCAACGGTCGGACTTCCCGGATGATTATGAACTACCAGCTTATGGCGGCGGGTTTCCTGCCCGTGTCCATCGCCAAAGAAAACCGGTTGGAGTATTACGAGGCGCTGGACACTTATGCGGCGCGCCACGACTTGCAGCCTTTTGCGGAGATGGTCGCGGCCCTGGAGGAACAGCGGCTGGATGAGTATTTGGGAATTGTTTGCGATATGGACATAAAGGGAACGGAGGACGGGCCCCGGTTGCAGATGTAAGAGTCATGCGGGGACGAAAAAGGCATATCTTTCTAGGATTGAAAATGTCAGTAGGGGTTCGAATGGCGGCACCCAGGAGCGAAAAAAAGCGGCATCTTTTTTGTATGGTAAAGACATAAAAAACCGCATGGTTAAGCCATTTTTGCTGGTTAGCCCTGCGGTTCTTTTTTACTTTCAGAGGGATTCAGAACACATTTTCAGAACAGGATTGGAGGAAACTTTCAGACTGCCTAAGATCCGGCCCATCTCCAGGGAAGTCCTTTCGCCGCTGTCCCGGCTGGCCTGCACGTATACGCCTAGCGTTACGGAAACCATAATCATTTGCCATTATACTACATCCTGCAGGGCAGCTATTTCGGTTTTTTACTTTTCGATGTGCCACTGTACCCCGTCCGGCGTGTCTTTCATGACCACGCGCCGGGCGCTGAGCGCATCGCGGATGGCGTCGGCGGCGGCCCAGTCCTTGTTTTTGCGGGCCTGGGCGCGCTTTTCTATGAGGGCTTCGATCTCGGCGGCTTCCGCTTCGCTCACCTCCCCGCCCTTGTGGGCGGCCTTCTCGGCGGCCTCCAGCAGGTCCAGGGACAGCACCTGGTCGAAGTCAGCCGCCAGCCACCGCTTGGTGGGGCCGGAAAGGTCTGACTTCAGCATGTCATAGAGCACCGTAAGGCCCAGGGACGTATTCAGATCGCTGCCCAAAGCCTGGGAGAACTTCTCCCTAAAGGGCTTCGCCCCCTCCCTATCGGGCTCGCCGTCCTTTGGCAGGGCCGCGATGCGGGTAATGAGCTTCTGGTAGGCCTGGGCGGCGTTTTGCAGGCTCTCGAAGGAGAAGGTGAGAGGCTTGCGGTAGTGGGACTGCAGGCAGAAGAACCGGTAGGAAAGGGGATCAAAGCCCTTTTCCTCCAGGAGGGAGACGGTGATGAACTCCCCTCTGGACTTGCTCATCTTGCCCCCGGCGTCTACCAGATGCAGCACGTGGAACCAGTACTTGCACCAGGGGTGGCCCAGGTAGGCCTCGCTTTGGGCGATCTCGTTTGTGTGGTGGGGGAAGGCGTTGTCGATGCCGCCGCAGTGGATGTCCAGGTACTCCCCCAGCTCTTTAACGCTGATGGCCGAGCACTCGATGTGCCAGCCCGGGTACCCCAGGCCCCAGGGGCTCTCCCACTTGAGCTCCTGGTCCTCGAACTTGGACTTTGTAAACCACAGCACGAAGTCCGTCTTGTTGCGCTTGTTGTCGTCGGCGTCCACGCTGTCCCGCACGCCCACGGCTAAATCCTCGCCGCTCTGGTTGCCGAAGACGTAATAGTTAGGGAGCTTCCCCGTGTCGAAGTACACGTTGCCCCCGGCCTCATAGGCGTAGCCTTTTTTGAGAAGGGTCTCCACCATCTCGATGAAATCCCCGATGCGGGTGGTGGCGGGCACCACCGTGTCGGGCTTTCGGATGTTGAGCTTCTCACAGTCCTTAAAGAACGCGTCCGTATAAAACTGCGCGATCTCCATGACGGACTTGTGCTCGCGCTTTGCGCCCTTTAGCATCTTGTCCTCCCCGGTGTCCGCGTCAGAGGAAAGGTGCCCCACGTCGGTGATGTTCATGACCCGCTGCACATCGTACCCCTCGTGGCGCAGAAACTTCTCCAGCACGTCCTCCATGATATACGAGCGGTAGTTGCCTATCTGGGCAAAATGGTACACCGTGGGCCCGCAGGTGTACATTTTCACCTTGCCGGGCTCGTGGGGGATAAAGGCCTCTTTCTTCATGGTGAGGGTATTTGTCAGTTCCATGCTTTTCTCATCCTTTCGTCAGGTTCTCCACTTTCGCCTGCAGGCGCTCCAGCTCCCCGCGCAGGCGGCACAGCTCCATAGATACCGGGTCGGCCACGTGTATCTGGTCTAACTGCCGGCTTGCGGCGTTTGCCACCTTTTCCCCGCCGATACGCACCACACGGGCGGGCACGCCCACGGCGGTGGCGTCCGGGGGCACGGCGTCCAGCACCACGGCCCCGGCGGCCACCCGGGCGTTGTCCCCCACGGTGAAGGGCCCCAGCACCTTGGCCCCGGCCCCCACGAGCACGTTGTTGCCCAGGGTAGGGTGGCGCTTGCCGGTGTCCTTGCCGGTGCCGCCCAGGGTCACGTTCTGGTACAGGGTGCAGTTGTCGCCGATCTCCGTGGTCTCGCCGATGACCACCCCCATGCCGTGGTCGATAAAGAGCCCCCGGCCTATTTTCGCCGCCGGGTGTATCTCGATGCCCGTCTTTTTCCGGGAGCGCTGGGAAATGAAGCGGGCGATGAATTTCATGTTGTGCCTATAAAACCAGTTGGCCCGCCGGTGGGCCCGCACGGCCTTGAAGCCCGAGTAGAGGAAGAACACCTCCGCTCTCGAGCGGGCCGCCGGGTCCCGCTCCATTACGGCGTCGATATCTTCCCTTAGCGTCTTAAACATACTACGCCCCTCCTTGATGCCGAAATAGAAGGCCGGTGAGAGGAGCGGGCCCCTGCACCGGCTTCTTCGCAGTATATGAAACTAGAACTCCAGTTGTGCGCCCTTGCGCTTTGCCTGCTCTTCCCGGCGCTTTTCCAGCAGCACGCGTATCTTCTCGTGGGGGTCGATAAGGGACCCGGCGGACATGTCGTGGTGCAGGGCCGCGATGAAGTAGGCAATGTATTTGGACACGTCCACCTCGTAGAACCAGTCTCTCGCTTTCAGCTCCTCGGTGCGGTAGGTGAGGTTCGTGCCGAAGACGCCGTCGATGATGCCGTCCTGGTAGGCCTTGTCAAAGGTCTCCAGGCCGTTTGTGAAGATGGCGTAAGTGGCGAAGGCGAAGAAGCGTCTTGCCCCGCGCTTCTTTACGTTATAGGCGATGTCCAGCATGGATTCGCCGGAGGAGATGATGTCGTCGGCCACGAACACGTCCTTGCCCCGCACGTCAGAGCCCAGGTACTCGTGGGCCACGATGGGGTTGCGGCCGTCCACCATGCGGGAGTAGTCCCGGCGCTTATAGAACATGCCCATCTCCACGCCCATTACAGAGGCGTAGAACATGTTCCGGTCCAGGGCCCCTTCGTCGGGGCTGATGACCATGAAGCTGTCCCGGTCCACCGTAAGGTCCGGGAAGCTGCGCAGCATTTTTTTCAGCACCTGATAAGAGGGCCGCAGGCTGTCAAAGCCCATGAGGGGCACGGCGTTCTGCACCCGGGGGTCGTGGGCGTCAAAGGTGACGAGGTTCTGCACCCCCATGTTCTGCAGCTCCTGCAGGGCAAAGGCGCAGTCCAAAGACTCCCGGTAGCTGCGCCGGTGCTGCCGGCCGCCGTAGAGCAGGGGCATGATGACGCTGATGCGGTGGGCCTTGCCGCTGACGGCCTGAATGAGGCGCTTTAAGTCCTGGAAATGGTCGTCCGGAGACATGCGGTTCTCCTTGCCGAAGAACTTGTAGGTACAGCTGTAGTTGCCCACGTCCACAATAAAGAACAGGTCATACCCCCGCACGGTGCTCTGTATAAGCCCCTTGCCGTCGCCGGAGGAGAAGCGGGGGCAGGCGCAGGGGATGCGGAAGGTCTTGGTGTCGCGGCCTGCCTGCTGGGCCCAGCGCACCAGATGGGCCTCTATCTTGTCCGAAAGCTCAGAGGCCCCTTCCAGGGAGACGATGCCCAGGGGAGGGAGGTTGTTGTCCGGGCCGAAAAAAAACTTAGCGGTTTGTTCCTTCATGATGGCCATCCTTTCTGAATGAAAACGCGGGTCTTTTTTACCCCACCATTCTAGCATAAAACCCGCGGCAAATCCACAAAAAATTTACAAATTCCACACAAAGCTCCGCAATTTCTCCCTTTATTCCCGATTCTGCCCCACAAAACCCACGGGATTTGTTTTATTTAACAAGGAAAATATGGGTACATTTTCGGTAAAGTATGCAAAAAGGGCGCCCCCGCTTCCCAAGAGGGCGCCCTTTGCCGCAGCCTATATTTTTTCCATGTCCATGCCGGGCCCCGCAAGGGCCTCGAAGTCCGCTGTGAAGGCCCGCACCGCCCCGTCCACGGCGGGGTTTTTTATCAGGCCCTCTATGATATCCGGCGCGGCGGTGGCGGCCCCCAGGCCGTACCTGCACAGCTCCAGCACCTGCCGGCTGTTCTTGAAGCTGGCGGCCAGCACCTGGCAGCTTAGCGCGTTCTTCAGGAAGATATCGTGGATGTCCCTTGCGGCCTGGACCCCGTCGCCGCCCAGGTTGTCGATGCGGTTCACGTAGGGCGCGCAGTATTTGGCCCCAGCCTTCGCCGCCAGAAAGGCCTGCATGGGGGTGTAGATGGCCGTGGCCGTCACCGAAACGCCCTGGCCGCTCAAAATGCTTATGGCCTTTAGCCCCTGGGGCACGGCGGGTATCTTCACGAAGGTGTCTTCCCCCAGCTCCGCCGTGATGCGTTTGGCCTCCTGCACCATGCCCTCGGCATTTTGGGAGACCGCCTGCACGTGGAACTCGTCTCTGCCGATGAAGGCCCGGATCTCTTTCAGCACCTCATAGGGCGGGCGGCCCGCCTTCCTCAGGATGGTGGGGTTGGTGGTGACGCCGTCCACGGGGTAGAGGCCGTAGGCATGCTTGATGGCGGCTATGTCCGCGCTGTCTATCAAAAGCTTCATGGTGTTCCTCCTTTATAAACTCTGCTCGGTGCGGGCGATGATGTCGTCCTGGGTCTTTTTGGACAGCACGTTAAAGAACGCGCTGTAGCCCGCCACCCGCACGATCAGGTCCCAGTGCTTCTCCGGGTGGGCCTGGGCGTCTAAAAGGGTCTCCCGGCTCACCACGTTAAACTGCACGTGGTAGCCGTGGAGGCGGTTGAAGAAGGCCCGCAGCAGCAGCATGAGCTTCTGGCGGTTCTCCCCTGATTCCAGCATTTGGGGGGTGACCTTCTGGTTTAAGAGCACCCCGCCGGTGATCTCCTCTGTGGGCAGCTTCGAGACGCTCTTGAAGACGGCGGTGGGGCCGTTCTTGTCGGCGGCGTGGCTGGGGGAGCAGCCCTCGGCCAGGGGCTCGCCTGCTTTGCGGCCGTCGGGGGTGGCCAGGGTGCCCGCGCCCTGGGGCACGTTTGCGGAGATGGAGCTGGTGCCCGCGTAGTAAATGCCCCCGGTGGGCCCCCGGCCATAGCGGGTGTTGTGGTACTTCTTCATCTCGTCGATGTAGACGTTGTAGGCGTCTACAATGAGCTGGTCCACGTAGTCGTCGTCGTTGCCGTACTTGGGCGCGGCCTGCAGAAGCTCTCGGATATGCCCATAGACCGGCCCCTCAAAGTCGTGCCGCAGGGCCTCCCACAGCTCTGCGGGGGTGACGGCCTTGTCCTCGAAGACGACCTTCTTCATGGCGGCCAGGCTGTCGGCCAAGTTGGCGATGCCCACCTGCAGGTCGCTGATGAAGTCGTACACCGCGCCGCCCTCTTTCATGTTGAGGCCCCGCTCGATGCAGTCGTCCGTCAGGGCTGAGCAGAGGATGTCGGCGGTGTCCTGCTCCAGCACCATGTCGCAGGTGCAGTCGATGATGGTGCACTGGCGGCACATTTCCCGTATGACCTTGTCCCAGCATCGGAGCACCTGGTCAAAGCTTGTGAAGTCTCTAAAGTGCCCGATGCCCTGGCAGAGCTTCGTGCCCGAGGCCGGGTCCACCCCGTCGTTCATGGCGATGAGCAGGGCCTTGGGGAAATTAAGGAAGCTCATGCCCGTGCAGCGGTAGCCCCACTTGCCGGGCACGGCGGTCTCTACGCAGCCGATGGCGCTGTAGTTGTAGGCGTCCTGGGGCTTTACGCCCTTGTTTATGAAGCTGGGGATGATGATCTCGTCGTTATTGAAGGCCGGCATTCCAAAGCCGCAGCGCACCACCTCCACGCATTCCCGGAGGAAATCGTCGGGCAGGCCCTTGTGGTAGCGCACGGTCAGGTTGGGCTGGGTGAGATGGCACCGGGCCACCGTGCGCAGGATGAGCCAGCTCATGGGATTCACAGCGTCCTTCCCCTCCGGGGTCTGGCCGCCTACGGTGACATTCTGGTAGAGGGGCGAGCCCGCGGAGAACTGGGTGTGGCTCCAGGAGCGGATCTTGTTGATGGTGTAGGTCTTCAGCCACAGGTTGCACATGAGCTCTTCGGCCTGGGATTCGGTAATCCGGCCGGAAGCCAGATCCCTCTCATAGTAGGGGTTCAGGTACTGGTCCATGCGGCCGTAAGAGAGGCTGTGGCCGTTTGACTCAATCTGCAGCACCAAGTGAACGAGCCACAGGGCCTGCACCGCCTCATAGAAGCTTTCGGCGGGCTCGTAGGGCACCTTATAGAGGACGCGGCTCATTTCGAGAAGCTCGGCCCGGCGGGTTTCGTTTGAAACCTTTGCGGCCTGCTCGGCGGCCAATTCCGCGTAGCGTTTGGCAAAGCTCTTCACCGCCTCCACCACAATGAGAATGGCCCGGTAGAAATAGCTTTTCTGCAGGTTTTTGCAGTCGGTCAGGTCCAGGGCGTCCAGCTTTTCCTGGGCCCGGCGGGCGTAATCCTTGAGGCCTGTGCGCAGCATGCGGCCGTAGTCTACGGCACAGTGGGCGTCGCCGCTGGTGATGTTGCCCTCGCTCTTGATGATGCCCAGATCGTAATAGAGCCTGCTGTGGGGCGGGAACGCCGCCAGGCCCCGGTCCAGAAGGGTGTTGTGCTCCCAGAAGGGGGCGATCTCCCGCAGCTTCTCCTTGCTTTCATTCGTAATGTGGAACACATCCCCGTCCCGCTTGTCGAACTGGTCCAGCTCGTCGATGACCCACTGCATGGCGTACTCCGGGAAGATGGGCGCGCTGCGGTTGGAGCTGGCCTGGTTGCCGGCGATTAGGGTCTGGGGCTCGATGAAAATGGTCATGTGCTCCAGCACATTCTGCAGCATCAAGGCCCGTTTCAGGGCCAGGGGCTTGTCACTGTGGAGCCGGTAGGACTGGGTGGTGAGCAGGGCCCGCTCCACGCAGACCTGGGGCTGGGCGCCGATGAGCTCCTCCCGGAAGGCCTGCATGCGGGGGGTGAGCTGGCCGAAATGCTGATAAGGGGAAGACATAGAGGACCGCTCCTTTCTTTCGTTCGTAAGTATTATTGTACAATACGCGAAAAACTTTGTCAAGAGTATTTTGTTTGAAAGCCCTCTTTACGGCGGGCGGAAAATGTGGTATGCTGAACGGGAGGTGAGGAAAGTGGAAGGAAAAGTCTTCAACATCCAAAAGTTCAGCCTGCACGACGGCCCGGGCATCCGCACGGTGGTGTTCCTGCAGGGGTGCCCCCTGCGGTGCCGGTGGTGCGCGAATCCCGAGAGCCAAAGCCCGGCAGGCGGCGAAAAATGCCGGGTGGAGACGGCAGAGGGCGTCCTGCGGGTGTGCCTGCAGGACCGGGCCTTTTACGAGGAGAGCGGGGGCGGGGTGACGCTCTCCGGCGGGGAGCCCCTGGCCCAGGCGGCCTTCGCCCGGGCGCTGCTGGGGGCCCTGGGAGAGCAGGGGATACACCGGGCCCTGGAGACAACGGGGTTTACGAACGAAAGTAATTTTCTTTCGGTTCTGCCCCTGACGGAGCTCCTTTTATTCGACATAAAGCACTGGGAAGCCGAAAGGCACCGCCAGGGCACGGGCCAGGAAAACGGCCCCATCCTGCAAAACCTGCGGGCCGCCCTGGACGCCGGGAAGGACGTTTTGCCCCGCATCCCGGTGATACCCGGGTACAACGACGGCCCGGAGGATGCCCGGGGCTTCGCCCGGCTGCTGGGGGGCCTGGGCCTGAAAAGGGCCCAGCTGCTGCCCTTCCACCAGTTCGGCGAAAGCAAGTACGCGGGCCTGGGCCTGCCCTACGCCTACAAGGACGTGCCGCCCCTGCACCCGGAGGACCTGGAGGGCTTCCAAAAGATTATGATCGAAATGGGCGTAGACGCCTTTTTCTAGCGCTTCGTCAGCTCGTAGAAGGCCACGGCGCTGGCGGCCGCCACGTTCAAGGAATCCACCCCGTGGGACATGGGGATGCGCACGGTGTAGTCGCACTGGGCGATGGTCCGGGGGGCAAGGCCGTCCCCCTCGGTGCCCAGGACGATGGCAAGCCGGGGCTCCGCCCGCAGGGCCGGGTGGTCGATAGGCACGCTGTCGTCCCGCAGGGCCATGGCGGCGGTCTTGAAGCCCAGCTGGTTTAAGTAGGGCGCCCAGGGCCGGTCCTCCGGCAGGTGGGCCCAGGGGACGGAGAAGACGTTGCCCATGCTGACCCGCAGGGCCCGGCGGTAGAGAGGGTCGCTGCCCGCCTCTGTCAGCAGCACGGCGTCTACATACAGGGCGGCGGCGCTGCGGAAGATGGCCCCCAGGTTCGTGGGGTTCATGATGTTTTCCAGCACGGCTACGCGCCGGGCGTTTTTGCAGATGTCCTCCAAAGGCGGCTCTTTTGGGCGGCGCATGGCGCACAGCATCCCCCGGGTCAGGTGGAAGCCCGTGAGCTCGCAGAGCACCTCCCGCTCCGCCGTGAACACGGGCACGGGGCCGCAGCGCCTGAGGATGGGCCCGGCCTGCCCTTTCAGGTGCCTTGTCTCCATGAGGAAGGAGACGGGCTCGCACCCGGCGTCCAGGGCGCGGGTGATGACCATGGGGCTTTCGGCGATAAAGAGGCCGCTTTCGGGGTCGGCCCGGTTTATGAGCTGGTTTTCCGTCAGGCGGGCGTATACGTCCAGCCGCGGGTCATGGAAATCCGTAATGGAAATAAGTTGGCAGTCTGCCATAAAGATCCCCCTTTCCTGGGTCTAGTATAGCGGATTTTCGGGGCTTGTGCAAGGGGGCGGCATTTGCTATAATGGGAAAAAGAACCCTTTGGGAGGCGAAAGGCTATGCAAAAAGAACGGGAAATTTCAATAAAGGACGTGCGGGTGGACGACACCTTCTGGAACGGCCCCATACAGAACGCCGTGGAAAAAGTGGTGCCCTACCAGTGGCGGGTCTTAAACGACCGGGAGCCCGGGGCGGTGCCCAGCTGCGCGGTGCAGAATTTCAAGATCGCGGCAGGGCTCATGGAAGGGAAGTTCGGCGGGTTCCGCTTTCAAGACAGCGACCTGGCCAAGTGGATCGAGGCGGCGTCCTACAGCCTGCTGTATAAGGACAGCGAAGAGGTGCGCGGGGCCCTGGACGAGATTGTGTCGGTCATCGAGAAGGCCCAGCGGGAGGATGGGTACATGGACACCTATTTCATCCTGGAAAAGCCCCAGGAGCGCTGGAAGGACATCGCCCACGGCCACGAGCTCTACTGCGCCGGGCACATGCTGGAGGCCGCCGTGGCCTGCCTGCAGGCCACCGGCAGCGACCGGCTCATGAAGGTCATGGAAAAGTGCGTGGCCCTTATCCGCAAAACCTTCGGGGAGGGGGAGGGGCAGATGTCCTCTTACCCCGGCCACGAGGAGATCGAGCTGGCCCTGATGAAGGCCTACCGGGCCACCGGCCGGGAGGAGTATAAGGACCTGGCGGAGTACTTCATCGAGAACCGGGGGACAGAGCCCGGGTTTCTCCGGGAGCCCCACTTCAAGGAGGCGCAGAAAAGCCGGTGGTTCGGCCCGGCGTACCACCAGGCCCACGCGAAGATACGGGACCAGAAGACCGCCGAGGGCCACGCGGTGCGGGCCATGTACTTCTTCACCGGGGCGGCGGACGTGGCCCTGGAGACCGGCGACCCCACCCTGAAAAAGGCCCTGGAGGACCTGTGGGACAACGTGACCCAGCGCCGCATGTACGTCACCGGGGGCGTGGGCTCTCAGGGGGAGGGGGAGTGCTTCACCATCGACTTTGATCTGCCCAACGACACCTGCTACACCGAGACCTGCGCGGCCATCGGCCTTGCCATGTGGGCCCTGCGTATGCTCAGGCTCGACCCCGACAGCCGGTATTCCGACGTGATGGAGCGGGCCCTTTACAATAATGTATTAAGCGGCATTGCCCAGGACGGGGAGCACTACTTCTACGTAAACCCCCTGCAGATAGAGCCTGACGTTGCGCGCTTCCGCAAGGACATGGAAAGCGTGGAGCCCAATCGGGTCAAGTGGTTCGGCTGTGCCTGCTGCCCGCCCAACATCACCCGCACCCTCTGCGGGCTGGGCTCTTACGTGTACACCCGCCGGGGGGACAGCCTCTACCAGCACCTGTATATAGGGAACAAGGCCCGGTTCGAGACGGAAAAGGGCACGGCACAGCTCTCCTGCACCTCCTCCATGCCCTGGCAGGGGAAGGCGGAGATCACTTACCAGGGCCCCCAGGGGGTGCAGCTTTACCTGCGCATCCCTGAGTACGCGGAGGATTTCAAGGTCGAAAAGGACGGCGCGCCCCTGGCCCTTGCCCCGGAGAAGGGCTACGCCCCCGTAACCCTTACAGACGGCGGCGTGTACACCGTCACCTTCGCCATGAAGGCCCGGTACCTGGAAGCCAACCCCCATGTCACCGAGGACTGCGCCAAGGCCTGCGTGCAGCGGGGGCCCTTCATCTACTGCGCGGAGGAAGCGGACAACGGCCCCCTGCTTGCCGCCTTCACCGCCGATTTGTCAGCGCCCCTTGCGGAAGAGGAAAGCGGGCTCTTTGGGGGCATCGTCACTGTAAAGGCGACGGGCACCCGGCCGGACATGGGCCCCTGGGAAAAGGCCCTGTACCGCCCCGCCGGCGCCGGGCGCGTGCCCGCGGAGCTGACACTCCTGCCCTACTTCCTGTGGAACAACCGGGGCGAGGGGGAAATGCTGGTGTGGATGAACGCCCGCTGACCCTGTAAAAGAAAAAACCAGCCGTCTCCCGGGGGACCGGGGCGGCTGGCTTTTTGCTGTCTTTAAGAGGCTATTTTCCTAAGATATTGGTGCAGTAGCGCATGAATATCACCGCCACCTGGGCCCGCAGGGCCGGGTCAGTGGGGGAGATGGTGGTGCTGCCGGTGCCCTGTATCAGGCCCTCGGCGCATGTCCACTGCAGGGCCCGGTAGCCCGCCGCCGTGGTGTAGTAGGCGTCCACAAAGTGGTCCAGGCTGGCGGCCTTGTTGGGGGTGTGGCCGCTGAAACGGGCGTAGTTATAGAGGATGATGGCCAGCTGCTCCCGGGTCAGCACGTCGTCCGGGCCGAAGCGCCCGTCGCCGTAGCCCTGCACGATCTTATTGGCGCTTGCCCAGCGCACGGCGTCCATGTAGTAGGCATTGGGATTGAGGTCCGTGAAGGGCATGGTCTGCCACACGGGCCACTCCCCGTCCAGGCGGTAGAGGATGGTCACCAGCATACCCCGGGTCAGGTCACCGGTGGGGTCAAAGAGCGTGCTGGTGACGCCCTTCATGAGGCCCTTGTTGTAGACGTACTTCACCGCCGTCACGTACCAGGCGTACTCGCTCACGTCGCTGAAGGGGTTGTCGTCCTTGGAGAGGGAGGAGACGATGAGCTTGCCGGGCTTGTACTCAATGGCCGCGTCGTAGTGGGTGTTGTCCGGCACCATGGCCCCGTCGATGAGGATCTCGAACTCCCCTTCCATAATGGAGTCGGCCACGGTGGCGTACTTCATGGTGGGGGGGATCTTCAGCTTGTCGCCCTCCGCAAGGCCCGTGACCTCGTAGTCCACGCCCAGCTGCGGGTTTTTGAACTGCGGAATGGGGTCGTCGATCTTGATCCTGCGCTCCAGGGCCTTCACAGTCACTTTGGCCTTGGTGATGGTAAAGGTGCCCGTCCAATCACCCGCGTAGTCGGGGTTGCTGTTGGGGATGCTCAGGGTGACGGTGTACTCGCCGGGCTCTGTGGGGGGCGTGGCGGTGGGGCCGTACTCCCCAGAGGGGCTGCGGCCTGTGGCCCGGTAGACCTTGTCCAGGGGCGCGTCGGCGGGGTCGTTGTCTGTGTCGGCGGGCAGGTCCTGCAGGGTCCCGTCCGACAGCACTAGCTTAAAGCCCGCCTTGCCCGAATAGCCCTGCTGCTCCTTGCCGTCGTAGGGCGTGCGCTCCATGGCCTCCAGGCCCGTGATCTTCACCGGCGTGCGGTCGTCGCTGTTGATGGAGAGGGTGGCGTCGAAGGTCTCAAAGTTTTTGCTGGAGACCTGCAGGTGCACCACGCCCACGGCGTTTGCACCGTCATGGTTGGCGGCGGCTATGTCGATGGTCAGCTGGTCCTTGTTATCGCCAGTTATACGGATGTCTTTCTCCAAATCGCTGGGGTTCGGGAAGAACGCCGGGATATCCGCCTGGATGGGCGGCACAATTTTATATGTCACAGCGCCGTAGGACATAGAGCCGCTTAAAGCAGGCAAAAGGTTCTTCAAGTTGTACACATAGGTGCGCTTCTGCCGGTTGCGCACCAAAAGGGTGTCATTAGCAGCGGAGGGGACCTTGGCCTTTACGATCTCCGCATCGACCGGCGTCACTGTAAAGCCGGGGGCGATCGCGTAGTTTCCAGACCGGGTGCCGCTCAGGTCCAGCTGGGTGGCGTTAAACTGCTTTGTGCCCACGGAGGAATCCGCAAAGTGGAACTCCGCCAGGATGTTGACCTCGTCCTCATCTGCTTGTAAAATGTGGGACGCCTGCTTATTAAAGGGCGTGGGTCCCGCCGTGACGTTATATCCGGCGGTGCCGTCATAGGGCTTTTTGATATCTGTGCGAAGGACCGGCTCGACCATAATGGGGCTGATGGAAAATTCCATCTTGCATGTACGCGTCACGGTCTTATCGGCTGCGTCTGGGGTTGCAGCATCCTTTGTAGTGACCGTCACACTGGCCTGCAGGGTATAGCTGTCCACGTCCATAGGCACGCTGCCCATGGGTTGCACGTCGGCCGCCAGGTTCACCCCTCTGTACCATTTGATGTCGTTTTCGCCCATGGCCGCTTCGATTTCAGTATTCGTGCTTTCAGGCGCGGTATAATACTTGCCGTCCGTGCCCCGAAAGACTAGATTCGTCAGATCCGGCGGCGTCACAGCGGTGCGGCTGTAGGTGATGTTCTCAAAGTTCTTTTCGTAGTCTTCGGAAAACTGAACCGTGTCAATGACAACATCTTTTGTGAGTGGGCCCTCGATTGTTATAGCCGGGACGGTGGGAGTGGGCACATCCGCCGCCCCCGCCCCCACCGGGCAGGCGCCCACGCACAGCGCAAGGGCCAAAAGCAGGCATAAAATTCTTTTTTTCATAAGGCATCCTCCTGAGAAATGGAAGGGTAAATGTGGATAAGCGTATAAAGATTATACACCAAAACCGGGGAAAAGTCCACGAAAAAGGGAGAAAAGGGAAAAATTACCGCTGGGGGGGCTCCTGGGGCGGCAGGGCCCGGGACACCCGCAGCACTGAGCCGCTGTAGGGCGGCAGCACCGTCACGGCCCCCAGGGGGCAGCCCAGCACGTGCCGGGCCTCTGTCAAGTCCACGATGCCCATGCCCAGGATGCTCTGGGGCCGGCTGCTGCGGTTGCAGATGAGCACCAGGCTCTCCCGGGCCGTATCGGTGAAGATGTACCGCTCGAAGGCCAGCAGGTGCCCCTCGGCCTTTAAGGTGCGGTAGGCGCCCTCTGTGAGGATGTCCTTTTGGGAGAGCCGCATACGGCCCAGCTCTTTATACCACGCTATCAGGCTTACGTCCTCCCGGCCCCAGGGGTAGGTGCCCCGGCAGAAGGGGTCCCGGTAGCCCTCCAGCCCGGCCTCGTCCCCATAGTAGACGCAGGGCACCCCGGGCAGCAGGTACTGTATCATGGAGGCAAGCCGCAGCCGCTGCAGGGCCAGGACCCGCTGGTCGTCGTTTAGACGCTGGGCGCTCTGCCACTCACGGCCCCGGCCTCCCATGGGCTCGCCGCCCAGCACCGTCAGGATGCGCTCGGTGTCGTGGGTGCCCAGGTGGTTCATGAGCAGGTGCAGGCATTGGGGCGGGTAGTTTTCCACGATATTTTCCACGATCTCCCGAAACTCCCGGGGGTCCGCCCCCAAGAGGTACCCAATCACCGCATCCCGGAAGGGGTAGTTCATCACCGTGTCCAGCTGGCCCCCCAAGAGGTACCGCCTGCGCACGCCGTAGGCGGATTTGTTGGAGGCGTCCTCCCAGACCTCCCCCAGCACCAGGGCCTCCGGGTCCTCCGCCTTTACGGCGGCGGTGAGCCGGTCCAGGAACAGGTCGGGCAGCTCGTCAGCCACGTCCAGCCGCCAGCCGGAGGCCCCGGCCCGCAGCCAGCGGGGCACGATGCCGTCAGGGCCGTTTATATAGGCGTTGAAGCTCTCGTTGGTTTCCTGCACGTTTGGCAGGGTGTTGAAGTTCCACCAGCAGTCGTAGCCCTCGGGCCAGTTATAGAAGCAGTACCAGGGGTAGTAGGGGGAATCCTGGGACTGGTAGGCCCCGGGGCCCTGGTACCGGCCGGACTTGTTGAAATACACGCTGTCGCTGCCCGTGTGGCTGAATACGCCGTCGATAAGGATGCGGATGCCCAGGGCCCGGGCCTCCTTACACAGGCGGGTGAAGTCTTCCTCTGTGCCCAAAAGGGGGTCTATCTTCGAGTAGTCCGCCGTGTCGTACCGGTGGTTGGAGTGGGACTCGAAGATGGGATTGAGATACAGGCAGGTGACGCCCAGCTCCTTCAAGTAAGGTAGCTTCTCCCGGATGCCCGCAAGGTCCCCCCCGAAGAAGTCGGAGTTTGTCACTTCCCCCTGCTCGTTGGGCTGCCACACCGGGGGCTCGTGCCAGTCTTCGTGCATAGTGCGGCCGTAGGGTATCTCCCCCTTTGGGGTGTCTGAGCGGGCGAAGCGGTCCGGCAGAATCTGGTACATGATGCCGCCCCCCAGCCAGTCTGGGGTGGTGAAATCCCGGCTGTAGACGGTCATCTGCCACTGGTTGGTGCCGCCGAAGACCGCCGTGCCCGCCTCCCCCCGGGAGATGCGCTGGATGCCCCGGCAGGAGTGGATCTCGAAATGATAGAAGTAGAGCCCCGGGGCCGGGGGGGTGAACTCGCACTCCCACCACTCCCGGTTCTCGCCGTTCATGCCGCACCAGAACATGCCCTGGGCCTGGGGCTCCCCGCCCTCGGGATGGATGACCAGGTGGGCCTGGGAGCAGCTCAAGTCCCGCCCCAGGGTGATGCGAAAGTGCACCGCCCGCCCGTCCGCCACCGCCCCGGTGGGATTGCGGTACTTGCGGCTTCTGGAATTAAACATCAAATCTCTCCCTTTACTGGAAATACCTCACCCCGGACTCAAAGAGCAGCTGGTCCTTTTCCCCGGGCACGTTCTTATACAGGTGCTTCCCCTTGCGCTCCGAGTGGCCCATCTTGCCGAAGACCCGGCCGTCCGGGCTCAGAATGCCCTCGATGGCGCAGACGGAGCCGTTGGGGTTCCACTTGATATCCCCGGAGACAAGGCCCTGGGGGTCTACGTACTGGGTGGCGATCTGGCCGTTTTCCATCAGGGCCTTCAGGTGCGCTTCGTCGGCCACAAAGCGGCCCTCCCCGTGGGACACGGGAATGGCGTGGACGTCCCCGGGGTTCACCCCCATGAGCCAGGGGGACTTGACGCTGGTGACCCGGGTGTACACCATGCGGGACACGTGGCGGCCTAAGGAGTTGAAGGTCAGGGTGGGGTCGTCCTCCTTGGGCTCTGTTATTTTGCCGTAGGGCACAAGGCCCAGCTTGATAAGGGCCTGGAAGCCGTTGCAGATGCCCAGCATCAGGCCGT
>CANRZD010000045.1 GCA_947644325.1 uncultured Clostridia bacterium
AGACAGTCAGGTCCTCCTCGCTGACTGATATCTCCCCGCAGCTGTCGCAGTACCAGGCGGGTATCTGGTGCCCCCACCATATCTGCCGGGAGATACACCAGTCCTTGATGTTCTCCATCCAGTTATAGTAGACCTTCTCCATGCGCTCGGGGATGACTTTTATTTTTTTCTGCCGCACCGCGTCAATGGCCGGGGGGGCCATGGTGTCCATCTTCACAAACCACTGGGTGGAGATGCGGGGCTCTACGGCGGTGTGGCAGCGCTGGCAGGTGCCCACGTTGTGGGTCAGGGGCTCTACTTTAATAAGATAGCCGCCCTCCTCCAGGTCCTTGACGATCTGCTTTCTCGCTTCCAGTCCGGGCAGGCCCGCGTACTTGCCGCCGTTTTCGTTTATGGAGCCGTCCTCGTTCATGACGTTCACAATGGGCAGGTCGTGGCGCTTGCCCACTTCGAAGTCGTTGGGGTCGTGGGCGGGGGTGATCTTCACCACGCCCGTGCCAAAGTCCATTTCCACATAGCGGTCCGCCACGATGGGGATCTCTTTATTGACCAGGGGCAGTATCACGTTCTTGCCGATCAAGTGCTTATAGCGCTCGTCGTCCGGGTGGACGGCCACGGCGGTGTCGCCCAGCATGGTCTCGGGGCGGGTGGTGGCAAGCTCGATATGCCCGCTGCCGTCGGCTAAGGGGTAGCGCAGGTGCCAGAAAGAGCCCTGCTGCTCCTCAAAGATGACCTCTGCGTCGGAAAGGGCCGTGCGGCAGCTGGGGCACCAGTTCACCATGCGCTCGCCCCGGTAGATGAGGCCCTTTTCATAGAGCTTCACGAACACGTGGCGCACCGCCCGGCTGCAGCCCTCGTCCATGGTAAAGCGCAGGCGCTCCCAGTCGCAGGAGGAGCCCAGAAGCTTCAGCTGCTCGAGAATGCGGCCGCCGTACTTTTCGTTCCAGGCCCAGGCCCGCTCCATGAAGCCCTCTCTCCCCAGGTCGGCTTTCGAGACGCCTTCCTGCCGCATGGCCTCTACGATCTTCACCTCCGTGGCCAGGGCGGCGTGATCTGTCCCCGGCAGCCACAGGGCGCTAAAGCCTTGCATGCGCTTCCAGCGGATGAGGATATCCTGCATGCTCATGCACAGGGCGTGGCCCACGTGCAACTGGTCGGTGATGTTGGGGGGCGGTATGACGATGGTGTAGGGCTTCTTCTTGGGGTCCACCTTAGCGTGGAAGTACCCACCCTTCATCCAGAAATCATAGATGCGGCGCTCCACCTCCTGGGGCTCGTAAGCCTTGGCAAGCTCTTTGTTCATGTTCCTCTTTCCTTTCTTCTATACTTCTATATTATTGGGCGGTGGGTATGGGCAGATACTCCGCCGTCTTCTTCATTTCCTTATAGTTCCAGAACACCGTGGCCGCCACGCAGCGCATGGTGCTGCCGTCCGGAGAGAAGCGCCCGTTGTTGTCCCCCTGCACCAGCCCCAGGGCCTGGCAGGCGTACACAGAATCCTGGGCCCAGGGGGCGATGCTCCTGTGGTCGGTAAAGCGGGTGCCGGAGGCGCCGGGTATCACGATGCCCTCCCACGTGGCCAGGTTGCACAGGGCCACGCACATTTCCTGGCGGGAAATGGGGTCGTCAGGCCGGAAGCGCCCGCCGCTTCCCCCCTGCATGACGCCCGCCGACTGGATCCACGACACGGCCGGGGCGTACCAGGCTTTGGAGGACACGTCCGTAAAGGGGGAGGGGCCGTTGTACAGGGACAGGTTCACCCCTACCATATTGGCGGTGGCCTGGGCGAACTCCGCCCGGCTGATGTTCTTTTCGGGGTTGAAGCGGCCCTGGTCGGTGCCGTTCATCAGGCCGGCCTGGGCGGCGTTCTCCACGTAGTCATAGTACCACTCGTCCCGGCCCACGTCGGGGAAGCGCAGGGGCGGGTAATCCTGCCCCAGGTACTCGTAGGGGGTCTGACGCTTGTTGGGGAAGCGCAGGGTCACGGGGTTGGTGTTGGCGTTGGCGGTAAAGGGGTTCTCCTCCACGTGGCTGCGCTGCCGGTAAAAGGCCTCCCCGTCCACCCGGGTGTGAGAGCCGATGAGGAAGTAGTCCAGGCAGATGGTCTCCCGGTCGTCGTCGTCCCAGGTCACGTCCACGTTGTACCAGCGGCCGTCGTCCATTTTCACGTTGTTCCACATGTGGGTGCGGCTGGTGGCGTCCACGCAGGGGATGCCCATGCGGTCCAGAACGATCTTGAAGGCCTCGGAGTAGCCGTCGCACACGGGCTCGTAGCCGTCGTTTATCACAAGGGCGCTGTAGGCGCAGTGGGCCATCTCGTAGGGGATGCCTGTAATCAGGTGGTCCGCAGCCGCGTCGTTATAGGTGTTGCCCAGCACCAGCACGTCGTGCACCAGCCGGACCTTCCGGTACATGTCCGGCAGGCTGCGGGCCTCGCCCGCAATGACGTCGGCGCAGGAGAGCATGAGGTTTCGCATCTGCTTCTCGTTTTCGTTAAATTCCAGAGAGAAGGCGTAGTTGGCGGTGGTGACGCGCACTGTATTATTATCCACCCGCTGGGAGCTGTAGCCGTAGGTCATATCCCCCAGCCAGATCATGTCGGGCTTATCATAGCGCAGGGCCACGATGGCCAGGCGCAGGTCGGTGAAAATACTCTTGCGCACCTGGGCCGAGGCGGAGTCCGGGGTAAGGCTGCCCCCGCTGATGCGCCCCGTGAGATAGGTGCCCTGTATGCCCGTGATGCTCAGCTTCACCTGCCGGTCGCCGCTCTGGTTGCGGGCGGATGTAAGGATGCGGTCGATGGACACCCCCGCCAGGGCGTTATAGCAGTTGCGCTGCCGCTCGTTTAACTGGCTGTACATGGTGCCGTCGGCGTCCTGCACGGCGTCCAGCATTTCCTGCTCCAGGCGGTCCAGCTCCTCTTCCATTTCCACTGTGGCAAATTCCGTGCCCTCTATGAACTCCTCCTCGTCCGCCATGGCGTCCTCCCCCGCGTCTGTTTGGGGGGCGGCCTCCCGCAGGACATCCCTTTCGCCGTATTCCGGCGCGGGCATGCCGCTGAGTTTTTCTAAAGCAGACCGCACGTGGCCCTCATAGACAGCCTCCAGGCTGCCCTCCTGGGCCAGGGCGCCTGCCGGCGTCAAGGCGAGCATTCCTGCCGCCAGCATACCGGCGGCCCATCTTCTCATTTTCATAAAACCCGTCGCTCCTTTCCCGCAAGGGACATATATGTTTATTATGCCGTACCCCGGGGAAAATGTCAACGAAAATATTTCGCCCACCCCTTGTGGGGACCCGCAGGCTATCCCCTATCCCTTGCAGGAATCTGTGAATCCTCTGTAAATTCTTCCCATATCCCTTGCAAATCCCCTTTTGGTGTGTTACAATGTAACCGTTTTGTAACCATTGGAGGTAAAATCTTATGACGAAGACGAAGCACCAAAAGATATACCGCAGGCTCCTGTGCACCCTTCTGGCCCTGGCCCTTACGGCCCTGTGCGCCGCGGTGCCTTCCGCCCGGGCCTATGAGTTTGCTACGAGCTTCGGCCTTGCCGAGCACGGCATCATGGCCCACGCGGACGGCTGGAAATACGTCTACGGCGGCAAGGGCCAGACCATAGGCGGCACCCGGGTGTCTGACTGCGCGGGGCTCATCTACTCCTATTTTTCCGACATGGGGCTCAAGGACCCGGCGGGCAACTGCTCGGGCCACGTGAACCTCAGCAAGTTCCACGGCTCTCTGGTGGAGTGCCTGCCCAACATCCACGGCCTGCTGCTTACCATGCCCGAGTACTACGCGCCCCAGTCCGGCATATACAGCCACATCGGCATATATATTGGTGCGGGCATAGCTACGGACAACAGCGACTCTACCTACAACATGCGCCGCCTGCCCGTAAACGCCCCCGGCCGCAAGTGGAACGCCTGGCACCTGCTGGACAACGGCCTTCTCTACCCCAGCACCGGCTGGTATGAGATGGACGGCAAGATGACCTATTATCAGGACTATGAATACGTCACCGACACCTGGGTGGACGGCCTGGAGATCAACAGCGAGGGCTACGCCGTGGACGGGAATGGCGACTACCTGCCCGTGGACGCGAACCTTCTCAGCGGCGACTTCGTTTCGGCCTCTACGGTGGCGGAGGCCCTCTCTACTCGCTACAGCGGCGTGGACAATACCGAGGAGCTCATCTACGGCGTGAAGCCCGACCCGGACGACCCCTCCTTTAACGGCGTCATCACCGCCAGCGGGGTGAACCTGCGGTCTCAGGCCACCACCAAGTCCTCTGTGGTCACCGTGCTGCACAAGGACGACCTCATCAAGATCACCGGCGAGGTGGAGGGCATGGAGATCACCAGCGACGGCAAGACCACCTCTACCTGGTACGCGGTGACCACCGCCTACGGCCAGACGGGCTATCTGTGCAGCTTATTCGCCAAGCGCCGCAGCGTGGCCGGGGATTTGGAAGCCCCCACTATTACCAGCGACGGCCTTTCGGTGACCCTCACCGTAAACGACCCGGACGCCTACATCTACTACACCACCGACGGCGCCGAGCCCACCGAGGAGAGCATCCCCTACCTGGGGCCCGTGTACATGACCGGCTTCACCTATAAGGCCATCGCCGTAAAAGACGGGGTGAAGAGCCCTGTGACCACGGCCACGGTGGTGTCAGACGGGACCATCTTCACCGACTTCACCTATAAGGACTGGTTCGCAAATTATGTGGACCTGGTGGTGCGCATGGGGCTCTTTAAGGGCGCGGGCGACGGCCTCTTTAACCCCAACAACGACCTGCAGCGCAGCCAGTTTGTGCAGGTGCTGGCAAACCGCGCCGGGGTGGACCTGACCGCCTACAGCGGCCAGACCGGCTTTACAGACGTGAACCCCGGGGCCTACTACGCCCCGGCCGTGCAGTGGGCAAAGGAGCAGGGCATCGTCAGCGGCAGCGGCGACGGGAAGTTTAACCCCGAGCAGAAGATAAACCGCCAGGAGATGTGCCTCTTGCTCTACCGGGCCGTGGGCCTGCCCCCCAAGGACAGCGGGGACCGCTTCTCAGACGACGGGAAGATCGCCTCTTGGGCCAAAGAGGCCGTGTACGCCTGCCGGGCGGTCGGGTTCATCAGCGGCAAGGGAGACAATCTCTTTGACCCCCTGGGCACCGCCACCCGGGCCGAGGCCTGCGTGGTCATGGCAAACTGCAGCGCCCATATCTGAACCTTGTACATACCTTACCCCCCTATACATTGGGACGGCTTCCTTCGGGAGGCCGTCCTCTTTTTGCGAAAAACCCCCTTGACAAACCCCCGCGCCGGTGCTATAATACTGTTTGTGATTTGCGCGAGTGCTGGAACTGGCAGACAGGCACGTTTGAGGTGCGTGTGTCTTCGACGTACGGGTTCAAGTCCCGTCTCGCGCACCAGTTGGAACCGCTTGAACATTGGGTTTGAGCGGTTTTTCTCTGCCTTTTTGGGGCAGTTGGAAAGGAGGAAGCGGCATGGCTTTTTGGAAAAGGCCCGCCCCGGGGCCGGTGGATTTCCTGATCGCGGGGCTGGGGAACCCCGGCCGGGAGTATGAGAACACCCGCCACAACGCCGGGTTTATGGCCATAGAGCGGCTGGCGGAAAAACACCGGGGGGAAATAAAGCGTGTAAAGTTCAAGGGCCTTACAGGGGAGTGCATGCTGGGGGGCAGCCGCGTGCTGCTCTTAAAGCCCGGCACCTATATGAACCTGAGCGGCCAGTCCGTGCGGGAGGCCATGGCCTTTTACAAGCTGCCGCCGGAGCGGGCACTCATCCTCTTTGACGACATCAACTTAGAGCCCGGCCGCCTGCGCATCCGCCGCAAGGGCTCGGACGGCGGGCACAACGGCATGAAGAATATCATCTATCTCTCCGGCTCCGACCAGTTCCCCCGCGTAAAGATTGGCGTGGGCCAGAAGCCCCACCCGGATTATGACCTGGCGGACTGGGTGCTCTCCCGCTTTACCGACCGGGAGCTTAAAGACCTGGACGCCGCCCTGGAGAACGCCTGCGCCGCCTGCGAGCTTATCGTGAAGGGGGAGCTGGACAAGGCCATGAACCTGTATAACCGCTGAGGGAGGGGCTATGAAATTTATAGCGAACGCCGTAAAACAGTCGCCGGAATACGCTGCCCTTGCCCGGGCCGTAAAGGAAGGCTTGCTGCCCGGGGCGGTCACGGGCCTTTCCGGGGTGCACAAGTGCGTGGTCATGGCCTCTTTGTGCAAAGAGACCGGCCGGAAGGCCCTTATCATCGCCGCCGACGAGGCCGAGGCCCAGCGCTTCTCCCAGGACCTGGAGGCTTTAGGGGTCCCGGCGGTGCAGTACCCCCTGCGGGACTTTAACTTCCGGGACACCGCCGCCTCTCATGAATACGAGCAGGCCCGCATAGAGGCCCTTACCCGCCTGCAGAGCGGGGAATGCCAGTGCGTGATCGCCTGCATAGACGCGGCCCTGCAGCTGACCCTGGGGCCCCAGGAGCTTTCCCAGCGGCTCTTTGCCATTGAGGCCGGGGCCCAGATGAGCCCGGAGGAGCTGCTTTCCTCCCTGGTGGGCTGCGGCTATACCAGAGAGGACCAGATCGAGGGCACGGGGCAGTTCTCCCACCGGGGGGGCATTGTGGATTTCTTCTCCCCCAGCGCCCGAGAGCCTGTGCGGGTGGAGTTCTGGGGGGACGAAATAGACTCCGTGTCCTTCTTTGACCCCCAGACCCAGCGGCGCACCGAGGCCATAGAGCGCATCAATCTGGCCCCCTGCGTGGAGGTGCTGCCCAAAAACCGGCCTCTGCTCATCAAGAAGATCGAGAAGCTTTCCTCCTCCCTGCGGGGCAAACGAGCCCCCAAGGCCCGGGAGGTGCTGGGGCGGGAGGCCCAGAAGCTGAAGGACGGGCTGCACCTGGGGTCTATGGATAAGTTCATCTCTTTGGTGTACGAGAAGCCCGCCACGCTCTTTGACTACTTCCCGGCAGAGGAGAGCCTGCTGTTTTTCTCAGAGGGCAACAAGCTCAAGGAGCGCATGCGCACCACCCTGTGGCAGTGGGGGGAGGACCTGAAGGCCTACCTGGAGGAGGGCCTTCTCTGCAAGGGCCTGGATATGTACAGCGAAACCTGGGAGTACGCCCTGTCCCAGGCGGAGGGGAACTCTGTGCTCTTTTTCGACATCTTTGCCCGGGGCAGCTACGAGGTGCCCACCCGCACGCTGCTCAACATGACGGCCCGGCAGTTCCCGGTGTGGGGGGGCGGGGTCGAGCTGCTCATAGACGACCTTTCGGCCCTATTAAAGCAGAAGCGGGCCTGCGTGGTGCTCTCGGGCACCCGGCGGGCCGGGGAGGCGCTGGCTCAGGACTTGAAGCAGGCGGGCCTGCCCGCCGCCTACGTAGAGGCCCCCTCCACCTGCCAGCGGGGCACGGTGACGGTGACCGAGGGCACCCTTTCGGCGGGGTTCGACTTCCCGGAGGCCCAGTTTGCCTTACTCACCCACGGGCGGCTGGGGGCCGTGAAGGCCAAAAAGACAAAGCGCGACAAGAACAGCAAGGAGATCACCTCCCTTTCAGAGCTCTCACCCGGGGACTACGTGGTGCACGCCGCCCACGGCATCGGGGTCTTTGAGGGCATACACAAGCTGGAGATGAACGGCATCACCAAAGACTACATCAAGGTGCGCTACGCCAAAAGCGACACCCTGTACGTGCCCGTGACCCAGTTGGACATGGTCTCAAAATACATCGGCCCCCGGGAGGACGCGGGGGTGAAGCTCCACCGGTTAGGCGGCCAGGAGTGGCAGAAGCAGAAGGCCCGGGTGCGGGCGGCGGTCAAGGACATCGCCAAGGAGCTCATTGAGCTATACGCCCTGCGCATGAAGGAAAAGGGCTTTGCCTTCCCCCCGGACGGGGAGTGGCAGCGGGACTTCGAGAGCCGGTTCGAGTATGACGAGACCGAGGACCAGCTGCGCTGCGTGGGGGAGATCAAGGACGACATGGAGCGGGAGGCCCCCATGGACCGGCTTCTCTGCGGGGACGTGGGCTTCGGGAAGACGGAGGTGGCTTTGCGGGCGGCCTTCAAGTGCGTGACCTCCGGGAAACAATGCGCCATTTTAGTGCCCACTACCATCTTAGCCTGGCAGCACTACCAGACCATTTTGCGGCGCATGGAGGGCTTCCCGGTGGACGTGGAGCTTCTGTCGCGCTTTCGCACGCCAAAGCAGCAGGAGGCAATCCTGCGCAAGGTGCGGCGGGGCAGCATCGATATCATCGTGGGCACCCACCGTTTAGTCAGCAAGGACGTGGGCTTTAAGGACCTGGGGCTTGTGATCATCGACGAGGAGCAGCGCTTCGGGGTGGCCCAGAAGGAGAAGCTAAAGACCCTGTGCCGGTCAGCGGACGTGCTGACCCTTTCGGCCACGCCCATACCCCGGACGCTTAACATGGCCCTTTCGGGCATACGGGACATGTCGGTAATAGAAGAAGCCCCCCACGACCGGCACCCGGTGCAGACCTACGTGCTGGAGTACGACCAGGGGGTCATAAACGACGCCATCTTCCGGGAGCTGCGAAGGGGCGGGCAGGTGTATTTCCTCCACAACGACGTGGCCTCCATCGACCGGGTGGCCGCCCGCCTGCAGCAGAACGTGCCCCAGGCCCGCATCGGCATAGGCCACGGGAAGATGAACGAGGAGGAGCTCTCCGAGGTCTGGCGGCAGCTTTTAGACCACGAGATCGACATCTTAGTGTGCACCACCATCATCGAGACCGGGGTGGACGTGCCCACCGCCAACACCCTCATTATCGATAACGCCGACCGCATGGGCCTTTCCCAGCTGCACCAGCTCAGGGGCCGGGTGGGCCGCAGCAGCCGCCGGGCCTACGCCTATCTCACCTACGCCCCCCAGAAGGCCCTGACGGAGATCGCCCAGAAGCGCCTTTCCGCCATACGGGAGTTCACGGAGTTCGGCTCGGGCTTCAAGATTGCCATGCGGGACCTGGAGATACGGGGCGCGGGGAACATTTTAGGCGGCGAGCAGCACGGGCACATGGAGACCGTGGGGTACGACATGTACATCCGCCTCTTGAACGAGGCCGTGAGCCTCATGAAGGGGGAGGCCCCCGCCCGCAAAGTTGACGAGGGGTGCCTGGTGGATATGCAGGTGCAGGCCCATATACCGGAAAGCTACATCGAGAGCCTGAACCTGCGGCTGGACATCTACCGGCGCATTGCCGAGGTGGAAAGCGAGTCGGACGCCATGGACGTGATAGACGAGCTCATAGACCGCTTCGGCGAGCCCCCGGCGGCGGTGAAGGGGCTTATAGACATCGCCCTGCTGCGGGGCATGGCCGGGCGGCTGGGCGTGACGGAAGTGAAGCAGCAGGGAGAGGCGCTGCTGCTCTACGTGCAGAAGCTGGATATGGAACAGGTGGGGGCCCTGGTAAAGCTCATGCAGGGGCGGGTGCTTTTAAGCGCCGGCAGCCGGCCCTATCTCAGCGTGAAGCTCGGGGGCAGGCCGCCCCTTAAGGCCCTCTCGGAGGTGCTGGAGGCCATGGAGCAGGCCCAAGGCGAAAATACAGCCTCGGGTGGAAAATCAGCCGAATCCGAAACAAAACTGTAGACAACCCGCCTTTTTTGCTGTATAATATTTGGGTGCGGCAATGTGTGCCGCAGAAAACCCGCATCTACTATAATGTGAAAGGCATGATACCCATGAGAAACTTTTTGAAGAAAGCCCTGTGCCTGTGCCTGTGCTTCTGCCTGTGCATGAGCCTTGGGGCCTGCTACAGCGAAGACAACACCTGGGCCGCCAAGCACGGCGACGACGTGATGCCCATCGGCGCGTACATTTACTACCTTTCCAGCGCCTACACGGACGCCGGGAACCGCGTTTCCGCCAACGACAAGATCCTGAGCGCTTCCATTGACGGACAGAGCGCCAAGGACTGGATGAAGGACCGGGCCCTCTCTTATATCGGCGCCTACTACTATGTGTGCGACCAGTTTGACGAGCTGGGCCTGAGCCTAACGGACGAGGACCTTGCCTCTATCGACAGCAGCGCCAACACCTTCTGGGGCTATTACAAGACCGGCATGGAAAACATGGGCATTTCCCAGGAGTCCTTCAAGAAGGCCTTCGCCGAGTACAACATCCGGGCCCAGATGGTTATGAACGCCACCTACGGCAAGGGCGGCGCCCAGGAGATACCCGAAAGCGAGCTGCGGGGGTATTATACCGACACCTACGACTACTACACCTACATGTATGTCTCCAAGAGCAAGTCGGATGAGAACAACAACAGCGTGGCCATCACCGACGAGGAGAAGGACGAGATGCTGAAGAACTTAAACGACCTGTGCGGCGACATCAACGGCGGGGAGATCACCTTCGCCGAGGCCCACAACAACTACTCCTACGCGGAAATGGCCACCCCCACCTACGAGGCCCCCGCCACCGTGAAGAAGGAGAACGTGCACGAAAATATCGCCAAAGAGCTGCCCGGCATGAAGGACAACGAGGCCAAGGTGGTGGAAGTGGAGACCGGCGTGTACCTGCTGCAGAAGCTGTCTCTGGAAGAGTACCTGGACAACGTCATGGCGGACGAGGACCAGCGGAAGGCCCTGCTTTCTGAGTATAAGGGCACAGAGTTCAGCGAGGAGCTTCTGGAAAAGGGCAAGGCCCTCTCCGGCGTGGAGGTAAACCAGGCCGCCATCAAGAAGATCTCCGCTGACAAGGTCGTTACGAACAAGGACCAGACCGGCGCCTCCGTGGCCCCGGTTTCCAGCGAGGAAGCTGACGGTGCTTCCTCAGCCGGGGAGGAATAAGAGTGCCCTGTCTTTGAATAACCATGTACCCTGGGTTTTGCCCGGGGTACATTTTTTGTTCACTTTTTTCCTTTTGTGGCCCCATTGCCCTTTACTTTTTGTCGGGTTGCGTGTATAATGATGGTGTAATGCGCGCCTAAAGCGTGTCCAGTTTTTTTAGGCCGTGTTTGAGGATTTTCTGCAGGAGGTGAGAAATTTTGGCAAAAGACACCATGCAGGCCGTAACCCAGGCGGAGCAGGACGCCCGCCAGGCGGTGCTGCGTGCCAAAGAGGAAGGCGAACAGCTTGCTGCCCAGGCTGCCCAGCAGGGCACAGAGGCCGTCGCCGCCGCAGTGAAGGAGGCGAAGAAAAAAGCCGACGTGCTGCGGGGCGTGGCCCGTGCCGACGCGGAAAAGCTGCGCGCCCAGTCTGTGCAGGCGCTGGAAGACACCCAAGAGCGCCTGAAAGCCAGTGCCGGTGAGGCCCGCGAGAAGGTCATAGGGGAGATCCGGAAAATCGTTTTGGGGCAGCCCTAAAGGAGGTCGATGCAGATGGCGGTAGTGGAAATGAAGCGCATACACGTGTACGCGCTGAAAAGCAACCGCAAAAAGATCCTTGAAATGCTGCAGCGAAGGGGCGCCGTAGAGGTAGACCCCCCCGAAAACGCCGGGGAGCTCTTCTCCAAAACGGACACCTCCTCCGCACGGCAAACATTTGAAAAGAACGTATCGCTCATACAGAACGCCGTCACGGTCTTGGACCAGTATGCCCCGCCCCAGAAGGGGCTGCTCTCCATGCTAGAGGGGCGCACGGCCATTTCCATGAAGCAGTATGAGCAGACCGCGGAGGCCGCGCCGCAGGCTGTGAAAAAGGCCGCGCGCATAGCCGCCCTGGGCAAGAAGATCACGGACGAGGAGGCGGAGATTTTACGCCTGGAAGCCCAGATCGACGCCCTGAAGCCCTGGATGGGCTTGGATATCTCCATGCGCCAGAAGGGCACCGGGTCCACCGCTGTGTTCATCGGGTCTTTCCCGGAGGAGCTGACGGAGGCGGACCTGAAAAACCAGCTGGCGGAAGCCCTGCCCCAGGTCTCGGCGGTAGAGGCCGAGGTGGTCAGCAGCCAGCCCCAGCAGACCTGCGCGTTCGTGGTCTGCCACCAGAAGCACGCCACAGAGGTGGAGGGGGCCCTGCGGGGCCTGGGCTTCACCTACCCGGCCGCCCCCTCGAAAACCGCCCCCGCCCAGCGGGTGGAAGAGCTCAAGGGGCGCATCAAGGCTTCCGGTGAGGAGATCGAGAAGGCAAAGAAGGAGATTGCCTCCTTTGCCGAGGACCGGCAGGCCCTGCTCTTTACGGCGGATTACTTTACCATGCGCCGTGACAAGTACGAAATCTTGGGGGACCTGTGGCAGAGCCCCCACGTGTTCTACCTGACGGGCTTCGTGCCCGCGAAAGTTTCCGCCCGGCTGCAGAAGCAGCTGGAGGACGAGTATCAGGCCTTTGTGGAGCTGGAGGAGCCCGGTGAAGACGAAGAGCTGCCCGTAAGGCTCGAAAACGGCTTCTTTGCCTCCGCTGTAGAGGGCGTCATCGCGGGGTACAGCCTGCCCGGCAAGTGGGAGGTAGACCCCTCGAAGGTCATGTGCGTGTTCTACTACGTGCTCTTTGGCATGATGCTGTCAGACGCGGCGTATGGGTTTCTCATCTCCCTTTGCTGCGGCATCGTGCTCTTAAAGTTCAAAAATATCGAAGACAGCCTGCGCAAGGCCATGCGGATGTTCTTCTTCTGCGGCCTTTCCACCATGTTCTGGGGCGTGATGTTCGGCAGCTACTTCGGCGACGCCATACCGGTGATCGCCCGCACCTTCTTTAACACCGAGCTCACCATCCCCCCCCTGTGGTTCGAGCCCCTGCAGCAGCCCATGCGGCTGATGCTGTTCTCGTTCCTTTTGGGCATCATCCACCTGTTCGCCGGCCTTGCCATGCAGCTTTACCAGCTGTGCAGGCGCAAGAAGTACGCGGACGCCCTCTATGACGTGGGCTTCTGGTACATGCTGGTGGGCGGGCTGATTATCGCCCTGGTGGGAAGCAGCATGTTCCAGGACATGATGAGCCTGCACATTGCCATCCCCCCCATGGTCAGCACCGTGTGCATCGTGCTGGCGGGCATCGGGGCCGTGGGCATCGTGTGCACAAGCGGGCGGGAGAGCCGGGGCGTAAAGCGCCTCTTAAAGGGCCTCTATGGGCTCTACGGCGTCTCCAGCTGGCTGTCTGACATCCTGTCTTATTCCCGCCTTCTGGCCTTAGGCCTTGCCACCGGCGTCATCGCCCAGGTCTTCAACATGCTGGGCACCATGGCGGGCGGCGGCGTGGTGGGGGCCATCCTGTTCACGCTGGTCTTTATCATCGGCCACGTTCTCAACCTGCTCATCAACCTGCTGGGCGCCTACGTACATACGAACCGTCTGCAGTACGTGGAGTTCTTCGGCAAGTTTTATGAGGGCGGCGGAAAGGCCTTCGAGCCCTTCTCTGCCAAAACGAAATACTTTAAGATAACGGAGGAAAAGTAAAATGGAAGGTTTTGACTTTAGCACTATGGGAATCTTTTTCGCACTGTTGGGCGCTGTGCTGGCCGCTTTGATGGGCGGCATCGGCTCCGCCATCGGCGTAGGCATGACCGGCCAGGCCGCCGCCGGCGTCGTCACCGAGGACCCCTCAAAGTTCGGCAAGGTCCTTATTCTGCAGCTGCTGCCCGGCACCCAGGGCATCTACGGCCTGCTTATCGGCTTCGTTACCCTCACCCAGATAGGCGTATTGGGCGGCAACCCCGACATGAGCCTTGCAAAGGGCCTTCTGTACTTAGCCGCCTGCCTGCCCATGGCCATTGTGGGCATGGTCTCCGCCAAGTGGCAGGCCAAGGCTTCTGTTGCTTCCATCTCTCTCGTTGCCAAGAAGCCCGACCAGTTCGGCAAGTCCATGATCTTCCCCGCCATGGTTGAGACCTACGCGGTTCTGGCCCTTCTGATCTCCATCCTGGCTATCACCAGCATCGGCGGCCTGCCCGTATGATGGGGCGGACGCACCTATCGGACAGAGAGGAGGGACCGGGATGACCGGACTGGAATCGATCATCAATCAAATCGCGGGAGACGCGAAAGCGGAGGCCGACGGCATTCTGGCAGAGGCGAAAGCGAAAGCCGCCGAGACGGCCGAAAAGGCAAAGGACGAGGCCCGGCGCCAGTCGGACGCCATCCTGCAAAAGGGCGAGCAGGACGCTAAGGAAATCCGGGAGCGGGCACAGTCCGCCGCGGAGCTAACGAAACGCAACCAGATGCTCTCCTTCAAGCAGAGCCTTATCGGAGAAGCCATCGACAGCGCCCGGGCCGCCCTGGAGGGGGCCCCGGACAAGGAATACTTCGACTCCCTTTTGCAGCTTTACACCCGCTTTGCCCAGAAGGGCCAGGGGGAAATGCGCTTAAACGAAAAGGACTTAAAGCGCCTGCCGGACGATTTTCTGGCCCGCATGAAGAAGGCGGCGCCCGAGGCCGACATGCACATCTCCCCCACGCCCGCGAAAATAGAGAGCGGGTTCCTGCTGGTGTACGGGGGCGTGGACATCAACTGCACCTTCCGGGCGGTCTTTGAAGACGCCTATGACGAGCTGCGGGACGCGGCCGGACGGCTTCTGTTCCCCGCATAAGGCCCCCATACCCACAAAAGAAAGGAATCCCATCTATGAGTGACGATTATATCTACGCGGTGGCGCGGGTGCGCTCGAAGGAGCTCTCGTTGCTTTCCCGTCAGGACATCGACCAGCTCATGGCCTGCAGGGGGTTCGACGAGTGCCTGCGGGTGCTCTCCGACAAGGGCTGGGGCGGCGCGGAGGGCTCCTCCGCCGAGGCCGTACTGGCCCAGGAGGAGGAAAAGACATGGGCCTTTATCCGTGAGCTGACAGAGGACCTGACGCCCTTCTCCGTGCTTTTATACCCCATCGACTACAATAACCTGAAGGCTGCCATCAAGTGCGTGGTCACAGACGCCCCGCCCCAGGATGTGTTTTTAAGCGGCGGCTCTATAGACCCCCAGGCCATGATGCGCTGCGTGCGGGAGAACGACTTTTCCTCCCTGCCCCCCGCCATGGCCGGGGCCGCGGACGAAGCCTACCATACCCTGCTGCAGACCGGCGACGGCCAGTTGTGCGACGTGCTGCTGGACCGGGCGTGCCTTTCGGGCGTGCTGCAGTGTGGGAAGGAAAGCGGAAACGAGCTTCTTTCTCAGTACGCGGAGCTGAAGGTGGCCGCAGCAAACATCAAGACCGCCGTGCGGGCCTGCAGGACGGGCAAGACCAAGGCCTTTATCGACGAGGCCCTGGCCCCCTGCGGGAGCCTGGATGCGTCCTCTCTGGCCGCGGCGGCCTGCAAGAGCGTGGAGGACATCTACGGGTACCTGAGCTCTACCCCCTACAGCGGGGCCGCGGAAAAGCTGAAGGAATCCTATTCGGCCTTTGAAAAATGGTGCGACGACCAGGTGATGGACCTGATCAAGGAGCAAAAGCGCAACCCCTTCACCATAGGGCCGCTGTTTGCCTATGTCCTTGCCAGGCAGAACGAGGTGAGCACCGTGCGGATCATCCTTTCCGGCAAGCTCAACGAGCTGGACGACGGGATGATTCGGGAAAGGTTGAGGGATATGTATGTATAAGATAGCCGTTTTGGGCGACCGGGACAGCATCTACGGCTTTGCCGCTTTGGGGCTGGAGGTGTTCCCCGTATCGACCCCCGAGGAAGGGGCCAAGGCCCTTAGGAACCTGACGGAGCAGAACTACGCCGTCGTCTATATCACCGAGGCATTGGCCGAAGAGCTCTCCAGTGAGCTCGAGCGCTGCCGGGACAGCCTTTTGCCCGCCGTCATCCCCATTCCGGGCGTGCACGGCGACACGGGGCTTGGCATCCGCATGGTCAAGCATTCTGTAGAGCAGGCGGTGGGCTCTGACATTATTTTCAATGAGAAGTAACCTTTGTACCATAAAATCATCGAGAAACGGGTGATCGAGAAACATGAGTAAAGGCACCATCAAAAAAGTGGCCGGGCCTCTCGTTATCGCCAAAGGCATGCGCGACGCCAACATGTTCGACGTGGTGCGCGTAAGCGAACGGCGCCTTATAGGCGAGATCATCGAGATACACGGCGACGAAGCCTCCATCCAGGTCTACGAGGAGACTTCCGGCCTGGCCCCCGGGGCCCCGGTGGAATCCACCGGCGAGCCCATGAGCGTTGAGCTGGGGCCCGGCCTTATCAGCAGCATTTACGACGGCATCCAGCGCCCCCTGGACGACATCATGAAGATCGCGGGCAACAACCTGACAAGGGGCGTGGAAGTGCCCTCCTTAAAGCGCGACGTGAAGTGGGACTTCGTGCCCACCGTCAAAGCCGGGGACGATGTCACCGGCGGCGACATCATCGGCACCGTGCAGGAGTCGGAGATTGTAAGCCACAAGATCATGGTCCCCCCGGGGGTCAAGGGCACGGTCAAGGCTATCGAGGCGGGAAGCTACGTTGTTACAGACACGGTGTGCACCGTCACAACCAAGGACGGCGTGGATACGCCTGTGACCCTGATGCAGAAGTGGCCTGTACGCCGGGGCCGCCCCTACAAGCAGAAGCTCTCCCCTGACATGCCCCTTATCACCGGCCAGCGCGTGGTGGACACCCTGTTCCCCATTGCCAAGGGCGGCGTGGCGGCTGTGCCCGGGCCCTTCGGCAGCGGCAAGACCGTGGTGCAGCACCAGCTGGCCAAGTGGGCCGAGGCCGACATCGTGGTCTACATCGGCTGCGGCGAGCGCGGCAACGAGATGACGGACGTGTTAAACGAGTTCCCCGAGCTCGTCGACCCCAAAACCGGCCAGTCCCTGATGAAGCGCACGGTGCTCATCGCCAACACCTCCGACATGCCCGTGGCCGCCCGTGAGGCCTCCATCTACACCGGCATCACCATCGCCGAGTACTTCC
>CANRZD010000046.1 GCA_947644325.1 uncultured Clostridia bacterium
CTTGCATGTGTTAGGCACGCCGCCAGCGTTCGTCCTGAGCCAGGATCAAACTCTCTAAATATGGTATCTAAACACCTTCCGGCGTCTAAATCTATTTAGCGCTCTCTCAAGCTCTAAAACGTCTCTGACGTTCGTCACAGATTTCTCAGGTTCTGTTCCTGTTCATCCTTTAAGAGTCTCCCCTCAAAGAATTCACGGGTCCTTCTCTTTCTTCTCGTTGTTTAATTTTCAAGGTCCTGTCTGTCGCGCTCTCTCGAGTGCTTGACTATTTTACCACGTTGCCTTTCGTTTGTCAACCCCTTTTTTCAAGTTTTTTTGAAACTTTTTCGCGGGGCCGTTCCCACAGGGCGGGAATGTGTGGTATAATAGGCTTGCTCCAGAGAGCTTGTCTATAATACCACCGGAAAATGGAAATGTCAACCCCTTTTGGCAAGAAATTTCAAAAAAATTTGGAAAAGGAAAGGCCGTGACAAAATGCCCATACGCATACAAATGGACCTGCCCGCCATAGAGGTCTTAGAGGCGGAAAACATCTTTGTGATGACCCACGAGCGGGCGCTGCGCCAGGACATACGTCCCCTGAAGATCGCCATCCTGAACCTGATGCCCACGAAGATCGAGACGGAGACCCAGCTTCTGCGGCTTTTAGGCAACTCTCCCCTGCAGGTGGACGTAGAGCTTCTGCACCCAGCCACCCACATCAGCAAAAACACCAGCGCCGGCCACCTGCACGCCTTCTATAAGACCTTCGAGGACGTGAAGGCCCAGCGCTTTGACGGCATGATCATCACCGGCGCGCCGGTAGAAAAGCTCCCCTTTCAAGAGGTGGACTACTGGCAGGAAATGTGCCAGATCATGGAGTGGTCAAAAGAAAACGTCTACTCTGTGCTGCACATCTGCTGGGGGGCCCAGGCGGGGCTCTACTATCATTACGGCATAGAAAAGCACCCTCTGCCCGAAAAGCTCAGCGGCATCTACAACCACAAAGTGCTGAACCCCTACCACCCCCTCATGCGTGGCTTTGACGACAATTACTTTGCCCCCCACTCCCGCTACACCGAGGTGCGCCTGGAAGACATTCAAAAGCACCCGGAGCTCATCCCTCTGGCGGTGTCGGACCTTGCGGGCCTGCACATTGCCACAGACCGGGCCGGGCGGCAGATCTTCGTCACCGGCCACGCGGAGTACGACCGGGACACCCTGGCAAAAGAATACTTCCGTGACCTGAACAAGGGCCTTGACCCCAAGATCCCCTACAATTATTTTCCCGAAGACGACCCCGGCCGGACCCCGCCCTTCACCTGGCGCAGCAACGCCCACCTGCTGGTGTCCAACTGGCTGAACTACTACGTTTACCAGCAGACGCCCTACGACTTCCTTGTGGGCGGCCCTTAAGCCCTATACTATATATATGTAGGCAGGGCGTACCTGCCTTACTGCTGGATGCTCAGTTCGTTTATCATGGCCTCCAGCTGCTGAGAGGAGCGGATGGTGCCCGCCCGGCCCTCCATCTGGGACCGCACCTCCTCCGGAAGGTCCCGCAGGCCCAGGTCATCCCGCAGGAGCGAGCTGAACGTGACCCCCGAGGCCCCCGTGTGGTGCAGGCTTTTAGCGGGCACGTCCCCCCAAAAATACGGTATCATATAAATCACCCCCAAGGGCTAGTGTGCGCCTTTGGGGGTGATTTTTTCCCTGCCAAATTATTGCAATCTTTTATGTCATGGGCTTGCGGGCCAGGACGCGTTCATAGGCGTGCTCATGGCGGATGCCCCCGGGATGCGTGTCCTGGAACGTACCCTCCTTGTGGTGCACAAGCTCCCAGCCGGCATATTTAGCGGGCAACTCACCCACATCAAAGAGGCTGTGGGTATAGGGGGCGTTGTCCGGGGTGGCAGGCAGGCGGTTAGTAAAGATGCCCACCACGTTATACCCGCCCGGCTTGGTGTGGGCCTGCATGTCTTCTATAAACCTGTCGCGCACCTCCTTCTCCGGCAGATGCAGCACGCCATGGGATAGGATGACGTCATAGTCCCCCTTAAAGCAAAACTGCCCAAGGTCGCAGGGGAAGAAGTTCACTTCCAGCCCCTCGCCTTGGGCAATGCTTTTCGCTTTGGCTATGCCGTTTTCCGAAATGTCGAATGCGTCCACCTTACACCCGCGCTTGGCCATAAAGATGGCGTTGCGGCCCTCGCCGCAGCCCACGTCCAGCACACGGGCCCCTCTGGGGAAAATATCCTGAAACTCCGCCACGTCCACCGTGGGCCCTTTTGAAAAAGTAGAAACGGCCTTATTTGCGTACGTCTGCTCCCAAAAGGGCTTTGCCTGATCTTGCGCCATACCGCCGCGCCTCCTTAAAAAAGTATGGGCCCATTCTACCATATTGCAGGAGGCAAGTCAACAAAATGCCGCAAAAACAGTTTTAGGATCAAACCCTTTTCTAAAAGGGTTTGCAGGGTGTGGGGCAGAGCCCCACGGCCTTGCCGTCAGGCCGTTTCGAAGAACTTCTCATGAATAGCCTCCACAGCCCGGTCGCTGTCGGATTTGTTGACCAGCACCGAAATCTTTATCTCGCTGGTGGAGATCATCTGGATGTTCACGTTGCGGCTGAAGAGGGCCTCGAACATCTCCGCCGCCACGCCCGGGTGACTCTCCATGCCCGCGCCCACGATGGACACCTTGGAGACGTTGCCGTCGGCCACGATGCTGGAGGCGCCCCAGCGCTCGGTGTAGTCCCCCAGAAGCTTTATGGTGTCGTCCATCTTGTCCTTCTCCACGGTGAAGCTGATGTCCTTTGTGCCGTTGCGGCCGATGGACTGGAGGATGATGTCTACGTTTATGCCCTTCGAGGCCAGCTTCGAGAAGATCTTGAAGGCAAGGCCCGGCTTGTCGGGCACGCCGATGATGGATATGCGGGCAATGTTGTCGTCCTTGGCTACGCCGCTGATGAGCATTTTTTCCACGTTGCTTTCCTCCTTCACGATGGTGCCCCGGCTGCGTGTCAGGCTGGAAAGCACCTCGAGCTCGATGTTGTATTTCTTTGCCATTTCTACAGAGCGGTTGTGGAGCACCTGGGCCCCCAGTGTGGCCAGCTCCAGCATCTCGTCGTAAGAGATGCTGGGAAGCTTCACCGCCCCGGGGATCTTCCGGGGGTCGGCGGTGTAGACGCCGTCCACGTCGGTGTATATCTGGCACAGGTCCGCGTGCAGCGACGCCGCGATGGCCACGGCGCTGGTGTCAGAGCCGCCCCGGCCCAGGGTGGTCATGTCCCCGTAGCGGTTGAGGCCCTGAAAGCCCGTGACCACCACGATGCGCCGTTTGTCCAGCTCTTTTTTCAGGCGCGAGGTCTCCACCTTCTTGATGCGGGCGCTGCCGTAATCTGAGGTGGTGTCAAACCCCGCCTGCCAGCCCAGAAGGGACACCACCGGGTACCCCATGCGCTCTATGGCCATGGCTAAAAGCGCCGCCGAGATCTGCTCGCCGGAGGAGAGGAGCATATCCATCTCCCGCTTCGACGGCTTGTCGTTTATCTCCGCCGCTTTCGCTATCAGGTCGTCGGTGGTGTCCCCCTGGGCCGAGACCACCACCACCACGTCGTTGCCCTCCTTATAGGCCGAGGTCACGATGTCCGCCACGTTGTTGATGCGTTCGGCGTCCCGGACGGACGTGCCGCCGAACTTCTGCACGATCAGTGACATATTCTATCTCTCCTTATTTGCTTCTATTTGCAGGTCCGAATCGGAGACCGTGCCCAGCCACAGGCACGTGCCGGTGCTTTCATAGAGGGCCTGCACCTCTTCGCACAGCCCGGATATCTCCTTCTGCGGAAGGCTCTGCAGCCGGGTGATGCATTCTTCATAGGCCGCGTCAGGCCCCCAGCGGAAGGCCTGCTCGTAATAGGGCCGCAGCTTCTCATAGAGCTTGCGGCAGTCCTGGTTTCCGGGCTCTTTCAGATGAATAGTGGAAAGCTTCACATAGGAATCCGCCAAAGAGCCCAGGGGTATCCCGGCCGCGTCTTCGTTTTCGGGCAGCCACAGGCCGTCCATAACCAGGCAGTACCATTCCTCCCAGGGGAGCAACCGGGTGGGCCATTCATCGTAGCCCGCCTCGTAGTCCGCCGCCTCTTGCAGAAACGCCGTGAGCCACCGCTCCTGCTGCAGGCTCTCCTGCCTGTACCCGTGCAGGAACACCGACAGCGCTACCAGGGCCGCGGTAAAGAGCACCGCCCCCAGCACCCCTTTCACGAATTTACTCAATGACAATTTTCGCCCCTTCCTTTGCGGCGCTGAGTATCTCCACCCGCCAGCCGGTGATGCCTTTTTCCTCCAGGTGCTTCTGGCAGCTCTGGCCGAAGGCGGCGGCTGTGCTGGAATCGATCATGGCGATGATGGTGGGCCCGGCGCCGCTGACGTAGGTGCCAAGGGACCCCAGCTCATAGCTCATGCGGAAGACGTTGTCGTAGTTTTCGATGAGCCCCGAGCGGTAGGGCTGGTGCAGGCGGTCCTGCACCGCCACTCTCAGATTATGCAGCTCCCCGGAAAAGAGGGAGGCGGTCATGAGCCCCGAGCGGGACAAATTATAGACAGCGTCCTCCCGGCTGTACTCCTTGGGCAGGGCGGCCCGGGCCTTTTCGGTCTTCAGCTCGAAGGGGGGGATCATGACGGCGAAGCGGATCTTCTCGCTGACAGGGACGCTTACGCTGTAGACCCGCTCCCCCTCCATGGCCGAGGCCACCAGGCCCCCGGAAAGGGCGGGGCTGGTGTTGTCCGGGTGGCCCTCTATTTTGGCGGCCAGGTGGATGAGGTCCTGGTGGCTCATGGGGTTCCCCATAAAGCGGTTGGCCCCCAAAAGCCCCGCCACGATGCAGGCGGAGCTGCTGCCCAGGCCCCGGGCCAGGGGTATGTTGTTTTCCTGTTTGATCTTGAGGCCCGGCAGCTTTTTGCCGCAGGTCTCGTATAAGTGCCTGGCCGCCCAGAAGATCAGGTTGGTGTCGTCGGTGGGCACCTTCACCCCGTCGGTGCAGGTGATGGAAAGCTCGTCCGATTCCTCCATCCACACCCGGTTGTGCATGGTAAGGGCGATGCCCAGAGAGTCAAAGCCCGCGCCCAGATTGGCGCTGGTGGCGGGTACGTCTATGCGGATCATGGAAAGCCCCCCTTAATATTCCGAAATCACGATGCGGCCCAAAAGATGCACGCCTTTTTCTTCCAGGGCCGCGGCCTTTTCCGAAAACTGCCCCTGGCTCAGGCCCCGCACGGTGAACCCGGCCTCGCCTTCCCTTTCGCCCCTGCGTATCAGGCGCTTTATGTCCCCGAAGACCTCCTCCGCCCGGGCGAAGGCCTCCTCTGAAGACCCCTGCCCCATGACGTGCACGAAGAAATCCTGGGGGGCGTTTTCAAAGGGCTCCACGTGGTCGGGCTTGGCGTCCTCCCAGTAAAGGTACTTGCGGGCCTTCATGTGCTTCACGCAGTCGATGACGTCCGCCACCACGGCGCTGGCGGTAGGCAGCTTGCCCGCGCCCCGGCCGTAGAACACCACGTCCCCGGTGGCGTCGCCCCGCACCAGGATGCCGTTGAACACGTCGTCCACCCCGGAAAGCTGGCTCTCCCGGCTGATGAACATGGGCGCCACCTGAATGTGCAGCCGGCCGTTCGGGAGGGCCTTTACTTCGCCGATGAGCTTGATGACCCCGCCCCAGGCCTCGGCGTAGGCCACGTCCTCCAGGGTGATGCCCGTGATGCCCTCGGTGTGCACCTGCTCTGGGTACACGTGCGAGCCGAAGGCTAAAGACGCCAGGATGCAGATTTTCCGGCAGGCGTCCGCGCCCTCCACGTCGGCGGAGGGGTCCCGCTCGGCGTAGCCCAGCTGCTGGGCCATAGAGAGGGCGTCGGAAAAGGCCATGCGCTCTCTTATCATCTTCGTCAGGATAAAGTTCGTGGTGCCGTTTAAGATGCCCGCTATCTCCGTCACCTCGTTTGCGGCCAGGCACTGGCTGATGGGCCGGATAATGGGGATGCCCCCGCCCACGCTGGCTTCAAAGAGGAAGTTTAAGTTCTTTTCCTGGGCCAGGGCCAGAAGCTCCGCGCCCTTTGCGGCCACCAGCTCTTTATTGGAGGTAACCACGCTCTTGCCGTTTTGAAGGCAGGCCTTCACGTAAGAGAAGGCAGGCTCCAGCCCGCCCATGACCTCTACGACGATGCCCACCTCCGGGTCCTTTAAGATCTTATCAAAATCCTTTGTAAACAAGTCCGAATAGGGCAGGCCCGGGAATTCCCGCAGGTCTAAGATGTGCTTGATCCCCACGGCCTCCTTGGCCCGGCGGGCGATGCTCTCCTCGTGGGTCCGCAGCACCTCTGCCACGCCCGAGCCCACCACGCCGTGCCCTAAAATCGCTATTTTCGCCATGACTTTTCCCTCTCCCTTTCTTATTGGTCCAGCATGCTGTCCAGGCGCACCACGCCCTCTACCTCCCCCAGGGCCTCCAGCAGGCGGGGCACCCCCGCGCCCATCTTGTCCGTATAGGCCGACACGGACACGAAGGCCCGGCCCTTTACGGGGATGTTCTGGTTGACGGTGAGGATGTTGGCCCCCAGTTCATAAAACACGGTGAGAAACCCCACCAGCACCCCGGGCCGGTCGCTTAAAAGCGCCTGCACGGTGAGGATGCCCGTGGCCCCCTGGCGGGTGTAGGGGAACACCGCGTCCCGGTACTTATAATATACGCTGCGGGAGATGCCCGCCATGCGCACCGCCTCTGAGGTGCTGGCGGCCCGGCCGCTTTTTAAGAAGTCGTTGGCCTTTACGACCTTCTGGTAGATTTCCGGCAGGGCCTTTTCCTCCACCACCAGATACGCGTCTTTTTTTACCTGTTCCATTTGTTCACCTGTAAAATACGGTTGTCTTTTGTACATGAACAGTTTAACACAGCCCCGGGAAAAATGCAACACTTCCCCCCAAAGAAAAACTGCCGAAAGCCCGTGCACTTTCCGGCAGTTTTTTGTCAGGTTTTCCGGCTGCCTACTCGCCCCAGGGGATGTCCGGGTCAAAGGGCGGCACCGAAGGCACCGAGGGCTCCGGGGTGATGGGGGGCTCGGGGGTGTCCGGCGGGTAGGGCGGGAAGGAAATGGGCGGGTCGGAGGAGCTGGGGGGCTCCACGTCGCTGCTGACGGGAGGCTCTACCCCGCTGCTGGGTTCATTGCTGCTGACGCCCGGGGACACAGAGGGGCTGGGCTCTACAGAGGGGGAAGCGGACGGCGACACGCTGGGCTTCGTCGAAGGGGACGCCGAGGGCGACGCGGACACCGCCTTGCCGGCGATGTGGTCCGAGCCGCCGTTGCAGGTGCGGGGGACGTTATCGTTAGAGTACCAGCCCAGGGCCGTATCGTAGCAGCTGCCCCCGGCCAGGTAGCCGCTGCTGCGGCAGAAGGTGCGCTGAGAGACGTTCTCGCTCAAGACATACTGGCTGCCGGACCAATCGTAATTGTTCAGCAGGTGCTGGATGACCGCCCGCCAAGTGACCTTGGTGGTGGTGTCGTCCTCCAGGGGGACGCTGAACTCGTAGCCGTTCCAGATGCCCGCCACGCAGAAGGGCGTGCCGCCCACAAAGTACAGGTCCTTGAAGCTGTCGGTGGTGCCGGTCTTGCCGAAGATATCGGTGGGCAGGTCGCTCATGTAGCTGTAGGCCGTGCCGATGGCGGAATTGTAGATGGGCTCGTGCAGGAGCTTGTTCATGACGGTGGCGTTCTCCGGGCTCATGACCTGCTCGCCGGGGTCTTCCCGGTTGTCCAGGATCACGTTGCCGTCGTGGTCCTTCACGTAGTAGTAGGTCATGGGCTTGTGGTACACGCCGCCGTTTGCGAACATGCAGAAGGCCGCGGTCATGTCCCGCACGGTGACGCCGCGGGTCTGGCCGCCGATGGCGCAGGCCAGGACGTTCCTGTCCTCCTCCACCAGGGTGGAGAAGTGCAGCTTGTCCACCAGCCACTCGTAGCCCGCCTGGGGGGTGATTTTGTAGGCAAGCCACGCCGCCGGGGCGTTCTGGCTCATGGCGATGGCCTTGTCCACGCACATATAGTTCTGGTATGTCTGGCTGAAGTTCTGGGGCCAGCCCCGGCCATTGCTGCTAAACTCCGGGATGGGCTGGTCCTTTAAGACGCTGCCGTAGGTGATCTCGCCGCTTTCGATGCCCATGGCGTAGGGCCACACAGCCTTTATGGCGGAGCCCGACTGGCGGGCGCTGTCCGTGGCGTTGTTAAAAAGGCGCAGGCCTGAGCGGGCCTCCCTGGCGCCGATGACCGCCATGACCTTACCCGTGTAGGGGTCCATCATGAAGAAACCCAGCTGCACGGCGGGGTCCGCGGGCAGCATTTCGGTGTTGTGCAGGAACAGGTTTTCCATGTCCGTCTGCAGGTTCAGGTCCATGGCGCAGTGGATCTCCAGGCCCTGGTTGTACATCATGCTCACGGCGTTATCATAGCTGTAGCCGTACTTGTCCATCAGGTCGCTTACCACGTCTTCGAACAATACGTCGATATACCAGTTCCATTTTTCCTGGTCCTGCAGGGCCTCGTGCTCCTCGCTGTTGTCCTCTTGCGAGCCGGTGTGGAAGTCCATGGCCTCCAGCTCCGCCATGGCCTCGTCGTATTCGCTGCGGGTGATGGGCACCAGGCGCGGGTCCGTGATCTCCCCGCTTTCCGACAACTCCAGCATACGGCCCAGCACCTCCCGGGCACGCTTCTTGCTGTCGTCGGGGAAAATCTGGGGGTTATACTGGTAGGGGTACTGGGTGATGCCCGCAATCAGGGCGCACTGGGCCAGCGAGCACTCCCCGATGGATTTGTTGAAGTAAGAGAGGGCCGCGGCCTCCACGCCCTGGTTGGTGCCGCCGTAGTTTACCAGGTTCAGGTAGGCCTCAAGGATCTCCTCTTTCGTATACAGGTCGTCCTCCATATTGAGGGCGGTGAAGATCTCCCTTACCTTGCGCTTGATGCTCACCTGCTTCTCGCCGGTGATGTTCTTCACCAGCTGCTGGGTGATGGTGGAGCCGCCGCGGCCGCCGCCCACGCCCACCAGGCCCGCCACGCCGCCCAGGGTGCCCTTCCAGTCCACGCCCTGGTGCTCGTAAAAGCGGTGGTCCTCGATGCATATCTGGGCCGTCTGCATGATGAGCGGGATGTCCTTTAGGGGCATCCACACGCGGTTTTCATCCCTGTGCAGGTCCATGTATTCCACAGAGGTGCCGTCGGGGTTGTCCAGGTAGATGTGGCTGGAGAACTTTAAGGACATAGCGGAGATGTTGGGGGGCTCCACGTCCTTGAAGCTCAGAATGAACGCCGCCACGGACAAGAGCACTAAAAGCCCCGTGATGGCCGCCACCCAGAAGACCGTCTTCACAGCCTTCCAGACCATGCCGCCCATAGTGCGCACCGTGGCCCCGGCGGACTTTGCGAACTCGCCCTCTACCCGCTGGGAGGGCGGGGGGACGATGGGGGTATTGTACTTGTTCAGGTCCTGTTTGTTTCGCACGATGTACCTCCTTTGACGCCCGGTATAACTAGAAAAAAATGGCACATACTAGGGGTGACATGATTTTCTGCACCGAGGTGAAGACTGATGAAAGACCGGCAGCCCATAAACTACAAAAAATATACGCTTGTGCTGCTCCTTACGGCCGTTGGGGCCTTAATAGTGTGCGCCGCCGCCCTGGGGATTAAACAGGCGGCATTGGCGGCAAAACCGGAGCCGCAGGCCGTGGTCACACCCCATTATACCCCAAAGCAGGCGGCAAGTCAAGAAACCCCTGCCCCCCGCGCCCCCAGCGCGAGCCCCTCCCCCCAGCCCGCCGGAGAAAGCGGGGCGGGCTACGTCGTGGCCCTGCGGGACGGGGCCATCGGGGTGTACCCGGCGGCGGGCGGGCCCCCTGTGCTCACAAGCGACGCCCAGGCCTACCTGCTGCCCCAGGGGGACCTGGACCTGCTGAAAAAGGGCATCCCGGCGGAAAGCCTCTCAGCGGCCCGGGCGATCTTGGAGGACTACGAGTAACACGCCAGAGGGCCAAAAAACGGTTTTTTAATTTTATTATTTTTCACAAAGGGCTCTGGAAAGCCATTTTCGCGGGTTTTACCAGGGCCCCTTGTGCCGTTTTTCCATTTCCCGTTTTGGGGGTTTTTGATTTATACAGATAGTATAATTTAGCCTGTATGATACATATAGAAAAACTATACGCTTGCTTTTAATAGAAAATAAGCCCCCGCCGCCAGGGCAGGGGCCGTGTATTTTTTATTCCACCGGGGCCGCCGATGGGCCCGCCTCTGGGGCGGCCGTGGCGCTTTCCGGGTTCTCCATCTCCTTTATGTCCTCCTCAGACAATACGCTTTCCTTGTCCTTGGGGTCGTGCTTGGGCTTGCGGGTGACCATGGCCAGGCGGTAGGCGTTCATGTCGTGCCGCTTTAAGTACCGCAGGTCCTCCGGGGGCACCCGGTCCCCGGCCGAGATGCTGGCCGATATCTTGGCGCATTTGTTCATGATGTCCAGCTGCTTTTTGAGGCCGTCTATCAAAGACGAGCCGGACTCCCCCTCCTTCTCCTCCTGGCCCATGCGGCCCATCTGCTCGGCCACGCGCATCACCTGCTGCGAGAGCTCCAGCCGGTCCCGAGCGCCCTTCTGCAGGGGGGCGGCCGTACTTTTCAGGGCGGGCTTCTTCGCCGCCGTAAGCTTTTGCGCCCCGCCCAGGCGGGGGCCTGTCACCTTCCATTCCATTTTCAAAAACACCCCTTTTCTGCTTCTTGATTTTATAGTCGGCAGAAAGGGCCCATTTCTTAACCCTCGAACCATTCTTTTGCGTAGGCCCGGTCCCCGGTGAGAAAGGACAGCAGAAGCCGGTAGGCCCCCTCCGGGTCCTTGTGGAAGTTGCGGCGCACCAGCTCCGCCTGGGGGCGGTCCGGCACATAGAGGGATACGGTCATCAAATCCAGCTCTCCCCCGGAAATGTGGCACCGCACCTGAAAGCCCTTTTCCCCTTCCTCGATCTCCACCCGGTTCTCCCTTTCCACCCGGGCCCGGGCCAGCAGCACCAAGGCCGCCTCCAGGGCCTTCTCCCGCACCGAAAGGGGCAAGGTGTCCCCCAGGGTCCGGGCGATCTCCCGGCCGGTGTCCCTGATAAGGCACAGGCCGTCTTCCACCGCGATGTGCCCCAGGCCCTCCAGGGCCCCCAGGGCGCCGCCCGCCTCGAAGTAATTGGCCAGGGCCTTCTGCTGCAGAAGCTCCCCTATATCCTCCCGGGACAGGGGGGCGTCTACGCTATTAAGCACATAGCAGATGAGGATGCGTATGTCGTTCTGGTTCCAGAGCCCGCCCGGCTCTACCCCGCCGGTAAATGCGTCCCGCGCCATGGTGTGCCTCCTCTTTTTGTATTTCCTTTGATTATATCACAGCCCCCGCCCCTTTTCAAGCGCCTACTCCACATCCCCGAACTGGGCCCGCAGCTTCTGCAGGGCTTTTTTTTCGATGCGGGAAACATAGCGCCCCGGCTATTGTAAACGGTTCAGCTTATCTGCTTGAAACGGAACCGGATGATGAGCTGCTTGTCAGCGGTCAGTTCTACACGGTCGATCAAACTCACCAGCAATTCCCGGTTCGTGGGCACAGTCGTCAGAAACTCCTTTACCAGTTTTTCCACCAGCTGTACCTGCTCTGCCGGGGAATACTCCAAACGATCCATTTGGGCCAGCCGCCGCTCCAGCATCGCGCGTTCTTCCTTTAACCTAGCGTAGATGCGCTGGAAATCTGTTTCGTCCAGAATGCCTTCCAGCCTATCCAAATACACCTTGTCCAGTTGGGCGGTCAAGCTGTCAATTTTGGCTTTCAGTGCCGCAATTTCTCCTTCATTGTCGATTTCTGCCAGGGTTTTTGCTATTTCCTGCCTGGCAAGAGGCATCAGATGGTCGGTACTCAAATAGTTATGGCAGACATCCTGAACCTTCCTTATGACCGCCTGCGTTACCGTCTCCTCCTTAATGGTATGGCTGGTGCAGACACCTGCCTTGGTAAACCGCTGATAGGTTCGGCAGACGAAGAAAAGGCGGTCTTCCCCCTTGGCATTTTTTCGATTGATGACCGCCAGCGGATGACCGCACTCGTGGCAGAAAATCAATCCCTTGAGAAGAAAATCATAGGTACGGCTGCGGGTGCGCCGCCGCGCTGCTAAAAGCCTCTGTACCTCGTCGAAGTTTTCCCTTGAGACGATAGGCTCATGGGTGCCCTCCACCACAATCCAGTCCTGCCGCGCTTGTCTGATGCACTTCTTGGATTTATAATTGACCTTCCGGCTGCGGCCCTGCACCATGTTTCCAATATACGTTTCGTTTTGCAGCATATCAGAAATACGTTCACTGCTCCACAAACCGGTATAGGGGCCGGGAGAGGGAACGGGGAGGCCCGCGTAAGCGGCGGGGGTGGGTATTCCCTCCGCATTAAGCTGCACCGCTATTTGCCGGCAGCTCAAGCCCTCCAGTGCCATCGTAAAGATACGGCGTACCATAGGGGCCGCGTCCTCGTCGATGACGATCTTGTTCTTCTCCGTTGGGTGCATCTTATAGCCGTAAACTGGCTTGCCGCCAATGAACAGACCCTTACGCTGCTTGTCGTGCTTGACGCTGGAGATCTTTTTGGAGATATCTTTTGCGTACATATCGTTCATAATGGCGCGAAAAGGCGTTATGTCATTGGCAGAAGACTCCACTCCTGTATCAATGCCATCCAGCAGGGAAATGTAGCGCACTTGATGTTCCGGGAAGTACCGTTCCATATAGTGCCCGGTAAGGATGTAGTCACGCCCCAGGCGGGAGAGGTCTTTTGTGATGATCAGGTTGACCTTTTTGGCCTCTATGTCCGCGATCATCCGCTGAAAAGCCGGCCGGTCAAAGCTTGTTCCGCTCCAACCATCGTCGATATATGTGTCATGGACGCGGAGATGGTGCTGGCAGACGAAATCCTCCAACATAGACTTCTGGTTACTGACGCTTTCCGAGGGGCCTTCCCGTTCGTCCTCTTTTGAGAGACGGATGTAAAGGGCCGCCCGATAGTCCATAGGGTTGCTTATTTCTACATACATATTTTTTCTCCAGAAATAAGCGACCGTTCATAGTTTTTAGTATACCACAAAGGGTGTCTGTCCGGTAACACTTGGATCCTCTTTTTGAAAAAAGGGACAAGAGAATTTTCAATTATTTTCGTTGCTTCCGGCCCGTCTACGGCATATAGACAGGTTATAGACATATTTTGCTGTTTCAAACTGCCACCTCCTTACGGTATTTGGGGCTATGAAATTTATATGAGAGCATAATGTCATACTTGCTGGGTTTACAAGATGTGAGCCATTTTCCTTCATAGTAAATTACACAGCTCAAATCCTTATTTGCAACCCCAAAATTAAAAAATCTTCCCCGGCGCCCGCAGGGAGCGAAAAAGCCCAGACATACCTTGATGGTATGCTTGGGCTCAAAAAGTTCAAGCCGGATATGGCATCAATATCCGCCCCCGGGTACGTCCCGCTGCCATGGGCCTCTAAATCCGTGAGCCGGACATAACGGAACCGCTCTCCTTCGGGCACCTTACCCTTCAAGTCTACCCCGGCGGTTTTTCCTTGGGTCATCCCAGCCTCATACCAGGTCACTAAGTCATCGCTCACCTCTACTTTGGTAGCCTGGCCTTGCTCTTGCCACGGGTGATGGCTGTGTAGACTAACGGAGTATTCTATAATAAAAGATATAAAATTACCCACGCTTGGCAAATACCCGCAAACCAAAAGCGCGTTGAGGGTTGACCAGACGAGATACTTACCTCTCAGTTGGTTCAATCATCTTCGCGCTTCTATGTATAAGCATGTAAGGGCGTATAAAAAATTAATTAATATACTTCTTCCCCAGCATATGCCGGAATTTATCCAGCCTGCCATTGGGCCTGCGGGGCTGGCACACAGGTTCCCCTTCTGTGGGCCTATAGCCTTTGGGCTCTGTTAGGCAGACGGCCTTGCCCCCGGTGCAGAAGGCCAAGTCTTGCCGGTATTCCTGCACGGTGCGGGCAGGGATCTCCCCTGTGAGCACCGCCTCCCCCGCCTGGGTGCGGGCAGATTCGATGCGGGCTTGGTACTTGGGCGCGTCGTAGTAGGCCCGGGCCAGGTAGCCCTGAGGGGCGTAGAGGGTGAAGGCCAGCAAGGGCTCCAGCAGTTGGGTGCCCGCCTGCTTTAGCGCCTGCTCCACTACCACAGGGGCCAGCAGGCGGAAATCCGCCGGGGAGCTGGCCACGCTGGAGTAAACCCCGTGCTCAAAAATCACCTTGCAGTCCGTCACCTGCCAGCCATATGCGCCCTGCTCCAGCCCATAGCGCACGCCCTCGGCCACGGCGTTCTGGAAGCTCTGGTTCAGATACCCCAGGGACACGCGGCTTTCATACTCTATGCCCGAGCCAGGCGGCAGGGGCTCCACCCGCAGGCCGATGGTGGCGTAAAAGGGGTTAGGCGGCACGTCCATGTGGATGGTGCAGGTTCCCGTCCCCAGGGGCCGCTCCAGGTAAATGACAGTGGGCTCCTGGGCCAGGACGGCCAGCCGGTATTTTTCTTCCAGCAGGGCGCAGAGCACCTCCAGCTGCACCCGCCCCAGAAAGGACAGGACGATCTCATGGGTGGCGCTGTCCACCTCATAGCGCAAGAGCGGGTCTGTGTCCGCGATTTCCGTCAGGGCGTCCAGCAGGGCTTCCCGCCGGGCTGGGTCACAGGGGGCGATGGTGGTGCGCAGCATGGGGGTGGGTGCGTTGGCCCAGGGCCTGCGGGGCAGCAGGCGTTCCTCTCCCAGCACGTGGTGCAGCCGAAGTGTCTCGCTGGGCACGATGGCGATCTCCCCGGCGCGGGCAACGTCTGCCTGCACGAGTTCTCCTTGATTCGGCACCCGCAAATCGGTAATTTTCCACTTCTCCTTTTCACCCAGCCGCAGGGTGTCCCGCAGGCGCAGGGCCCCGCTGTACAGGCGCAAATACACCAGCCGCTGATGCCGGGCCGTGTACTCTACCTTAAAGACGCTTGCGCACAGGGTTTTTGGCTCCTGGCTGGGTGGCGGCGCGAGCAGGTGGGTGACAGCCTCTATCAGCTCCCGGGTGCCCACATGCTCCTTGGCGCTGCCGTGGCAGACCGGGCACAGGGCCGCCCCGCGCACCTGCCGCAGCTCTTCCGACTCCCATTCTTCCGGGGTGATCTCCTCCCCGGCAGCGTAGCGCTCAAAAAGATTTTCGCTTGCCAGCAGCAGGGTTTCCCGGTTTTCCTGGGATTCCCACTCCTGCACAGCCAGGGCGGGGGAAAAGCTCACTTTTTGTTTTATGAGAATTTCCACCCCCAGCTTTTCCCGGAGGGACTGGTAAACGGCGGGCAGGTCGATGCCCGACTGGTCCAGCTTATTGATAAAAATAATGGTGGGGATGCCCATTTCCCGCAGGGCGTGGAACAGCACCCGGGTCTGGGCCTGGACACCGTCTTTGGCGGAAATGACTAAAACAGCGCCGTCCAGCACGGCCAGGGAGCGGTACACCTCCGCCACAAAATCCATGTGGCCGGGGGTGTCCACGATGTTTATCTTGCAGCCCTCCCAGCGGAAGGATGTGACGGCCGTCTGAATGGTAATACCCCGCCGGCGCTCCAGGGCCATGGTGTCGGTGCGGGTGGTGCCGCTGTCCACGCTGCCCGGGGCCGCGATGGCCCCGCTCACATACAGCAGGCTTTCGGTCAGGGTGGTCTTGCCCGCGTCCACGTGGGCCAAGATGCCGATATTGATGATCTTCATGCAAATGTCCTCCATGCCGCCCGAAAAAGGGCGCAAAAATCCCCAGCAGCCATACTTTCACCGCTGGGGATACACGTTCAGACACAGGCACAAAACATCAAGGCCCTGCTGTCAAAATGATAAATTGGCAAAAGTATTCTTAAAATTGGGTACACAAAACGCGCCTGCCATGTGCAAGCCACTTTTGATTCCCCTTATGCAATTTTATTTAAGAATACCTTGCCGCATAATTTTTTCTCCTTTAACTTTCAGGATGGGTACAGTATAATAAAAAAATCTGTATTTGTCAAGAGTAAAAAGCACACCTTTGCAGGTGTGCTTTCAATATCACGGCGAAACGTTGCTATTCTGCCTTTTTCCCTGCCCTAGCCGCCTCCGGCACCATGAACAGCGCGGGCAGCAACAGGAAAGCTGTGCAGATGAGCCCCCAGGGCACAGACACCTGCTGGGCCACAAGCCCCACGATGGGCCCGCCCAGGATCTGCCCGAAGGAGTCCAACTGCCCGCCCCGCAGGAACACTTTGTCCATGGGCTTGCCGTTTTCCTCCGAGGCGATCCACGCCTCCAGAGCGCCGGTGATGAAGGTGTCGCCGCAGCCCCAGACCACCTGGGCCAGCAGCACTGTTGCAAACCAGGGCAGCGTGCCCTCCATCAAGAACCCCAGGCCGTAGAGGAACATTCCAATCAGCACCGAGCGCCGGCGGCTGTACAGATCGGCCACCACGCCGGTGGGTATCTCAAACAGAAAGCAGGAGGTCTCTAAGACT
>CANRZD010000047.1 GCA_947644325.1 uncultured Clostridia bacterium
AAAATAGTTTTCGATGCGCCGCAGGCTCTCCTCGTGGAGCACCAGCTTCTTTCCCGCGGCGGCGGCGGTGGTCTCTTTGGTCAGGTCGTCGGTTGTGGGGCCCAGGCCCCCGGTCATGATGAGCAAATCGCTGCGGGAGATAGCCGTCTCCACCGCGTGGCGCAGGCGCTCCACGTTGTCTCCCACCACGGCGGAGTATAAGAGGTTGATGCCAAGGCCTGAGAGGGCTCTCGCCACGATGGCGGTGTCTGTGTTCACCACCTGGCCCAAGAGCAGCTCGGTGCCTACAGAGATGATTTCTGCGTTCATAGATTCTCCTCCTTTTAAGGTCGCGGGACGCTGTCCCGCACCCTGCAAACCCTTTTGGAAAAGGGTTTGAGCCTAAAACTTTCTACAAAAAACGGCGCGGCCCCTAGCAGCCACGCCGTTTTCTTACATCTTGGTTCTTATTTTACCATGCTGGCGATTTCCTCGGCGAAGTTGTCTTCGCGCTTCTCCAGGCCCTCGCCCTTCTCAAAGCGGGTGTAGCAGGCGATCTTGATCTCGCCGCCCAGCTCCTTGGCCACGCTGTCTACGTACTGCTTCACGGTCATGTTGCCGTCCTGCACGTAGGCCTGGTCTACAAGGCAGATTTCCTTGAAGAATTTATTCAGGCGGCCCTTGACGATGTTTTCAAGGACTTTTTCGGGCTTGTTCTTGTTTTTCTCGTCCTCGGCCAGCTGCTGCTTCAGGATCTCCTGCTCCTTCTCCACGCGCTCGGCGGGCACGCTGGCCTCGTCCAGGTACTCGGGGTTGAGGGCCGCGATCTGCATGGCCACGTTGTGGGCGCAGGTCTTGAAGGCGTCGCTCTGGGCGATCTCGTCGCTGGTGTCGAACTTCACAATAACGCCGATGCGGCCGCCGGCGTGGACGTAGGAGGTGACAACGCCCTCGGAACGGGCGAAGCGGCGGACCTTGATGTTCTCGCCGATGGTGAGGATCTTTTCCTTTAAGAGGTCGTCTACGGTAAGGTCAGAGCCGTGGGCCTTGCACTGGAGCAGGGCCTCTACGTCGGCGGGGTTCTCGTAGATGATGGTGTCGGCGCAGGTCTTCACGAAAGCCTGGAACTCGGCGTTCTTGGCCACGAAGTCGGTCTCGGCGTTGACCTCGACCACCACGGCCACCTTGCCGCACTCGCTGACAGTAGCGTAGGCCACGCCCTCGGCGGCGATGCGACCGGCCTTCTTCACGGAAGCCGCCAGGCCTTTTTCCCGCAGAAGGTCTACGGCCTTGTCCATGTTGCCCTCGGCCTCGGTCAGGGCTTTTTTGCAGTCCATCATGCCGCAGCCGGTCTTCTCCCGGAGGGCGGCAACGTCTTTAGCGGTAAAATTCATATTGATTCTATCCTTTCTTCTTGTCCTTTAGGGAAATCATTCCTCTGCCTCGGCGGGGGCCTCTTCTTCGGCGGGCTCCTCCTCACGGGCGGCGGCGCCCATCTGGCCCTCGCGGCCTTCGATGACGGCGTCGGCCATGGCGCCGGCAATGAGCTTCACGGCGCGGATGGCGTCGTCGTTGCCGGGAATCACGTAATCGATCTCGTCGGGGTCGCAGTTGGTGTCAACAATAGCTACGATGGGGATGTGCAGCTTCTTGGCCTCGGCCACGGCGATGCGCTCCTTCCGGGGGTCTACGATGAAGAGGGCCCCGGGGAAGCTCTTCATTTCCTTGATGCCGCCTAAGAACTTCTCTAACTTTTCGATTTCCAGCTGCAGCTTGCTGACTTCTTTTTTGGGCAAGAGGTCAAAGGTGCCGTCCTCTTCCATTTTGCGCAGCTGAGACAGGCGCTGGATGCGGGTGCGGATGGTGGTGAAGTTTGTGAGCATGCCGCCCAGCCAACGGGCGTTTACATAGTAGGCGCCGGCGCGGGTGGCTTCCTCCCGCACAGACTCCTGGGCCTGCTTCTTGGTGCCCACGAACAGGATGTTCTTGCCGTCGGCGGCCAGGTCCCGCACGAAGTTATAGGCCTCCTCCAGCTTGCGCACGGTCTTCTGCAGGTCAATGATGTAGATGCCGTTGCGCTCGGTGAAGATGTAAGGGGCCATCTTGGGGTTCCACCGGCGGGTCTGGTGGCCGAAGTGCACGCCGGCCTCCAAAAGCTGCTTCATAGATACGACTGCCATGTTACAATTACCTCCTTGGTTTTTCCTCCGCCGGGGGGGCTTTTCGGGGCAGACCTGGGCTCTCCAGGCACCAATCCGCCCCCCGGCGTGTGTTTTGCTGTAACCGTTTTATTTTAGCACACCCAAAGGGGAAAAATCAAGAGGAAATGGAAAAAAAGAGAGCCGGGAATTCCCGGCCCTCCTGGGTTTTTTGGCATTTACTTATCCAGCTGTTTGGCGGCGGCCTCCAGCAGGTCCACGCACTGTTCCACGGTGAAGCGCGAGGTGTCCAGCACGATGTCGTAGTTCTGCAGGTCGTCCCAGCGCTTGTTGGAGTAGAAGTTGTAGTAATTGGCACGCTGCTTGTCTTTCTTCGTCACGAAGTCCGGGGCCTTTTTCTGGTCGCAGTCGCCCAGCTCTACAGCCCGCCGCACCCGGTAGGATTTGTCGGCATGGATGAACACGTTCAGGCAGTTTTCGTGCTCCCGCAGGATGTAGTCGGCGCAGCGGCCCACTACCACGCAGGGGCCTTCGGCCGCCGCCTTCTTGATGATGTCGGACTGGATGATGAACAGCTTGTCGTTGATGGGCATTTCGTTGACCCCCGGCACCCGGGCCCCGAAGGCGTAGCTGCCCATGACCATGGAATAGAGCAGGCTGCTGGTGGCCTTCTCGTCCGCGTCCGCGAAGACCTCCTCGGAAAGGCCGCTCTGCTTGGCGGCCATGGCGATGAGCGCCTTGTCATAGTAGGGGATGCCCAGACGCTTTGCCAGCATCTCCCCTACCTCCTTGCCGTCGCTGCCGTACTGCCGTGCAATGGTAATGGCGGGTAACATGATTTGACTCCTCCTTATCTAAAAGTCCTAAAAGTTGGATTCTTCTTCCGAAAATTCTATAGACTTCTTCTAATAGTATGATACACTCTTTTCCCCAAAATGTCAACAGAAAAAAGACGGCGCGGCAAAAAGCCGTACCGTCCTTTTTTCGCTTCTATCAGAAATTGCCGTTTGTCAGGTCTTCCACTACCAGGGTCCGGGGGGAGTTGTCCGCCGGGGCCGCCGCCTTGGGGGCTTCGGCCGCGGGGGCGGCGGGGGCTTCCCGCTTCTCCGGGTGGTCGCGCCAGTCAAAGAACTTCTCGGCCACCTGCTGGAACAGGGCGTAGCTCAGCACGTCCTCCTCGCAGCTGCCGAAGCCCTTTTCTTTGCACTCGGCCCGCAGCTTCTCCATTTCGGGCTCCAGAAGGTCTGCCGGGCGGCAGGTGATGACCTCGGCGTCGCCGATGGCCTTCTTGCGCACTTCCTCGTTTACGGGGGCGGGCAGCTGCCCGTATTCGCCCCGCAGCAGGCCCTTAGACTCCTTGGTGACCATCTTGTACCGGTCGCCGGAAAGGACGTTGAGCACTGCCTGAGAGCCCACGATCTGGCTGGTGGGCGTTACCAGCGGGGGATAGCCGAAGTCCTCGCGGACCCGGGGCACCTCGGCCAGCACGTCGTAGTATTTGTCCTCGGCGTTTGCCTGCTTCAGCTGAGAGATCAGGTTCGACAGCATGCCGCCGGGCACCTGGTACAAGAGGGTGTTCACGTCCACCTTCAGCACCTTGGGGTTGATGTCCAGCTTCTCCGCCACGCCCCGGAAGTGGGCGGCCGCCTCAGAGAGCTTCTCCATATTGAGGCCGGTGTCCCGGCTGGTACCCTGCAGGGTGGCCACCATGGCCTCGGTAGCAGGCTGGCTGGTGCCGTTTGCCAGGGGGGACAGGGCGCAGTCTACGATATCCACGCCGGCCTGGGCGGCCATGAGATTGGTCATGTCGCCGGTGCCGGTGGTGTTGTGGGTGTGCAGATGGATGGGCACGCCCACGTTTTCCTTCAGCTTCTTCACCAGAGAGTAGGCGTCGTAGGGCAAAAGCAGGTTTGCCATGTCCTTGATGCAGATGGTGTCGGCGCCCATTTTCTCCAGGTCCATAGCCAGCTTCACGAAGTACTCCTCGCTGTGCACGGGGCTCTTGGTGTAGCTGATGGCCACCTCGGCCATGCCGCCGTACTCCTTCACGTACTTCACGGCCGCCTGGACGTTCCGGGGGTCGTTGAGGGCGTCGAAGATGCGCACCACGTCGATGCCATTCTCAATGGACTTCTTTACGAAGGCCTCCACCACATCGTCGGCATAGTGGCGGTAGCCCAAGAGGTTCTGGCCTCTAAGGAGCATCTGCAGCTTTGTGTTGGGCAGGCCCTTTTTCAGGGTGCGCAGGCGCTCCCAGGGGTCTTCGTTCAAAAAGCGCATGCATACATCGAACGTAGCGCCGCCCCAGCACTCCAGGGACCAGAAGCCGATGCTGTCGAGAACGGGCAAAATAGGCACCATGTCCTCGATCTTCATGCGGGTGGCTGCCTGGGACTGGTGGGCGTCACGCAGGATGGTGTCCATGATCTTCAGGGGATTCTTAGCCATAATAAACATTCCTCCCTTTCCTTAACCGAACAGGGCCAGCAGCACGCCGGCGGCAACTGCGGAGCCGATAACGCCGGACACATTGGGGCCCATGGCGTGCATCAGCAGGAAGTTGGAGGGGTCCTCCTTCTGGCCTACCACCTGGGATACACGGGCCGCCATAGGCACGGCGGAAACACCGGCGGAGCCGATGAGGGGGTTGACCTTCTCCTTGGCGAACACGTTCATGAGCTTCGCCAGCAGCACGCCGCCCGCGGTGCCCATGCCGAAGGCCACCACGCCCATCACAAGGATGCCCAGGGTCTTCAGGTTCAGGAAGTTAGCGGCCGTAGCCGTAGCGCCCACAGAGATGCCCAGGAAGATGGTGACGATGTTCATCAGCTCGTTCTGCACGGTCTTGCTCAGGCGGTCCACCACGCCGGACTCCCGCATGAGGTTGCCAAGCATCAGGCAGCCCACCAGGGGGGCGGCGCTGGGCAGCATGAAGGAGACGAAGATGGTGACGATGATGGGGAACAGGATCTTCTCGGTCTTGGAGACGGGGCGCAGCTGCTTCATCTTGATGCGGCGCTCCTCCTTGGTGGTCAGGGCCTTCATGATGGGAGGCTGGATGACCGGCACCAATGCCATATAGCTGTAGGCCGCCACGGCGATGGGCCCAAGAAGATGGGGGGCCAGGGTGGCCGTGGTGTAGATGGCCGTGGGGCCGTCGGCGCCGCCGATGATGCCGATGGAGGCGGACTCAGGCCCAGTAAAGCCCATGAGGTGGGCGCCGATGTAGGTGATGAAGATGCCCAGCTGGGCGGCAGCGCCCAGCAGCAGGCTCTTGGGGTTTGCGATCAGCGGGCCGAAGTCGGTCATGGCGCCCACGCCGATAAAGATCAGGCAGGGGTAGATGCCCAGCTTCACGCCCAGGTACAGGTAGTCGATAAGGCCGCCGTGGCCGGTGCCCAGTTCCGCCCAGTCGATGACGCCGTTTGCGAAGTACTCGGCGTGGTACATGCCCGCGCCGGGCAGGTTCGTCAGCAGCATGCCGAAGGCAATGGGCAGAAGCAGCAGCGGCTCGAATTTCTTGACGATGGCCAGGTACAGCAGCACGCAGGCCACCACCAGCATCACCAGGTTCAGGGGGTTCTCCCCAATGATGGCGAAGCCGGTGCTCTGCAAAAAGTTCATGATAGCTTCCATGGATTCCACTCCTTATTTTTTGGTTTCAGGCAGATGCACTCAAGCGATGGTGCACAGGAGTGTGCCACTCTCCACAGAGGCGCCCTTGGAGACGGAAACAGCCGTGACGGTGCCGTCCTTGGGGGCCATGATCTCGTTCTCCATCTTCATGGCTTCCAGCACCATCAGCACCTGGCCGGACTTCACAGCCTGGCCGGCGGCTACCTTCACATCCAGGATGGTGCCGGGCATGGGGGAGGTGACCTGCTCGCCTGCGCCTGCGGGCGCGGGGGCCGGGGCGGGAGCCGGGGCCGGCGCGGGAGCCGCTGCGGGGGCAGCCACGGGGGCGGCGCCGCCCTTTACTTCTTCTACTGTGACCTCATAAGCGGTGCCGTTTACATTAACATGATAGTTTCTCATAAAAACAATTACCTCTCAATCAAATTAAACTTCTGCGCTCAAAAAGCTTACAGCTTGCGGATAGAGTGGATCTTGATGTGGTCCACGTCCGCTCCCATGTCTTCGGCGATGGCGGCGGCCATGGCGGCGACCAGCTGCTGCTTGCTGCCCTGGGCCGCGGGGGCCGGAGCCGCCGGGGCGGGGGCCGCAGCCGGGGCCGGCGCTGCCGGAGCCGCATTTGCCGTGAACCGGGTCATGACGGCGCCCATGATCTTGATGATGATGATCAGGCAGATCAGCACCACGAACACCGTGACAAGGCCCATGGCAATGACTTGGACGAAACTGGGCTCGCTCATAAGAAAAAGACCTCCTTTCCCCAAGAATTATGAAAAAGTTTGAGAATAAAATAGGTTCTTTTGACAAAATGCCCTTCTTCCGCATTTTATCAAAAATCAATATCATAATAGCACAGCCGGGGGATTTTTACAAGGGCCTTCCGTCATAATTTGTTAAAAAATTTTCAAAGCCCGGTACACAAAAAAAGAGGCCGGATGAAAACCATCCGGCCCCGATTCAAGCGCGCACCAGCAGGGCCGCGCTCTCCCGTGCGGCCTCGTAGTCCTGGTTGATGAGAAGATAGGGCTTTATGGGCTTTTGGGCCTCCGGGTCCAGGGGGGTAAGGGCATAGCGGGCGATAAGCACCCGGCGTCCCCCCTCCTCTTCCTCCCCCACTGGGGAAAAGCCCATGGCTTGAAAGAACCCGAGCCCCTGGGGGTTTTCCGCGTCTATCCGGGCGAAGACCTCCCGGCGGTTGCCCAATTCCATCATGTCCCGCATCAGTGTCCACAGGGCCCGGCCCACGCCTATGCGCAGGTACTCAGGCTTTACATATAACTGGAACTCCACCGAGAACAGGTTCTCCGGGTCCTTCCGGTTCTCCGTCAGGTGGCAGAAGCCCGCGGGGGTGGAGTCGATCTCGCATAAGAGCCACCCCAGCCCGTAGGTGTAGGTGTCGATGCGGCGGATGTAGTCCTGTAATTCCGGCAGCTCCGGCTCCGGGGCCTGGGGGGTGCCCACGTAGGGGGCATAGATCTTCAGCATGGACGGGCCGTCCCATTCGTTTACGCGGCGCACCGCTATTTTTGCCATATGCGAAACACTCCTCCGGGTAATCTCCCCCCAGTATAGCACAAACGGGGCCTTCGCGCAAGGGTCACCGGGTAAAGAGCCCCCGCTCCCTTCCCTCCGCCTCAAAGGCGTGGTTGTACTGCAGGATGGCGTAGTTTTGCAGCAGCTTGTCATAGGGCGTGGGGTCGCCGTTTTTGTACACGTCCCCGTCCTTATCTATGGCGCCCACGGCGGTGACCACCGGCACCAGCTGCCGCTGCTGCTCCAAGAATTTCGTGTAGGCCGTGCCCTCCAGGCCCGCCGCCCGCAGGGTAAGACCCGATAAATAGTTAAGGCTCACCCTGCTAAGCTTCTGCCCCTCCAGGGGGTAGTTGGCCCACAGGAAGAAGGGCACCTGGTACTTGCGCATCATGTTCTTTATGTCCATGGATTCTTCCCGGGCCCCCAGCAGGCGCTCTACGAACTCCGGCTCCAGGTTGGGCCAGTGGTCCCCGAAGAACACCACCAGCACCGGGTCTTCCTGTTTTTCGAAGTAGTCCAGGAGAAACTCCAGGGACGTGTCCGATTTTTTCAACAGGCTCTGGTACTGCTCCGCCTGGGGGAAGGCCCCGGGGGCGTCCTTCAGCCGTATGGTGGTCTCAAACTCCTCGTCCTCGTACCCTCCGTGGTTCTGTATGGTCACGTTAAAGAGGAACAAGGGCTTATCCCCCCGGTTTTCATACTCGTACACGATTTGGTCGTAGCAGGAGCGGTCGCTGGTGAGCCCGTGCTCGTAGCGCCGGGGCACGTCAAAGCGGGAGGCGTCTATGAACTCGTCAAAGCCTAAAAAGGGGTAGGCCTCGTCCCGCTGCCAGGCGGAGCGCTTGCCCGGGTGCACGGCCACGCACCGGTAGCCGTAGCTCTTCAAAATATGGGGCAGGGCGTCCTGCTCCTGGTCGATGTACTGCTGGTAGGGCTTGCTGCTCACAGGCAGGAAGGCCGTGGTGTTGCCGGTCAAAAACTCGTACTCGCTGTTGCAGGTGTTGCCCCCGTACACCGAGGAATAGGCCGTGCCCCACACCATCTCCCCGCTCTCCTGCAGGGAGTGCAGGAAGGGCAGGCTGTCCGGCTCGAACTGCATGTTGCCCACCCGGGAGAAGTCCGTCATGGACTCGTTCATAATGACCACGATGGTGGGAAGCCCCTGGGGCTTCCCCAGAGGAGCCGGCTCCTCTGCATCCTCCAGCTGCTCCCCCAGGGCCCGCACGGCCTGCTGGGAGTAGCCCTCGGGCTTTTCCACCATGACGAACTGGACGTTCGCGAAGAACCCCGCCACGATGCCCGTGAGCTCAGAGCTCACCTTCTGGTTCCAGGCCCACACAGAGATGCCCATGCTGGACAGGATATTGGCCGGGAACAGAAGGAAAAAGAGCCCGATGGAAAGGCACACGGCCGTCAGCCGCTCCGCCATGCGGAAGCGCCGGGTGCCGGTGCCCCGGCCCTGGGGGCCGATGCGGGAGCTGAAGATCACCGTGCAGAAAAAGGCCATGGCCGCCAGGGCCATCTGCTGGGTGGGGGTGTACTCATACCCCCCAGATACCGCCATGGCCGTGCCCACCGAGCTGATGTCCCAGGGCAGAATGGGCTGGCCCCGGAACTGCACCACAAAGTAGTTGGCGATGCCGAAGGTGAGGAATATGGCGCCCCCCGCAAGGATCGTCACCCACACCCGCCTGCACAGGGCGTAAATGGCCGCAAAGACCATGAAGTAGCACAGGTAATTGGCAAAGGCCTTGCGCAGGGGGAAGCTCAAAATGCGGGTGTTATTGATAAGGTCCACCGCGTAAAAGGTGCCCAAAGGGGCCAGGGCCAGCATCCCCCAGCCGAACACCCGCCGCCACCGGTGGGGCGCCCGTATCTCCGTGACGCACAGGGCCACCCCCAGCAGGGTCAGAAGCAGGTACCCCGCCGCGTAGCCGCCGTACATGTGCACCTGCTCGTCGGCCGGCTCGTCCCCCTGGAACTTCTCCAGCAGGAAGAACCCCACCGCCACCACAAGCAGCAGCCCCGCCCATATGAGATGGGACCGGGTAAGGGAGAGCCCCAGGCCCCAGGGGCTCTTGTCGATGTACTCCCCCTGCCTGCCCTCCCTGGCCATGCCTTTGCGATTTTGCTCCATTTGCGCCATCATCCTTTTTGTGTTTTTCCCGCCGTCTCCCCATGGAAATACCCGGCTATGGCGTCGGCGATGCGCCTGCTGGCATGGCCGTCCCCATAGGGGTTTCTGGCCCCGGACATGCGGGCGTACTCCGCTTCATCGGTGAGAAGCTCCCGCACCAGGGTGTAAATGGTCTCCTCTTCTGTGCCCGCCAGCTTCAGGGTGCCGGCTTTTATACCCTCGGGCCGCTCGGTGGTGTCCCGCAGCACGATGACCGGCTTGCCCAGGGAGGGCGCCTCCTCCTGGATGCCGCCGCTGTCCGTAAGGATCAAAAACGACCGGGCCAAAAGGTTATGGAACTCCACGATATCCAGGGGCGGCACCAGCTTCACCCGGTTGCAGCCCCCCAGCTCCTCCTCCGCGGCCTGCTGCACCAGGGGGTTCAGGTGCACGGGGTAGACCATCTTTACGTCCTCGAATTCTTCAATGATGCGCCGTATGGCCCGGAACATCCGGTGCATGGGCTCCCCTAGGTTCTCCCGGCGGTGGGCCGTCAGCACCAAAAGCCGCGAACCCTTCGCCCACTGCAAGAGCTCGTCCGAGTAGTCCTCCCGGACGGTGGTGGAGAGGGCGTCGATGGCCGTGTTGCCGGTGACGGTGATAGCGCCCGGGTCCTTCCCCTCCCGCAGAAGGTTCTGGCGGCTGAGCTCTGTGGGCGCGAAGTGCAGGTCGGCAATGCACCCCACGAACTGCCGGTTCAGTTCCTCCGGGAAGGGCGAATACTTGTCCCCGGTGCGCAGCCCGGCCTCCACGTGCCCCACGGGTATCTGGGCGTAATAGGCGGCCAGGGCCCCGGCCATAGTCGTTGTCGTGTCCCCGTGGACAAGCACCATGTGGGGCTTCACCTTCCGGAACACTTCCTCCAGGCCCTTTAAGACCCGGGCGGTGATGTCAGACAAAGTCTGGCCCTTTTTCATGATGTCCAGGTCGAAATCCGGGTGGATGTCAAAAGCCCGCAGCACCTGGTCCAGCATCTCCCGGTGCTGGGCCGTGACGCACACCAGGCTCTCAAACTCCTCCCGGCTTCCCAGCTCTTTTACAAGAGGGGCCATCTTCACCGTCTCCGGGCGGGTGCCGAAGACAGACAGGACGCGTATCTTTTCCATGCTTCTCAACCTTTCTTCCAGTATATTGGGGGAATCAAAAAAGAATGTCTATAAATTTTTTACAAATCCCTTACGGCGGCGGGAAAACGAAAAAAGCCCTTTAAGAAGGGCTTTTCTTTTGCGCCCTGCGCACTTCGCCCAGGAATTTTACATTGCTGCGCCAGAAGCGCTTTAACCGCGAGGGCTCCCGCAGGATGCGGTAGAGCCACTCGGTGTTGGTCTTTTGGAAAAAGGCCGGGGCCCGGCGCTTCATGCCGCTGAGCACGTCGAAGGAGCCCCCCACCCCCATGAGCACGCCCTTTTTGAACTGCCCCAGGTGCCGGTACAGCAGGATGTCCTGGGCGGGCACGCCCAGGCCCACCAGCACCAGGTCCGGCGAGAGCAGGGCGATTTCCTTCATGATGGAGTCCTTGTCCCCGTCGTAGCCGTTGTGATAGCGCAGGTCCATAGAGGGGTAGTGGGCCCGAAGCTTTTTTGCGAGGGCCGACACCACTTCTTCCTTTGCCCCCAGCAGGTAGACGCTCCTGCCTGCCCGGCCGGCGCTGTGCAGCAGCTTTTCGGCCAAATCCACCCCGGTGATGCGCTCTGTCACCGGCAGGCCCAGCATCTCCATGGCCTTCACCACGCTGATGCCGTCGGGCACGATCTCCGTTTCCTCACAGAGCAGCAGCTCCCGGGCGGCCTCGTTCTTCCCGGCGGACATGAGGATCTCCGGGTTCGCGGTGACCACGAACATCTTTTGCCCCGAGAGCATGGCCTCCTGGGCCTTCTTAAAAAAGTCTTCCGCGCTGCCGGGGTACACCCGGCGCAGGTATTCTTCCATAGGGCCTCCTTTTATTTTTCGTCTTCTCCGTCAAAGTCGTATGCCTGCTCCTTCCCGAAGGCCTCTGTGCTTTCCGACGCCTTCAGGAAGACGGTGATGGTCTGGAAAATCAGCTTCAAATCCTGCCAGATGCTGTAGTTTTCAATATACATCAGGTCCATGACCAGCTTGTCCTTGGGGGAGGTGTTGTACTTGCCGGAGATCTGCGCCAGCCCCGTGAGCCCCGCCTTCATGCGCAGGCGGTAAGAGAACTCGGGCAGCTCTTCGGTATATTTCTCCACGTTCTCCAGCATTTCGGGGCGGGGGCCCACCACGGTCATGTCGCCCTTTAAGATATTGAGCATCTGGGGCAGCTCGTCTATGCGGAACTTCCGCAGGACGCCCCCCACCTTGGTGATGCGGTCGTCGTTTTCCGTCACGGACTTGTGGATGGAGTTTTCCTCTTTCATGGTGCGGAACTTATAGACCTGGAACACCCTCCCGTACTTTGTGAGCCTCGCCTGCTTATAGAGGACCTTGCCCCCGTCCTCGGCCTTGATGGCGATAGCGCAGACGAACATGATGGGGCTGGTGACGATGAGGGCCAAAAGGGAGATGGAGATATCCATAAGCCGCTTTATAATGCGCTGCTCCATGGTCAGGTCCTTTGCCACGTGCATCACTAAGGACTTATCGTCCAGGTTCACGTACTTGGCCCCCTGGCTCACCACGTCGATCATCTCGAAGTTATAATAGATGTTCTTCTGGGTCTGGTAGCAGAAGTCGATGAGGCTGGTGCGCTCTCTGGTGGGCACGTCGTAGAGGAACACCGTGTCGCTGCGGCCTATGACGTCCAGCACCTTGGGGGAGTCGTACCGCACCGTCTCCGTGATCTGGTACTGCTTGGGGAAGCGCTTTATCTTCGGGATGATGCTCCCCAGGCTCTCCCGGGAGGAGGAGATGACGCAGCACTTCTCCGGGGGCTCCAGAGAGAAGTAGATGAAATTGCCGAAATAGGTAAAGAGCACGATGACCGCCACCTGCACCACCATGGCAAGCAGGAGCAGGTGGGGGGTCTCGTAGACAAAGTGGTCGTTATTGAACTGGCTGGTGTTCATGATGGACAGCTGCAGGTGGGTCACCAGGTCTGTGATGATGGTGGCCAGGGACATGGAGTGGATGATGGGCTTTGACTTCTGGGTGCCGATGGCGTAGCCCCCGTACACCGACATGAGGGCGATGCCCAGCACGATGAAGGTCACCATGGTGACGCCGGTGGTACGGGAGAGGTTGAAGAGCCAGGGGTTGTTGATCCCGAAAATGCCGAAAAAGATGGCGAAAAGCGACGCAAACAGCGCCATTTTTAATATGAAAACAACGGTCCTTCTCAGTTTTTTAATCATATGCATGGCAAAAACTCCATCCGACAGCGGGCCTTCTTTCCCGCGCTTTTGCCCCCATTATAGCAGATAGCCCCGAAAAAAGCAAAAATTTCCAGCCCTTACTTTCCGAAAACTCTACCTGTAGTGCCTCGCGGGAAAGGGCCCACCACATACGTCCGGGTCATTGGGCGCCGTTTTTCAAAAGGTGCCGGTTTTTGAGAATGACCGCCACCCGGAAGGCCGTCACGGAAAACTCGGTGACGCTGGCCAGCACCGAGAGGCTCACAAGGCCCAGGCCCACGGTGAAATAGGCCACGGCAATGCCCAGCAAGTACACGAAGGTGCCGAAGACCACGGAGATGTTCGCGTACTTCATGAGCCCCATGGCCCCCAGGGTGGGGTGCCCCAGCACGTACCCCGGGAAGGTGAACACCGCCGCCGGGATCATGAGCCGCAGGGGCAGCACCACGTCCTTGCCCTCGGGCCCCAGCCACAGGACCAATAAGGGCTCCGCAAAGACAAAGACCACGGCGCACCCCAAAAGGATAATGGGGAAAATATACAGCAGGGCCTTTTTAATGATGTTAAAGTTCTTGTGCTTCATCATGTGGGGGTACAGGCTGTCCGCAATGGGCCCCATGCCGCCCTTTGCCACGCTGATGACCTTGTCGGCGTTGGTGTAAAGGCCGTTTATGGCGTCCCCGGCCACGCTTTTCAGGAGCACGCCGCTGAGGCTGGTGTTTATGGTGGCCGAGAGCTTTGACAGGAAGAACTGGGAGGATTCCTTGATTTCCTCCCACACCTCCCGGGGCTTCACCCGGCAGAAGCGCACCCCGATTTTCTGAAACAGGTGCCAGTACACAAAGGCCAGGGCCAGACCGTTGCCCAGGGCGGTGAAGAGGGGCACCATATAATAATCCTGGGGCTTGCGGATAAAGACGAAGATCATCACCGCCGCGAAGATCTTGATGCTCACCGCCCGCACGGTGATGGTGGCCATCTGCTCCAGGCCCCGGTACATGAAGTCCGGCAGGAAGGAGGCCATGCACACCGACAAGAGGTAGAAAAGGTACACCGTCCGCTCCCCGGGGCCCTGCAGGCGCGGGTTGATAAAGAGGAACAGCACCAAAAAGCACCCGGCCATAAATAGGGCCTTGGCCGCCACCACGCAGCTTAGGGTCTTCCCGAGGTAGGCCTTATCTTCCCGGTGCTGGGAAATTTTCGCCGTGGCCGACAGGATAAAGCCGAAGTCCACGGCCATCTGAAAGAAATTGGCGGCGTAGGCGGCGGCCCCCAGGGCGCCTACCTTCTCCATGCCCAGCACCCGCACCTGGAAGCCCTGGGTGAAAAACCCCAGAGCCATGGTGGAGAACTGGAGGATATACAGCATGATGGTGTTTTCCACCAGGCTGTGCCTTGTGCGGTTTGCCCACAATTCTTTCAAGCGCATGCTGCCGCCCCCCTCAGCCCTTCAGCCTAAACAGCAGGGCGATGAGCCCGTACTGCTTTCTTTCCAGCAGCCCCAGCACCAGCCGCTGGCTGCGGGAGAGGCGGGCTATATATTTGTTCTGCCGGTAATGGGGGAATTTTTCCGCTGCGTACTGCCGAAAGCGCCCTAAAAGCGCCCGGCTCCTGGGGTCAATGCGGATGACCCGCACGGAGGCCGCCAGGTAGGCGTGATAGAGGGTGAGATAACAGAGCTCGTCCTCATAGGCCCCATAAAGGCCCCGGTCCTTGAAATAGCCCAGAATGTCGTCCAGGGCGGGCAGTATTTCGGCGTTTCGCTCGATATTTCCGTTGAACATGGTGGAGCCGTCCCGCAGGAAGTAGTCGGAGCCTATATAGTCTATAAAGACCACCCGGGCGCTTTCCGCCAGGAGCTTGGGGGTCACCCGCAGGTCCTCGTACCACACCCGGGAGGGGTAGCGCACGCCGGTGCGGCGGAAGAGTTCGGTTTTGTAGAGCTTGCCCCAGGGACAGGGGGCGGCAAAGAGCACGTCCTTGTGCTCTTTGGGGGAAAGGGGGGTGTTTTTGGGCTGGGGCTCGCGGAAGACTTCCAGCACTTTTCCGTCGGGGCCCACGGTCTGGTAGTCGAAGACGACCATGTCCGCGTCCCACTTTTCCCCGGCTTCCAGGGACTTTTCCAGGGCCTGGGGCTCTATCCAGTCGTCGCTGTCCACCAGCATCAGCCACCGGCCCCGGGCCTGCGTGATGCCGGTGTTGCGGGCGCCGCCCTGGCCCTGGTTTTCCTGGCGCACCACCCGCACCCGCCCGTCCTCTGCGGCGACGCGGTCGCATATCTCGCCGCTTTTGTCCGTAGAGCCGTCCAGCACCACGATGAGCTCCAGGTCCCGGAAGGTCTGGCCTAAAATGGAACGCAGGCATTTTTCCACGTATTTCTCCACATTATATACAGGTACGATCACACTGATTTCCGGCATAAGGGCCTCCTTGCGCACAAAATTTATCATGAGGGGCAGATGCCTCTATTATACACGCTTCCCGCCAGTTTTGCAAATCTCACAGAAAGGGAGTTGACTTCTCCCCCTTTTTGCGGTATGATTATAAGGGCCTTAAGGCCCCCTTATCGAGGTGTAGCGCAGTTCGGTAGCGCGCTTGCTTTGGGAGCAAGATGCCGCAGGTTCGAATCCTGTCACCTCGACCACTTTTCCCCCGGAAATCTTAGAGTTTCCGGGGGTTTCATTTTGCTTTCTATCAGTTTCCAGCGGCTTTTCTATCAAATTTCTATCACCCAATTCGTCAGGTGGGTTGATAGATAGCCTTCTCCATAGCCGCCGCCATATCCAGCTTAGAATTTTTATCCACGTGAGCGTAAAAATTCAAGGTGGTAGAGGCACTACCATGGCTGTAGCTTTGCAAAAAAACTGAGAAAGCTTTTCAGATAATTTGAGAAAAAAAGAAGGGCGTTTAAGCGTCCTTACTTTTTGGAGAATCAGCTTGCTGCGGCTCTCCGGCACCCGCAAGGCCCGTGCCAGCATTTTCAGGAGGTTGCCCAGGGTGCCGATGCTGGGGGTGGCTTGTATGTACACGCTGCTGGTGGGGTTGTCCCTCACGAACTTTTCCGCGCCCTTGGTCTTGCCGATGCCTGCGTCCCCGTGTATAATAACCATGCCCTTTTCCAGCTGGCAGTAACGGATCAGCTTGTACACGTCCTCGGAAATGGAGGTGGGGATATAGTCCTGGATGG
>CANRZD010000048.1 GCA_947644325.1 uncultured Clostridia bacterium
TTGTTTTACGATTATGAGAGCAGGGGTGCAAAGTAACGTTCGCTTTCATCGCGCCATTCGTACCACCTGCCGTCCATAATAATGCCATTGTTCAACATGGCGAAGCCTTTGGACAGGTTCGGCCCCACCAGATAGACATTTTTCTCAATAACCCCACAACCCGACCTGCCGGTGATGTCCGGCAGGGGCCAGCCTTGGGAGTAGCGGAAATTGCCGATGTAGTCGAACAGCTCCGTGACTTTTTCTTCGTCCCGGTAGACCCTGTTGTTGATCACGATGCGGTCTACCTCTTCACGGCTGACCTTCAGCGCGTAGGAAAATGGTATGCCAAAATACCGTATAGTCACCCACCCGGCCATGAAAACCAGTACCAAAACCAAAGCCAGTACTGCGGTCCGCACCCGCCGCTTCCAGTCTTCTTTTACTGTGTTTTTCACGAGACAGCCTCCTTTCAGCAAATACACCCCGCTTTTATCTTACAGAAACAGCTGCTTTTGAAGGTCTGCAAAGTAGGGGGAGCTGGCCATATACACATCACAGTTATACACAAGGACAGCTTCGTCCGTGAAGTTGAGCCGAGAGAGTTCCCGGCCTCCTTGGCTGTACAGCTTTATGTAATAGCCCGCCACGCCGCACAGATGTCTGCGGTCGAAGTAGGTCATGTAGCGGAAATGGTTCACACAGGACATGATGCCGTCAATGGTTTCCCGGTCCGTGATCTCCTGTTCCGGGTCACGCCCGCGCACCACCACGATGCGCCCCACATCCTCGCTGCCAATCTGCAAAACCCTGGCAAAGGACCGCCCCCGGCACCACAGGGCCATGATTACCAGCATGACCAGCAGGGCCGTAATGACGGCGCACACCCGCCGCTTCCAGTCTTCTTTCACAGTATTTTTCACGATACCGCCTCCTTTATAGATAAGTTTACCACAAAAGGCCCATGAAGTAAAGCCCCCTTGCCAAAGGGCGGAAAAAATGCTATAATCCCTTTAACAAACTAAAGAGGTGAACCACATGACCGCCATTATCGACTACGGCGCGGGCAACCTGCAGAGCGTGGAGAAGGCCCTGCGGCATATCGGCTGCCCTTGCCGCGCCACCGCCGACCCCGCCGACCTTATGACAGCACAGGCCGCCATCCTGCCCGGGGTAGGGGCCTTTGGAGACACCATGGAGAACCTGCGGGCCCGGGGCCTGGAGGAACCCATCAAGGCCTACGTGCAGTCGGGCCGGCCCTTTCTGGGCATCTGCCTGGGGCTGCAGGTGCTCTTTGAGAGCAGCGAGGAATCCCCCGGGGTGCCGGGGCTGGGGCTCTTAAAGGGCAAGATACTGCGCCTGCCAGAGGGGGAGGGGCTCAAAATCCCCCACATCGGCTGGAACAGCTTAGACATCAAGAAGCCCGGCGGGCTCTTTGCGGGCCAGGGGGACGAGCCCTTTGTGTACTTCGTGCACTCTTACTACCTGCACGCGGAGGAGGACGTAGTCACCGCCACGGCCCGGTACGGCGTGGAGATACACGCGGCGGTGCAGAAGGGGAACCTGTGGGCCTGCCAGTTCCACCCGGAGAAAAGCGGGGAAGCGGGCCTGAAGATGCTGCGCAGTTTTTGCGCGCAGATAGGGTAAGGAGGGGGAAACATGTACGCAAAGAGGATCATCCCGTGCTTAGACGTAAAGGACGGCCGGGTGGTAAAGGGCATGGGCTTTGTGAACATCCGGGACGCCGGGGACCCGGTGGAATGCGCCATCGCCTATGACAGGCAGGGGGCCGACGAGCTGGTGCTTTTAGACATCACCGCCTCCTCCGACGCCCGGGACATCATGACCGACGTAGTCGCCCGGGTGGCGGAAAGCGTGTTCATCCCCTTCACAGTGGGGGGCGGCATCCGCACGGTAGAGGACTTCACGGCCATCCTCCGGGCCGGGGCCGACAAAGTGGCCGTGAACTCCGCGGCGCTTAAAAACCCGGAGCTCATCACCCAGGCGGCGAGAAAGTTCGGCAGCCAGTGCGTGGTGGTGGCCATGGACGCCAAGCGCCGCCCCCAGGGCGGCTGGACCCTGTACCTAAACGGCGGCCGGGTGGATACCGGCATCGACGCCCTGGAGTGGGCCAAAAAGGTCCAGGCCCTGGGGGCCGGGGAAATCCTCCTTACCAGCATGGACCAGGATGGCGTGAAGACCGGCTACGACCTGGAGCTCACCGGGGCCGTGTCCCGGGCGGTGGGCATCCCGGTGATCGCCTCCGGCGGGGCCGGGGCCATGGAGCACTTCTACGACGCCTTTACCATCGCCCAGGCGGACGCGGTGCTGGCGGCCTCGCTGTTCCATTACAAGGAGATGACCATCCCCCAGGTGAAGCGGTATTTGGCCGGCCGGGGGGTGCCCGTGCGCCCAGCGGGGGAAGAACTGTGAATTTGTGCGGCAGGCCCCTTCACGGGCTTGCCGTTTTTCTTTTGGCGTGATATAATAATAAATATAGAAAAAAAGGAGGAAGCTTTTTGGAGGACAAACAGAAAACCCAACTATTCGAAAGCACCCCCATCCCCCGGGCGGTCATGACGCTGGCCATCCCCACGGTGCTCAGCTCTTTAGTGATGGTGCTCTATAACCTGGCCGATACATACTTCGTGGGGATCTTAAACGACCCCATACAGAACGCCGCGGTGACATTGGCGGGCCCGGTGCTCTTGGCCTTCAACGCCGTCAACAACCTCTTCGGCGTGGGCGCCTCCAGCATGATGAGCCGGGCCCTGGGGGCAAAGGATTTCGACACGGTGCGCCGCAGCTCGGCTTTGGGCTTTTTTATGGCGCTCTTTTCGGGGCTGCTCTTTTCCCTTTTGGTGGGGGTGTTCCAGGGGCCGCTGCTTCGGCTTTTGGGCACCACGGCCGAGACCTATGACGCCACCCAGCGCTACATGCTCTGGACGGTCATATGCGGGGCGGCCCCGGCCATACTAAACGTAGTCATGGCCTACCTGGTGCGGGCCGAGGGGGAGTCCCTGCACGCCAGCATCGGCACCATGAGCGGCTGCGTGCTCAATATGGTCTTGGACCCCTTCTTCATCCTGCCCTGGGGGCTCAACATGGGCGCCGCCGGGGCGGGCCTTGCCACCTTCCTCTCCAACTGCGTGGCCTGCCTCTACTTCTTCGCCCTGCTCTTTAAGAAGCGCGGCCGCACCTACGTGTGCATCAGCCCCAAGATGCTCAGCTTCCGCAGGCCCCTAGTAGTGGGCATCTGCGCGGTGGGCATCCCGGCTTCCATCCAGAATCTCTTGAATGTCACGGGCATGACCATCTTAAATAACTTCGCATCCGGCTATGGCTCAGACGCGGTGGCGGCCATGGGCATCTCCCATAAGGTGCAGATGATCCCCATGCAGATCGCCATGGGCGTGTCCCAGGGCATCATGCCTCTCATCAGCTACAACTACGCCAGCGGCAACACCCCCCGCATGAAGAAGACATTGTTCTTCACGGCCCGGCTGTCCCTTTCCTTTATCACCCTGGCCACCCTGGGCTTCTGCGTGTTCTCGGGGCCCCTTACGTCCCTCTTTATGAAAAAGCCCGAGATCGTGGCCTACGGCGAGCAGTTTTTGCGGGCCATGTCCCTGGCGCTGCCCTTTTTGTGCATGGATTTCCTGGCGGTGGGTGTGTTCCAGGCCTGCGGCATGGGGTCAAAGTCCCTGCTCTTTGCCATCCTGCGGAAGATCGTGCTGGAGATACCGGCCCTGTTTATCTTGGACTGGCTGTTCCCCCTGTACGGCCTGGCCTGGGCCCAGACGGCGGCGGAGGTCATTTTGTCCATCGCGGCGGTGGTTGTTCTCATGAGACTATTCAAGAGGCTTGAAAGGAGAAGCTTATCATGAAGGAATATAAGTACAAATACGAAATGCACATGCACACAGCCTGGGCCAGCGCCTGCGGCCACAGCGCGCCAGAGGAAATGGCCCGGGCCTACTTTGAGGCCGGGTACCGGGGCGTCGTCATCACCGACCACTTCCTGCGGGGCAACACGGCCGTAGACCGCTCTCTGCCCTGGGAAGACAAGATGCGCGCCTACTGGCGGCCCTACGAGGCGGCCAGGGCCTGGGCTCAGGGCAAGGAGTTCACGGTGCTTTTCGGGGTAGAGCACTACTATGGCGACGGCAAGGAGGTGCTCACCTACGGCATCGACCTGGACTTCCTCCTTTCTCACCCCGACCTGCATGAGTACTCTTTGGAAGACTACTGCGCCGCCGTGCATGAGGCGGGGGGCTTTCTGTCCCATGCCCACCCCTTCCGGCACGCCTCTTATCTCAACGGCGACATCCCGCCCCACGTGGAGCACATGGACGCCATAGAGGTCTTTAACTTCTATAACCACGATGAGGACAACGACCAGGCCGCGGCCCTGGCTAAGGACACGGGCCTGCTGACCACCTCCGGGGGCGACGAGCACATCTGCACCGGCGACGGCATCGGCCGGGCCGGGGTGGTCTTCGCACAGGCCCCCAGGGACAACAAAGAGTTCGTGGCCCTGCTGCGTGCCGGGGACTATAAGCTCAACGTAAAGGGCCAGATCGTGGAAAAGGACTGGGGCCAGCGGTGAGCGCAACAGGCAGTTGCTTGCGCCGGGGGAGAAAGTGGGGTATACTGTTTCCAGAGGTGATACCATGGAAACAAAAAATATCTATCTGGACCTGCGCAAGAAGCACGGCCTGACCCAGGAGGAGCTGGCGGAAAAGGTCCACGTGACCCGGCAGGCGGTGTCCCGGTGGGAGTCTGGGGAGACGGTGCCCAGCACCGACACCCTGAAGCTGCTGTCCCGGCTGTTCAATGTGTCCATCAACACGCTGCTGGGCTCGCCCCGGCAGCTGGTGTGCCAGTGCTGCGGCATGCCCTTGGAAGACGGCATCCTGAGCCAGGAGCCGGACGGGTCCTTCAACGAGGAATACTGCAAGTGGTGCTATGCCGGCGGGGAGTTTGCCTATAAGGACATGGACAAGCTCATCGATTTTCTCATAGAGCACTCCGCCGTGCCCGGCTGGACCCCTGAGGAAGCCCGGGCCTACTACGCCGGGCAGCTCTCGAAGCTGCGCCACTGGGCGGGCCCCCACGCCCCCCAACCCGAATAAGCGAAAGAAAGCCTGCCGGGCTTCCCCTTCCCATGGGGGCCCGGCAGGCTCTTTTTTGCTTATTCTGTCCCGTGCATTTCCAGGGTGATCTCCTCGTCCAGCACCAGCTCTCCGGCGCTGTTATAGGCCTTCACCGTCAGGGGGCGGGTCATGTCGATCTTCGCGTAGCTGTCCCGCAGGATGAGCAGCCACTCCCCAAAGGGCTCCTCCAGCGCCTCCTCGTTGACCGAGAACGGGCCGCCCGGGGGGCCGTACTCAAAGTACCGGGTGGCCTTGTCCCAGCCGTTTAGGCCCTGGGTGTCGGCGCTGTCGGCCAGGGTCCCGTCCTGCCAGACCTGCACCGTCAGCTCCTCCCGCACCAGGTTCGCGCCCGCGATCCACAGGGTGGGCTTGCTCTGCTCCATGTGGAATTTTTCCACCATGTACCCCTCTTTCAGGTTTTTGACGGCCTCGGCGCCGCAGGCGTAGTCCCCGCTGGGCGGGTCCTTCAGGTCTTCCGGGCCGCCCACCCAGGCGCAGCCCTCCTGGAAATCCAGCACGAAGACCGCCTCCGTCTGCTGCGAGCCGTTCTTGTCAAAGAGCGACCACACCACGCGCCTTTCCTCGTCCTGCCGCAGGCCGGCGTACACGCCGGTGTCCCGCACCCAGCCGTCCTCCAGGGGCTGCTCTGTGCCCCCCAGGCCGCCTATATAGATGCCGTCTTCAAAGACTGCCGAGCAGGCGGGGTTTATGAAGCTATCCTGGTATTCGGCCACGATGCACGTCACCGTGGGGCTGGCCACAGCGGACACCAGCCGCACCCCGTTTGTCTCCACCCCCGCGCCGTCGATCTGCCGGGCGGGCACGTCTGTCTTCTGGGCGGTGAAGGAAAGGGTGAAGGCGCCGTTATCCTGGGGGATCTCGAAGCCATCAAAGCAGAGGGTCACATCCAGGCTCTCCGCCCCCTGCAGGTGGTCCGGCACCCGGAAGGCCCGCTGCAGGGCGTACTCCCCGGGGGCAAGGCGGGTGAGGAAGGAATCGCTCATGTCGCAGAAGCCGCTGCCATAGTCCCGGGGGGAGGAAAGGGTCCCGTCCGCCTCGTGGCGCACCTGGCTCTCGCCGTTTAACAGAATGTCGTACCCCGGGCCGAAGCGCTCCGTGAGCCGGTCCCCGTCGGCGTCCAGGCGCAGGCTCACCCCGGCAAACAGAAAGCTTCCGTCGTAATAGACCTCCTGCAAGGCGGCGGTCATGGGGGCGTCCAGGGGGTTTTTGCAGGGTATCTCCACCACAAGGCCCTCTTCCCCGGCGACCTCTTCCCCGAAGGCCTCCAGGCTCTCCTTGGCGTAGCCCCGGTTTTCCGCGGGACGCTGCCCCGCGTCGTTGATGGCCCTGAAAATGCTGCCCAGGGCCGGCAGGCTCTCCGCCAGGGCCGGGTCCACGCCGTTTACGCCCAGCAGCAGCCCGAAGGCGGCCAGCAGGCAGGCGGCGGTGCACAGGCCCCGTCTCACCCACAGGGGCATGCGGCGCCTGACGGGCAGGGCGTCGGGCAGCTCTGCGTACACCCGGCGCAGGCGGGCGTTCACGGCTTCCTCTGGCAGCGGGCACAGGATGAGCTCTTTTCTTATGGGATCGTGCCGGTTATTTTGTGCCACAGGTGTTCCCCTCTCTTTCCAGGTAGATTTTCTTGAACCTCTGGCGGCTGCGCATGAGCCGCGACTTCACCGTGCTGTCCTTCACGCCCAGCATCTTCGCGATCTCCCGCACCTTGAAGCCCTCGGCGTAATACAGGGTCAGCACCAGCCGGTCGTTGTGCGCCAGGGCCCCCAGGCTCTCCCGGACGTCCAGGGCCTGGTCGCTGAGCGGCCGCCCTTCCCCGGGCCTTTCCAGGTCCCCCATGGGCACGCAGCGGCTGCGCTGGCGCAGGATGTCGTGGCAGTTGGAGATCAGCACCCGGATAAGCCAGGTCTTGAAGTATTTGGGCTGGCGCAGGCCGCACAGCTGAGAGAACGCCTCGGCCACCGTTTCGGCGATGGCGTCGGCCGTGTCCTCCCCGTCGCGCAGGATGGCCATGGCCGCCCGCATCATAGAGGCCTTCTGGCTCTCCATGAGGCGGATAAAGGCCTCTTTGTCGCCGGACTGGGCCAGCCGGACGAGTTTTTCTATGGACAGGGACATGGGCCCCCTCCTTTCTTTACTTTCTCTGCGAAAAGCTTTTCTGTCTATTAGGCGCGGCAGAGGGCGAAATGGTTGCAGGGGAATTTGTTTTTGAAATAAAGTTTTTCCAAAGTGCAGCCAAAACGCCAAAAAAGAATCTATTTTTTATGCTTGCGGGCTTATTTGGAAAGTGGTATAATTTAGAAAAGCCAAAACAAATCACGTGGTGCCGCGCACCGGGAGGGATTCTCATGAAAAAGGCGAGAGGATACGGGGTCCAAATACTGCTGATACTGGTGCTGCTCCTGGCCCTGCCGGTGGGGGCGAAGGCGGCGGGGCATAGCCACCCGATTTGCGGCGCTTCGTGCAGCCATAGTGGAGGACACGGGAGTGTGTCGTGGCAGCCGCTTAGGACTACCTACAATGTTCCGTCTGGATATTACTATTTAGAGGATGATATCGTTCTTAGTGACGCTGGGCAGATCGTGACGGCAGATAACAGCGATGTTGTCATTTGCCTGAACGGTCATGCTATTCGAGGACTGGCATATACCGATGGCGATAAGAAACCGCTTACATCTGGATGGCTTATCCATGCAAAAGTGTGGAGCGGCGGGTATGACGATGAAGCTTTGAAAAACAAGCATCTCAACCTGACCTTTTGCGACTGCAACCCCAATTCTGGGAGCCACTGGTACAAGGAAATCAAGGGCGATTTCTTTTTTGTCGGCTCATCCGCAGAACGAGAGAAAATTGATAAAAACTATGGTCAGAAGAATCCAGGCAATGATGGCTGGACCCTTTTCCGTGGCGGTGCGGTTGTCAGCTCAAATAACATGTCCGCCCTGCGCATGTTTCATAATACGGATCTGTACATTTATGGCGGTACATTCATGGGGGATTACCAAACTACCAGCGGGATACCCGGCTGTGTGAATGTGTCCATCGATGCAGATCTAAGATGGAACCAAACGTCTCCTACTGTCCACCTGTATGGAGGGACCTTCCAGAATAACAAAGCCTATGGCATTGGAATTCCCCGACGATGTGGCATTGACCTCAAGGGCAGCCCAAAACTTTACAACAACGGCGAAACAGGGACAAAGTTCAAGGCGGGCCTGAGTTTGATGCCAAAGTATGCTATGGAAGGTCCGCCGTATAATTCTGTGCCACCCATTGCCACTATCTCCGGGCCGCTGGGCAATGATGCATACATCGATATTGATAAGCAGTTTTTATCCGGCGAGACCGAAGTAGTGATAGCTGAGGGGGTTGGCTATACAATCACATCAGATGATAAAAATAAGTTCAATTCGGGCAAAGGCTACAGTATTGAACTGAGAGACAACAAGCTCTACCTGGTCAGAGGCCACACGCACGAAATTTCGACAGGCTGCAGCTGGGAGCCAGCGAATCCGGCTAACGCGGTGCCCTTTACCGAGAAAGCGGCGGCGGACCTCCAAACTGGCGGCGCCGTGCCAGCGGGCGACTACTACCTGACGGAGGACGTGGTGCTGGAGAAGTCTATTGAAATCAGCGGCAAAGTGAATCTGTGCCTGAACGGGTATGAGGTTTCTTTGGCAGATGGTGTCAGCGGCTCGCTCTTTACGGTGAAAACCGGCGGCGAACTGAATCTGTGCGACTGTAAGCCGGGGAACGGAGCCTGCCTTACCGGGGGCAAGGCGGTAAACGGCGGGGCCATTTGCGTGGAGGGCGGCACGGCCAGGGTGTACGGCGTCAACATGGAAAACAACACAGCCACGGGAAAGGGCGGCGCCGTCTACGTGGCCCAGGGCGGCACGCTGTATATGAATAGCGGCCTTTTGAGAGAGAACACCGCAAGTGAGGGCGGCGCTGTCTACAACGAGGGCACGGCCACCTTGGACGGCGTAGCGGTGAGAAGTAACACCGCTACAACAGGCGGCGGCATCTATAACAATAGCGCCACGCTGAAGCTGCAGAATTCTTCCACTGACATTGAAAATAACACGGCGGCAGAAAACGGCGGCGGCGTGTACAACGCGGGCACGTTGACTGGCAGTTTTCAGTATATCCGTAATAATAAAGCCCAAAACGGCGGCGGCGTGTACAATGCCGGGAATGGTAATTGGACCGCAAGCCGCGGCGAGATTTACGGCAATACCGCAGAGGAAGACGGCGGCGGCATTTATAATGCCGGCACGGCGGCGCTGTCTGGTAGTTCAAGTTCTCCCATATCAATAAGAACCAACACCGCAACAGGAAACGGCGGCGGCATATACGATGGCAGCGACGGCATGACACTGGAGTACATGAGGCTGTTCGAGAATACGGCCGGGCTGGGCGAGGGTGTCTTCTTAGACAGCGATGTGAGCTGCGGCATGAGCCATACCATCGAAACCACAGTTACGAGCCCGGTCTACTTGAAAGAAGGGGCATATATCCGCGTGATGAGCGTGCTGTACGCACCTCCGGTTGCCGTGCTGACGGAAATCTCGCCTACAGAGGAAAACCCGGTACTGCTGGCCGTGGCAGACAGCGGCTATTCAAGCGGCAAGCTGACGGCGGCAGACCTCTCGGATTACCAGCCGGTGAACCCAAAACTCAGCACACTGTTAAAGGATGACGGCAAAATCTACCTGGCCCTGACGCCTGAGCATAAGCACGAAGATGAAAACCTCTTATTTGACAAGCTCCTGCAGACCACTGGCGGCAATTTGGCGGCCGGGCACTATTACCTGAGAGAAGATATTACACTGAATAGCCAGATTTCGATACGTGGCGAAGTGCATATATGTCTGAACGGGCACACTCTGTCTTATCATGTAAACACAGGGACACCGTTTACAGTGAGTGGCGTAGGCAACAGCCTGCACATCTATAACTGCAAGAAAGAGGGCTGCATTGACTACACCTATGTTAATCATTCCAACCCTAATAGACTTAGCTATGGAGTTAAGGTGGGAACTGGCGGTGAACTGTATCTCCACAGCGGCACCATTCAGAAGTTTAGAGGTTCCGGCGTGTACTTAGAAGGCGGCACGTGCACTATGTACAACGGTAAAATTATCGGAGGCGGAAACGGTGTTTACTGTGGTGACAAAAGCTCTTTCACCATGCACGCTGGCACATTGAGCGAAAACTGCACCGGTGTTCAGTGCGGAAATAACAGCTCGTTCACCATGTACGGCGGCAGCATTACAAATAACGTAGGCAATTACACTACCGTAACAGATCGAGGGGGCATTCATTGTGCCCCTACCGGCAAGGTCACGCTGGCGGGCCCAGTGGATATTTCCGGGAATACGAACTACAAAGGCGCTGCTGCCCAGAACATCAATTTGGTTAAGCCTGATAATAGTGATACGATAGCCCAAATAACCCTCACCGAAAACTTCGCCCTATCCGACCCCAGCAAGAAAATCGGCATCCGCACCGGCATAGCGCCCGCCGAGGGCAGCCCCGTGACGTTCTCCACGGCCTGCGGCGCCGACTATTCCAGCAGCTTTGTCAGCGATGACCCCACTTATTATGTAGTCAACGCGGCGGAATCGGATGGGCACTATCTCCAGCTCTCTACAGAATCTGGGCCGCACAGCCATGATTACACCGGCCCGTGGCAGTCGGACGATGACAACCACTGGAAGGAGTGCACCTGCGGTAGGGAGGACCAGAAAGCCCCCCACGAATTCACCTGGCAGTCAGACGATAACGACCACTGGCAGAAATGCACCGTATGCGAGAAGGAGGGCAGCAAGACGCCCCACACCTGGGATGACGGCAAGGTGACCAAAGAGCCTACTACAAAGGATGAGGGCGAGAAGATTTGCACCTGCACCCAGTGCGGCGGGACAAAAACCGAGAGGATACCCAAGATTCCCACTTATACTATCTCTGGTAAGGTAGAGGACAGCGATGGCAACGCTGCGGTCGGCATTATAGTGCAGCTCAAGCAAGGCAATCCTCCTCTGCAAGAAGTGACTACGAATGATGGCGGCACCTATGAGTTCGCACCCGTTCCTGCCGGACTCTACAACGTGGTTGCCATTAAAGAAAAAGGAACTTCAGATGAGAAAACTATGACCACCTGGACGCGTATAGTTGATGCCGATAAAGATGTCGGCACGATAAGAATGCCCAAAGACGAACTCAATTCCAAGCTCGAAATAAAAGGGGACGATCCACTGGCAGCGACCGTAGTAGTGGCTGGCCTGTCCGTTGAAGCAGAAGAACAGTGGGACCAAAATGATCCGACAGCCGACCCTCCAAAAAAGTTGACCGTTCAGATGAACGTAGAGGGCAAAAAGGTGCAAGATATTAACGAGGAAGAAGTTGAAAAAATTCGAGAAGAAGCCAAAGCCACTGAAAAAACAAAACTCGACTTCCTGGCGCTTGACGTGATTAAAACAGTAGAAACGGAAGCTGACAAGCCGAAAGAGGAACCCATAACACAGACCACCAACATCCTGCGCATCGTGGTGCCCTTCAAATTTGCGGGCAAGGAAAACGTGGCGGTTTACCGTTATCATGGCGATGCAGCGGAGGCGCTGGAGAAGCTGGACAGAGAGCCTGGCGACAAGGAGAACGTTACGGAAGGCCGCTACTACCTGGACACAACAAACGACCTCATCCACATCTACGCCAAAAAGTTCTCCACCTACGCCATCGGCTACGAGGAGCCCGGGAAGCCTGACCAGCCCGACCCGCCGGTGGTAGACCCGGACACTCCCACGCCCGGGCCGGGGCCTGGGGGCGGCGGAGGCGGCAGCGAGCCTTCCGGGTATAAGGTCCGGCTTCGGAAGCCGGATGATGGAGCAGCGGACATCCTCTGCTCCATCATGAGCCCGGTGTATACGGAAAACGGCGTTTCTTACCGCCGGGTGCCGGCCGGGCAGCAGGTAGAGCTGGTGCTCACGCCCGACGAGGGCTTCCGCACCGCCAACGTGCGGGTGCTGGACGATGCCGGCGGGCAGGTGCCCCTGACCCTTACAGAGGGCGTCTACCGCTATGTGCAGCCCGGGCGGGATGTGACCGTCCACGTGCTGTTCACCCCCCTGGGCGGCGGCGCGGGCTGCCCCCGGGACGAGACCTGCCCCATCTGGCCCTACACCGACTCACAGACCCGGGCCTGGTATCACGACGGGGTGCACTACTGCATCGAGAAGGGGCTGATGATAGGCACCGGGCCCGAGACCTTTGTGCCGGAGGGCACCCTATCCCGGGGCATGATGGCGCAGATCCTCTACAACCGGGCGGGCAAACCCCCGGTAAAGGGCGCGTGCCCCTTCTCTGACCTGGAGCCCGGCAAATGGTACCACGACGCCGTGGTCTGGGGCGCGGAAAACAAGGTGCTGCTTGGCTACGGGGATGGGCGCTTCGGCCCGGAGGACCCGGTGACCCGGGAGCAGATGGCGGCCATACTGTGGCGCATTTCCGGTAGCGTGGCTGTGGAAAAAGAGCTCGCCTTCTCCGACGCGGGGGAAATCTCCCCCTACGCGGCGCCGGCCCTGCGCTGGGCCGCGCAGCTGGGCGTGCTGCAGGGCTACGGGGACGGCACCCTGCGCCCCCGGGGCTGTACCAGCCGCGCCGAGGCTGCCCAGATCATGTATAACTATTTTGACAAGCTGGGGGCGGAATTCCTCCTTCCATAGGCATTATACCACCAAAAAGGGGTAAAATGGGGGCTTTTTTTCAGAAAAAAGGGGGTTTTTAGCAAAAACCCCCTTGACTTTTCCGAGTTAAAGCGCTATAGTATAGGAGTTTGGATGAATTTTCATCCAGCCTTGATTTTAAGAATGAGGAGCGAAGAAACATGAAAACGAGAGTCCTTGCCCTGCTTCTGGCCTGCGCCCTGCTTCTGGGGCTGACGGCCTGCGGCGGAAATGGCAGCAGCACTGCAAGCTCTGCAGAGAGCGCCCCTGTGTCCGAGCCTGCCTCCCAGGCGGAGTCTGAGCCCGCTGAGCCTGATTCCAAGCCCGCGTCTGACGGCCAGACCTATACGGTGGGTATCTGCCAGCTGGCCCCCCACCCGGCCCTGGATGCCGCCACCCAAGGCTTCAAGGAGGCTTTGGAAGAAAAGCTGGGCGGCAATGTGGAGTTCAAAGAGGGCAACGCTGGGGGCGAGTCCAATAACTGCATCCCCATTGTGGACGGCTTTATCTCGGAGAACGTGGACCTGATCCTGGCAAACGCCACGGCCCCCCTGCAGACGGCCGCCTCCGCCACCAGCGAGATCCCCATCCTGGGCACCTCTGTGACGGACTACGCCACGGCCCTGGGCATCGACAACTGGACCGGCACCGTGGGCGGCAACATCTCCGGCACCTCTGACCTGGCCCCCCTGGACCAGCAGGCGGAAATGCTCCACGAGATGTTCCCCGAGGCCAAAAAGGTCGGCCTCCTGTACTGCTCCGCCGAGCCCAACTCCGTCTACCAGATCGAAGTGGTGGGCGAGGCCCTGAAGGGCCTGGGCTACACCTGCGAGAACTTCGCCTTTACAGATGTGAACGACATCTCCTCCGTGACCCAGAGCGCCTGCGACGCCTGCGACGTGATCTACGTGCCCACGGACAACACCGCCGCCAACAACGCCGAGGCCATCGCCAACATCGTGCTGGCCGAGAAGGTGCCGGTGGTGGCCGGCGAAGAGGGCATCTGCGGCGGCTGCGGCGTGGTGACCCTGTCCATCAGCTACTACGACATCGGCTACATGGCCGGCGAGATGGCCTATGACATCCTGGTAAACGGCGCGGACATTTCGGAAATGGCCGTACAGTCCGCCCCCAAGGTCACAAAGAAGTATAACGAGGCCAACTGCAAGGCCCTGGACATCACCCCGCCCGAGGGGTATGAGCCCATCGCCACAGAGTAAGCTTTTTCTGCGCAGGGGCCGGGAGGGGGCGCGTCCCCTTTTCGGCCCTTGCTTTATCATTTTCTTTGGAGGGAACTGCCTATGGAATTTCTGACCGCCTTGCTGAAAGCCATACCCGGCGCCGCGGGCCAGGGCCTGATATGGGGCATTATGGCCATCGGCGTCTACATTACCTACCGCATTCTGGACGTGGCCGACCTGACGGTGGACGGCTCTTTGGGCACAGGGGGCGCCGTGTGCGTGCTGCTGGCCGTGAACGGGGTGAACATCTGGATATGCGTGCTGTGCGCCCTGCTGGCGGGCATGCTGGCGGGGCTCATAACGGGCCTTCTGCACACACGGTGCGGCATACCGGCTATTTTGGCCGGTATTCTCACCCAGCTGGCCCTGTACTCTGTGAACCTGCGCATCATGGGCTGGGGCAGCGCCACGGGCACCCAGGCCACCCTGGCTATCCAGGTGGACAAGTTCGACCTGCTGGTTTCTTCCCGCTATGTGCGGGAGCTGGGGCTTCGTAACCCCCTGTTCCTGCTGGCTGTGGCGGTGGCGGCGGTGATTTGCGCGCTGTATTGGTTCTTCGGCACAGAGATGGGCTGCGCCCTGCGGGCCACGGGCTCGAACCCCAGCATGTCCCGGGCCCAGGGCATCAATACAGACATGACGAAGGTCTTGGGGCTCATGCTCTCTAACGGCCTGGTGGCCCTGTCGGGGGCTTTGCTTGCCCAGTACCAGGGGGCCGCCAGCGTGGATATGGGCCGGGGCGCCATCGTCATCGGGCTGGCGGCCGTCATTATCGGCCAGGTGCTGCTGGGCAAGGTGTTCCGCAATTTTGCCTTAAAGCTCCTTTCCGCTGTCATCGGCTCCATCATCTACTACGCCGCCATCCAGATCGTGCTGCGGCTGGGGCTGGACACCAACGACTTGAAGCTTCTCACCGCCCTGGTGGTGGCCGTGTTCCTGTCCATCCCCTACTGGAAAGGGCGTTATTTCTCCAAAGCAAAAAGAAAGGGGGGCGCCGGGAATGCTTGAGATAAAAGGCATATGGAAGACCTTCAACGCCGGTACCGCCAACGAAAAGCAGGCCCTGCGGGACGTGAGCCTGACCTTAAAGGACGGGGACTTCTGCACGGTCATCGGCGGCAACGGGGCGGGCAAGTCCACCATGCTCAACGCCGTGGCAGGCACTTGGCTGGTAGATCAGGGCTCCATCTCCATTGACGGGGTGGACGTGACCCGCCTGCCCGAATACAAGCGCGCCCCCTACATCGGCCGGGTCTTCCAGGACCCCATGCTGGGCACCGCCCCCACCATGCAGATCGTGGAAAATTTAGCCCTGGCCGCCCGCCGGGGCCGGCCCCGGGGGCTGCGGTGGGGCATCACAAAGGAAGAAAAAGAGCAGTACCGGGGGATGCTCGCTGGGCTGGGGCTGGGGTTAGAGGACCGGCTTACAAGCTCTGTGGGGCTTCTGTCCGGCGGGCAGCGGCAGGCCCTGACCCTTTTGATGGCCTCCTTAAAAAAGCCCAAGCTGCTGCTTTTAGACGAGCACACCGCCGCCCTGGACCCCAAGACCGCCGGGAAGGTGCTGGAGCTCTCTGACAAGATCGTGGAAGACGGGCGCCTTACCACCATGATGGTCACCCACAACATGCGGGACGCCATCGCCCACGGCAACCGGCTCATCATGATGTACGACGGGAAGATCATCATCGACGTCTCCGGCGAGGAGAAGAAAAAGCTGACCGTGCCCCAGCTCCTGGAGCT
>CANRZD010000049.1 GCA_947644325.1 uncultured Clostridia bacterium
TGCAGGAGATCAAGATCGAATTGACAAAAAGCCCCAAGGCAAAGCCCGCAGACCAGTCGAAGCTGGGCTTTGGTAAGATATTCACCGACCACATGTACGTGATGCCCTACGACCCCCAGCATGGCTGGCACGACCCCAAGATCGTCCCCTACCAGCCCATAGAGCTGGAGCCCTCGGCCATGGTGTTCCACTATGGCCAGGAGATGTTCGAGGGCCTCAAAGCCTATAGGGCAGAGGACGGCCGCACCCTGATGTTCCGGCCGGACAAGAACATCGCCCGGGCCAATAACTCCAACCGCCGCCTGTGCATCCCGGAGATCCCCCAGGACGACTTCTTAAACGCCCTGAAGACCCTGGTGGGCCTGGAGAGGGACTGGATCCCCACGGCCCCGGGCACCTCTCTTTACGTGCGGCCCTTTGTCATCGCCACCGACCCCTTCCTGGGGGTGCGGCCCTCGGATACTTATCTCTTCATCATCATCCTGTCCCCCTCCGGCGCTTATTATGAGAGCGGCCTGGACCCGGTGAAGATCTGGATAGAGGACGACTACGTGCGCGCGGTGCGTGGGGGCATCGGCGAGGCCAAGACCGGCGGCAACTACGTGGCAAGCCTCAAGGCCCAGGTGAAGGCCCACGAGGAAGGCTACTCCCAGGTCTTGTGGCTGGACGGCGTGGAGCGCAAGTATATCGAAGAAGTGGGCGCTATGAACATCTTCTTTAAGATAAACGGCAAGGTGGTCACCCCAAAGCTTAACGGCAGCATCCTGCCCGGCGTCACCCGGGCCTCCTGCATCGACCTGTGCAGACACTGGGGCATGGAGGTAGAGGAGCGCCGCGTGTCGGTAGACGAGCTGGTGCAGGCCGCCCGGGACGGCTCTCTGGAGGAGTGCTGGGGCAGCGGCACCGCCGCGGTCATCTCCCCGGTGGGGGCCCTGCGGTTCGAGGACACGGTCATGGAGATCTCCGGGGGCGGCATCGGCCCTGTGAGCCAGAGGCTCTACGACACCGTCACCGGCCTGCAGACCGGAAAAATCGAAGACCCGTTCGGGTGGGTCCTTGAGGTAGAGTAAGGAAACGACTACCATCCATAGATTTCCGGGGCAAAACCCTTGACAAATCGTACAAAAAAGTGCTATAATCTTTTCACAAAAGAAATCCATGACAGGCGGGCGCATCCGCCCGGCGGCCGTGGGCTTCTACCCTAAAAGCGGACAACAATGGGTAATTGTAAATTTAGAGTGAGTATGGGGGGACTGGGCCTTCGGGCCCGGTCCCTCATACTTTCTTTTCGCGTCTCTTTCAGAAATCTTACGTTTTCCCCTGCGGGTTTACAAGGGGTTCGGCCCTGTGCTACAATAAACGGGAGAAATTCGGAAAAAGGAAGCGCGCCTATGAAAAGCAAGAGGAAGATCCCCTGGAGCCTGCTGTACATTGCCGCCACCATTGTGGCGGTGGTGCTCTTTGGGGTGCTGAACCGGGAATTTGCCAACGTCTTCGCCACCATGGCCGGGCTCACCCCCGGGTGGCTCAGTTTGGCTATTGTGATCACCGTGGTCTTTTTCGGGTTCGAGGGGGGCATCATCCTGCTGCTCATGCGCAGCCAGCACGTGCCCATGGGTTGGGGCACCGGCATGAAGATCGGCCTTATCGGCATCTATTACTCCTACATCACCCCCAGCTCTACCGGGGGCCAGCCCATGCAGGCCGCCTACCTGCGCCGGGACGACATCCCCGTGGGCCTCTCCACGGCGGTGCTGCTGATGAAGTTTTTCTGCTACCAATGCGCCTTCGTGCTGTGCTCGGTGGTGTTTTACTGCATGATGTACGAAAAGCTCTCGGCGGAAAACCCCGGCATCCTGCCCCTTATCGTCCTGGGGCTCATCATAAACGGCGGCTCCATCCTGTTTTTCGCCTCCCTTTTTATCAAGCCCGTTTTCCACGTGATCTGCCGTTTTGCCAAATGGCTGGCCGGCCGCTTCGCCTTTTTGCGGGAGCGCTTTCACCTGATGGACACCATCGACAAGTTCGAGTCTGACTTCGGCAGCTTCACCGATGACTTCAAGGAGAAGAAGGGCAGCGTCATTTGGGGCATCCTGCTGTCCATCCCCCAGTTTTTTCTGCAGATGAGCGTGATCTTTTTCATTTTCCGGGCCTTCGGCTACAGCGACGTGAGCTACTGGGAGATCGTGGCGGTGCAGAGCCTTCTGCAGGTCTCCGTCTCCTTCATGCCCATGCCCGGGGCCTCCGGCGCCCAGGAGCTGGGGTTCTCCTCCTACTTCCGGAACTACTTTGTCCACAACGACCTGTACGCTGCGGTGATGGTGTGGCGGTTTTTTACCTATTACCTGGTGGTGATAGCCGGGGCGCTCCTGGTGGTCATAGACCAGTTCCTCTACCGCCGCAGGCAGCTGCGGGCCGCCGGAGCCGGGGGAAACAAGGAAAAAACATAGAATTTCTGTATTTATAAGTTGTTCCGCTAGAAGTTTTTTCCCGTGTTTTTTAGAAAAACGCATTGACAATTCCGAAAATATATTATAAAATATATTAAAGACTATACCAAGGGGATGAACTATCCTGCTTGGCTGGGCCTTGAAAGGCCGGGCCATACAACTGGACCAGCTTCTCTATTTACGCTTAAAAGGAGTTGTCACTTTATGAAACGAAAAAAGGCACACCAGTTGACAAATTCGGAATTGGTCCTGATGGAGATCCTCTGGGAGGCGGACCGCCCCCTTTGCAGGCCGGAGATCATCTCCGCCGCCGTAAACGAGAACGGGGACCCGCTTTTCGCGGTGAGCTCCTTTCATCTTTTAGTTAATGAGCTGCTGGAGAAGGGCTACATCAAGGTCATGAGCGGCACCGGCCGCGGCCGCAAGCACGCCCGCAGCTACGCCCCCACCCTTACCCGCAACCAGCACTTTGCCCTGCAGATCGTGCGCTCGGGCAACGTGGGGCCCATGGATATCCCGGATATCGTGTGCTCCCTCATTCAGTACGCCCAGGTGGATGACGCCAGCACCGTGCTCCATCAGATAGAGGAGAGGACGGTCTCGGTGGCCTCGGCCTACTGAGAAAGCCTGGGAAATTACATAAAAATGCCAAAACCGGCGTCGGAAGCGCGCCGGTTTTTTCGTTTTGGATAGGATATGCAAAGTCCTTTGGGCGTGGCATTGACTATACTGGCGGCCTGTTCACCTGGGGGAACTGTACGGTGACGATGAACAAATCCCCGTCCGTGCGCACAGAGAAGGTGCCGCCGCAGGCCTCGGTGAAGCTCTTTGCGATGGACAGCCCCAGGCCGCTGCCCTCGGTGGTGCGGTTCTGGTCGCCCCGGACGAAGCGGGCGGTCAGGTCCTCGCTGTCCATGGTGATCTCATTGCGGGAGACATTGCGGATGCTTGCCACCGCGTAGCCGTTCTGAGAGGAAAGGGACACGTAGGCCCGGGAGCCCTCCAGGGCGTACTGGTCGCAGTTGCGTATGAGGTTCTGGAACACCCGGTACAGCCGCTGGCCGTCTGCGTGGACAAGCACCGGGGTGTCGGGGATGTCCATGCGCCAGATGAGCTGGGACCCCCGCAGCACCTCGTCCATCTCCCCGAAGGTCTGCTGCAGCAGCTTTCCGATGTCCAGGTCCTCCAGGTTCAGGGTAATGTTCCCCGTGGCCGCCTTGGAGACCTCGAACACATCCTGCACGATATTGCTGAGCCGGTCGGCCTTGTGGGAGATGGTCTGGATGTAGTCCATCACGTGGTCGGGCAGGCCCGGCTCTTTTTTTAAGAGCTCGATGTAGCTGATAATGGAAGTCAGGGGCGTCTTGATGTCGTGAGACACATTGGTGATGAGCTCCACTTTGGTGCGGTCGGCCTTGGTGCCCTCCTCCACGGCCTTTTCTATGCCGGTGCGTATCATGTTCAGCTGCATGGCGCAGTCGTAAAGGTTGGAGGTGGGGGGCACGTGGTTCACGGCGTTCAGGTTGCCGCCGTACATTTCCGTGATCTGCGCCATCAGGGCGTTCCAGTCCTGCAGGTCGCGCTTTAGCCCCAGCACGTACCACACGATGGTGCCCACCACCCCTGTGGCCGCGAAGGCAATGACGCTGACTATCACCGTGCCCAGAAGCCGCCCCATGGCGGTAAAGCTGTCCAGGGCCCACAGCAGCAGAAGCGCCGCCACCGCCAATATGCCCCCGATGACCCCGATAGTGGAGAACAGCCGCCGCAGGCTGCGCTGCTCAAAGGTGGTCATGGACTTGAAGCTGTTGAGCCATTTTAATACGGAGTGGATGATGTTGTGCCGGAAAAACCGCCGGTTGTAGCCGATGTCCATGCACAGGAAGTAGGCGGTGAGCACCCACAGGCACACGGCCCAGGGCAGGTATTTCTCTGAGATGAGCACTAGGCCCAAAAACAGCGCCGCCATGAGGAACACGCATTTTATCTCCATCCAGACCTTCCCCAGCAGCGCCGCTATGTGGGCCTCCAGCTGCCTGCGGTCCCGGCGGAAGGCGAAGACCAGCACCAGGGCCGTCAGCAAAATGGCCAGGGCGCAGACGATCTGCACCGAGTGCACATAGATGAGCTCCTCGTGCTGGGCGTGGGCCTCGGCGATCTCCATGGCAAAATCTTCTTCTGTTTCCGCTTCTTCTGTCTGGGTTCCGTCCCCGCTTATGGCAGGGGGGACGTACCCTGCCTCCCCGGCAAAGTCCTGCAGGTTTTCAGCCATTTTCGTCTGCAGCTCGGGGTTTGAGAGCACGATGGCGGAAAAGGCCACCCCCAGGCTCAGCCCGCACAGCAGCGCCAGCAGGCACAGCCAGGAGAGCAGGCCCTTAAAAATATCAGTGCTTTTCGATTTTGTAGCCAATGCCCCATACCACCTTCAAATATTCCGGATCGCTTGGATTGATCTCAATCTTTTCCCGTATGCGCCTGATGTGCACCATTACCGTGTTCTCTGTAGAGTAGGCCGACTCGTTCCATATCTTGCTGTATATCTCCTCCGCCGGGAAGATGCGGCCGGGGTTGCGCATGAGAAGCTCCACGATCTTCGTCTCTGTGGCCGTGAGCTTGATGGGGTCCCCGTCGGCGTAGAGCACGTGCTCGTCGAGATTAAAGCACAGGCGGCCGTTGATGATTGTGTTCTCGCTGCTGGAGTGGATGTCCCCCAGGCTCGTGTACCGGCGCAGCTGGGACTTCACCCGGGCGGTGAGCTCCATGGGGTTGAAGGGCTTTGTCACGTAGTCGTCGGCGCCCATAGAGAGGCCGATGACCTTGTCGCTGTTCTCGCTTTTGGCCGAAAGCACGATGATGGGCAGGTTTTTCCGCTCCCGTATCTTCATGATGGCCGAAAGGCCGTCCAGCTTCGGCATCATCACGTCGATGATGATAAGGTGAACTTCCTTTGTCAGGGCCATGTCCAGGGCGTCCATGCCGTTATAGGCCTTCAGGACGTTATAGCCCTCGCTCTCCAGGTTCAGGGCGATGGCCCTTACGATCTCCCGGTCGTCGTCCACCACCAGGATGTTCTTGTTCTCTGTGGATTCCATAGATATCGGACCCCTTTCTCTGTACTCCCAGCCTTATGGGAAAGCATAGCCGGGAAACCTTAAAAACCCCGGCATGAATTTCTTACGAAAATCATACACTATTTTGCGCCGGACCGCAACCGCAATAGGGAGAAAAGGAGGACGTTTATGAAAAGCTTTCCCAGCACGGTGAAAAAATGCCTGGCCCCGCTCTTGGCCCTGGGGGTGATAGCCGGGGTGTGCGCCCTGGTGCTGTGGGCCGCCCATCGAAACGGCGGGGCCGTGTTCGCGTCCGCATCCCCGGGGGAGATCACGAACTGGGGGCTCAGCTTCCAGCAGGAGGGAGAGCCCCCGGTGGGCAACGCGGGCGCAGACTTTCTCGCGGAATACGACAGCCTCTACTGCGTGCCTACAGAGGAAAAGGTGCTTTACATCACCTTTGACGCGGGCTTTGAAAACGGCAACACGGCCCCTATCTTAGACGCCTTGAAAAATCACGGGGTGAAGGCGACCTTTTTCCTTGTGGGCAATTACTTCGAGACCCAGCCGGATCTAGTAAAGCGCATGGTAGAAGAGGGCCACACTGTGGGCAACCACACCTACAGCCACCCAGATATGTCCGCCATCGCCGACAAAGAGGCCTTCCGGCAGGAGCTGGAGAAGAACGCGGCCCTTTATAAGGAGATCACCGGGCAGGAGATGCCGAAGCTCTACCGCCCGCCCCAAGGGAAGTTCTGCGAGAGCAACCTGGAGATGGCAAAGGACCTGGGCTACCACACGGTGTTCTGGAGCCTTGCCTACGTGGACTGGTACGAAAAGGACCAACCCACCCATGAGGAGGCCTATAAAAAGCTTCTGCCCCGGGCGCACCCGGGGGCCGTGGTGCTGCTGCACAGCACCTCCCGCACCAATGGGGAGATCTTAGACGAGCTTCTCACCAAATGGGAGGAGATGGGCTACACCTTCGGGGACCTGGAGGCTTATCTTCTGGGCACGCCCTCTGGGGGCGGGCAGGGGCCGGTGTATTTCCTGGACGCGTGAATACATAATTATATAGAGGTATATGCAGAGCGGGCGGCCCCCAAGCGGCGGGCGCCCGCTTTTCCTTGACATTCCCGGGCATGCTTGCTATACTAGTCCAGTTGGGAAATTTAAGGAAAAGGGGATAGGAACGTGTTGGACCGGCTGCGGGGCGACCCGTTTTACAAGCAGATTTTTAAGCTGATGCTGCCCATCATGCTGCAGAACCTTCTCAACGCCGCGGTGAACTCCGTGGACGTGGTGATGCTCAATTTCGTGGGGGAATCGGCCATTGCGGCGGTGTCTCTGGCGGCCCAGTACGCCAACGTGCTGTTCATGGTCTTCTACGGCCTGGGCACCGGGGTGACCATGCTGTGCGCCCAGTACTTCGGCAAGGGCGACATGCGGGCCGTGGAGACCGTGCAGGGCATCGCCCTGCGGTTCTCCATGAGCATCGCGGCCCTGTTCGCCCTTATGGCCCTGGCCGCGCCGCAGCTGATGATGCGCATTTTCACAAACGACCCGGCCCTTATCGCCCTGGGCGCTGGGTACCTGCGCATTCTCAGCGCGGGGTATCTCTGCTGGGGCGTTATCGAGGTCTATCTCTCTGTGCTGCGCAGCGTGGGCCGGGTGGCCGTGGGCACGGCCCTGAACACCGTGGCCGTGGGGCTCAACGTGCTTCTCAACGCCGTGTTCATCTTCGGGCTTTTCGGCGCGCCGAAGCTGGGGGTCATTGGCGTGGCGGTGGCCACCTCGGCCTCCCGGGTGGTGGAGCTGCTGCTGTGCTTCTGGGTGTCCCGCCGCAGCCAGAACGTAAAGCTGAAATTCTCCCTGCTCTTTGTGCGCAACAAGCTCCTTTTCAAAGACTTTATCCGCCTCTCCCTGCCCGCCCTCTTAAACGACGTGGTGTGGGGCGTGGGCTTCTCCATGTACTCGGTGATCCTGGGGCACCTGAGCGCCGAGGCCGTGGCGGCCAATTCCTTTGCCATCGTGGTGCGAAACTTCGGCTCTGTGCTGTGCTTCGGGCAGGCAAACGCCGGGGGCATCCTCTTAGGGCAGCTCATCGGCGAAAACAGGCTGGAGGAGGCAAAGACCGGCGCCCGCCGCGTTCTGAAGCTCACCATTCTGGGCGGGGCCCTGGGCGGTCTCGTGATATTGGGCATCACGCCCTTCGTGCTGCAGTACGCGGAGCTTTCCGCCACCGCCATGGGGTATCTCAGGGCCATGCTGCTGATCAATTCCTATTATATCATGGGCGGCGCGGTGAACACCACCTTGATCGTAGGGGTCTTCCGGGCCGGGGGCGACAGCCGCTTCGGCCTCATCTGCGACATCCTGGACATGTGGGTGTATGCGGTGCCCCTGGGCTTCTTTGCGGCCTTTGTGCTGGAGCTGCCGGTGGTGTGGGTCTATTTCCTGCTGTGCACGGATGAGTTCGTGAAATGGCCCTGGGTCATCAAGCACTACCGCAGCGGCAAGTGGCTCAAGAACATCACCCGCGAGGGCCTTTTTGAGGAGCCGGGAAAGCCATGATATACCTTACCCGCGTGCCCCCCGGGGAAGATCTGCATAAGGCGGCCTGGGCCCTGCTCTCTTACGCTGTGGCCGGGGCTCTGCCGCCTGTGCGTTTTGGCCCCTACGGAAAGCCCTGTTTTGCGGGCGGGCCCTTTTTCAGCCTCTCCCACACAAGGGGCCTGGCCCTCTGCGCGGTGGAGGACTGGGAGACCGGCGTGGACGCCGAATACCGGCGCACCTTCTCCCCGCGGCTGCAGGGCCGGGTCTTCACGGAAGCCGAGCGGGCCGCGGCCCTGGCTTCTTCTGACCCCATGGGGGCCTTTACGGCCCTGTGGACCCAAAAGGAATGCTGCATGAAGTACACGGGCCTGGGGCTTTCCGGCGGCATACCGAACATCTCTAACAGCGGGCTGTGCTTTCGCACCATATGGTGGGAGGGGTACGCCATCTCCCAGTGCGGCCCCGCCCCCTTTGAAATGGCCCTGCGCCCGGTGGAATTCTGAAAGAAACCCGCATAGAGGCCGCTTCCCTCTCATATGTATGTCACAGGACTAAACAGAGAGGAACGGTGTAAAATGGTCGTATCGCTGAAAGCAAACAAAAAGCGGGTCATAGCCTTCCTGGTGCTGGCCGCCGTGGTGGTGGGCGCCTGCGTCTTCCTGCGCATGGACAGCGCCAAGGAACCCCAGGAGCCCCAGGAGGTCATAGGGGAGACAAACGAGGAGCGGGTAGCCTTCCTTACGTCCTTCGGCTGGCAGGTGGAGGAGCAGGCGGCGGAGACCCGGGAGGTCATGATCCCCGCCCAGTTCAACGACGTGTACACAGCCTACAATGCCATGCAGCAGGCCCAGGGGTTCGATCTGCTGCCCTACGCGGGGCAGGTTTGTACCCAGTACAAATACAAGATCGTAAACTACCCGGATAAGACGGAGGTCTACGCCACGCTGCTGGTGTACGGCCGGGTGGTCATCGGCGGTGACGTGGCCTGCGCCGAGGCGGACGGCTTCATGCACGGCTTCGCCCCGGACAGCGCCCGGTACGGGGAGACCACGGTGAAGTCCACGGGCTCTGGGAAGAAGGACCCGGCGCCTGTGAGCAGCGCCCCGGCAGAGAGCTCTCCCGTAGAGAGCGCTCCCGTGGAGGACGCGGGGGTGGAATCCGCCGCCGAGCCTGTGCTGGAGGAGGGGGCGGCAGAGTCCACCACAGGAGAGCTGTGGCCGGAGGAGGCCTACCCCACGGATTAAAAGAAAAAGCAAAAAAGAGCGGAAAGGTTGGGGGCTGCCCCAGCCTTTGCCGCGTTTTCCCGGGAAAAGGAGGCGTGTTTTTATGGTGGAACGGCTGGATAAATTTCTCACCTCGCAGAATATCTGCACCCGAAAAGAGGCGGCACGGCTAGTGCGGGCAGGGGCGGTGCTCATCAACGGCGCGCCTGCCGCCGGGCCCGCCCAGAAGCTGGACCCGGACACAGACCGGGTGACCCTGGAGGGCCGGGAGATACGCTACCGGCAGCATGTGTACATCATGATGAACAAGCCCGCCGGGGTGCTCTCCGCCACAGAGGACAAGCACGCGCCCACCGTGCTGGACCTGCTGCCTGGGGAAATGCGCCGGCGCGGGCTTTTCCCCGCCGGGCGGCTGGACAAGGACACCACGGGCCTGCTGCTCATCACCGACGACGGGGACCTGGCCCACCGGATGCTGGCGCCCAAAAGCCACGTGTACAAGCTTTACCGGGCGGTGCTGGAGCGGCCCGTCACCCAGGCAGACATTGAAGCCTTTGAGAGAGGCATACTGGACTTTGCCCCGGCGAAGCTCTATACCCGGCCGGAGGAGGACGACCGTACCGCCTATGCGGAGATACGGGAGGGAAAATTTCATCAGGTGAAGCGGATGTTCCAGGCGGTGGGCAGCCGGGTCCTGGCGCTGAAACGGCTGCGCGTGGGCGGGCTTTGGCTGGATGAGGGCCTGGGTGAAGGAGAGTGCCGGTTGCTGGAGGAGGGGGAAATCGCGAAGATTTTCGAAGGAATCACGCCGGAGAAGGACAAAAAGATGCCTTAAAAGGGCAAAAATGGGGCGGGCGGAAAACTTTATCTGAAATAGCCAAAGTTTTTTTCAAAAAAAGGTTGAATTTTCCCAAAAGATTCTGTAAAATGAGACTAGGTTAATTTCTATGCTTGCAAAATGGAATAGGGGTGGGTTTTACCCGCCGCTTGCGAAAGGGGAAGAGCCATGTCAAACAGATTGTTTCAGGGAATCATCCATCAGATGAGGGATACGATCGACCGCACCATCGGCGTCATCGATGAGTCCTCGGTGATCATTGCGTGCAGCGACCTTGGGAAGATCGGCGAGGTAAACAGCGAGGTGACGGCTGAGGCATTGGCTTCCTCAGATGTTTTTCAGACGGAGGACTGCACCTTCAAGTCCTTTGGCAGCCGCCCCCACCCGGAGTACGCCGTCTTTGTGGGCGGCGCGGACCCGGAGGCCCGCAAGTACGTAAAGCTTCTGGCGGTGTCCCTCAACAGCATCAAGCAGTACTACGATGAGAAGTACGACCGGGGGAACTTCATCAAGAACGTGATCCTGGACAACATCCTGCCCGGGGACATCTATCTCAAGAGCCACGAGCTCCATTTTGACTCCGATGTGAGCCGCGTGTGCATGCTCATCAAGATCACGGACAAGAACGACATCTCCGCCTATGAGGTCCTGCAGAACCTGTTCCCGGATAAGAACAAGGACTTTATCATCAACATCAACGAGTCGGACATCGCGCTTGTAAAAGAGATCAAGTCCAACATCGACCCCCACGACATCGACAAACTGGCCGGGTCCATTGTGGACACCCTCTCCAGCGAGTTCTACACCCACTGCATGGTGGGCATCGGCACAGTGGTTGACAGCATCAAGGACCTGGCCCGTTCCTTCAAGGAGGCCCAGGTGGCCCTGGAGGTGGGGAAGGTCTTCGACACGGAGACCACCATCGTCAGCTACAATAACCTGGGCATCGCCCGGCTCATCTACCAGCTGCCCACCACCCTGTGCGACATGTTCTTAAAAGAGGTGTTCAAGCGCGGCTCCATCGACTCGCTGGACCATGAGACGCTCTTTACCATCCAGCGCTTCTTCGAGAACAACCTGAACGTCTCCGAGACCTCCCGGAAGCTGTTCGTGCACCGGAACACCCTGGTGTACCGGCTGGAGAAGATCAAGAAGATCACGGGGCTGGACCTGCGGGAATTCGAGGACGCCATCGTCTTCAAGATGGCGCTGATGGTGAAAAAGTATTTGTCGAATAACCCGGTGAAGTTTTGAAAAACCTGGACAGGCCGGGGAAATATGTAAATTTTCCGTAATAAATGTTACAAACTTATTACAAATAATTCTTTATCGGAATTAAAAAGCAGGCGCCCATTGGTATAATACGACTATGCCGGTGGGTGTTGTTGCGTATACCGTGGGCCGGGCCCACAGGGGAAAGGAAAGCGTCATAAGGTATGATTGAATTTCGGAATGTTTCAAAGGTCTATAATAATGGCACGGAAGCGCTGCACAATATCAACCTGAAGGTGGAGAAGGGGGAGTTCGTGTTCATCGTGGGCTCCTCGGGCGCGGGCAAGAGCACGTTCCTAAAGCTCATCATGTGCGAGGAGCGGCCCAATTCCGGGCAGATCATCGTGGACGGCACGGATGTTTCCCGCATCCGCAAGGGGAAAATCCCCTACATACGCCGGAAAATGGGCATCGTGTTCCAGGATTTCCGCCTTATAGACCACATGACGGTGTATGACAACGTGGCCTTTGCCATGCGGGTGGTGGGGGCCTCTCCCCGCACCATACGCAAGCGGGTGCCGTATATTCTGAGTTTGGTGGGCCTGCAGCACAAAGCAAAGCACTACCCCTCCGAGCTCTCTGGCGGCGAGCGCCAGCGTGTGGGCCTGGCCCGGGCCCTGGTCAATAACCCCTCCATGATCGTGGCGGACGAGCCCACCGGAAACATCGACCCGGCCCTGTCCTTCGAGATCGTGGATCTATTAAGCGAAATCAACCGCCGGGGCACCACAGTGCTCATGGTCACCCACGAGCACTCTTTGGTCAAGCACTTCCACAAGCGCATCATCCAGATACACAGCGGCGAAATCGTGGCGGACACCGCCGCCATGCAGGCCCCCGCGCCCCGGCACGACCTGCCCGAGAGTACCGCGGAGGACGACGAGTACGCCGAATACGACAACACCGAGCCCTATGAGGAGCGCACCGTGGCCCAGGCTTTGGGGGACATCCCCAAGCCCTACAGCGACCATGACGCCCCCGGCCGCTATGAGCCCCGGGAGCGCACGGTGGGGGAGGCCCTGGCCGTGGAGCCGGAGGCCTACGATGAGGACGACTACGACATGTATGACGATATCACCGAGGACTACCAGCCGGATGGCGACTACGACGAAGAGGAGGATTACTGATGCATAGCTTTGGATATTTGCTGGCGGAGGGCTTAAAAAGCCTGTGGAAGAACAGGACCATGAGCATTGCCTCCGTGGCTGTGCTGATCTCCTGCCTGCTGATGACGGGCATCGCGGGCCTGCTGTCTTTGAACCTTTCGGAGACTATGATGTCCATTGAGGGGAATAATGTCATTACGGTGTTCCTGGACGGGAACCTGCCTTCCCTTACCGCTGTGAAGGTGGGGGAGGAGCTGAAGCAGCTGGACAACATCGCCGAGTGCACCTTTGTCCCTAAAGACGAGGGCCTTGCCAACATCATGTCCAGCATGGACGACGGGGCGGACGACCTGTTCTACGGCCTGCAGGGGCTGGAAAACCCCCTGCCCGACTCCTACACCATCTCCATGCAGGACCTGAGCCAGTACGACGCCACCATCGCCGCCATAGAGGCGGTGGAGGGGGTGGACTACGCCTCCAACTACCGGGACGTGGCTACGAAGCTCAGCAACCTGGACAGGCTGGTGCGGTACTGCAGCATCGGCATCGTGGTGGTGCTGGGGGTGGTGTCCCTGTTCATCATCTCCAATACGGTGAAGGTGACCATGTTCTCCCGCCGGATGGAGATCAACATTATGAAGTCCGTGGGGGCCACCAACAGCTTTGTGCGCATCCCTTTTATCATAGAGGGCATGGTTATCGGCATGTTTTCCGGGGCCATCTCGGCCACCATCCTCTACTTTGCCTACGACAAGGCGGCCGCGGTGGTCTACGGCATCGCCTCGTTCTTAACCATTGTTGACATCCATCCTTATGTGTGGATGCTCTATATTTCCTATGTCGTGGTGGGCATGCTGTTCGGCATGATGGGCGGCATGATCTCCATCGGCAAGTACCTGAAAAAGGAAGGAGAAAACGCGATTGTATAGAAGAAAATGGGGCCAGAAGGGGCCCAACCTTGTCCATCGTCTGCTGGCGGCCCTGCTGTGCCTGACGCTTATCCTCTCCTGGGGGCCCTGGGCCCTGGCGGCCGGTTCTCTGGAAGAGCTGCACGAAAAGCAGGAAAGGCTGGAGGCTCAGAAGGAGATCAACGACCAGCGCCTGGAGGAGCTGGAAAAGGCCGCGGCGGAAAAAGCCATCTACCGGGACGAGCTCAACCAGCGGATAGAAGCCGTGCAGGCGGAGATAGACGGCCTGCGGGCGGACATCGCGGGGCTCAACCAGGAGCTGGCCAGCCTGGAGGACCAGATTGCCGGGAAGCAGACCCAGATAGAGCGCAGCCGTGACCTTCTGAAGGCCCGCATCCGGGCCTTGTACGTGACCGGGGAGCCCTCGGCGGTGCAGGTGGTCTTAAACAGCCGTAGCCTTGCGGAGTTCACCCAGAAGACCCAGCTCTTAAAGGCCGTCACGGCCCGGGATAAGCAGCTGATACAGGGCCTAAACGCCCAGATCCACGCCATCGAGGGGGACCTGGAGCGGATACAGGAGGACAAACAGCTGTTAGCTGAGCGCAAGAAGGCGTTGGAATCCAAAAACGCGGAGCTTCTGGAGCTCTACCGGGAGGCCCAGGACCTGGCCGCCAACGCCCAGGACCGGCAGTACGGGGTCCAGTCCATCGGGGAGATGCTGGACACCCAGATGCAGGAAAACGAATCTGCCATCGCAGAGCTAGAGATCGAGATCTACGGCCGGCGCATCACCGGCGGCAATACGGGCACGGGCAGCTTTATCTGGCCCATGCCGGGGTACACCTACCTCACCTGTAGCTTCGGCGACGGCGGGCACCGGGGCGTGGACATCTCCGGCGGCGACATCTACGGCAAGCCTATTGTGGCGGCTGACGGCGGCACCGTGCTCTACGCGGGCTGGAACGACAGCTACGGCTACTGCGTCTTCATCGACCACGGCAACGGCTATGAGACCCGCTACGCCCATATGAGCGAGTTGGCGGTCTCTACCGGCGACGCGGTGGGGCAGAGCGAGATCGTGGGCTATGTGGGCAGCACGGGCAACTCTACCGGGCCCCACCTGCACTTTGAGACCATCTATTACGGGGAGCTTCAGAACCCCATGGGCTTCTTCTAAACACGCCCAGAAAGCCTTTCGCCCCCGGCGCGCCGGGGGCTTTGGTGGTTTGGGCGGTTTTTCCCCGGCAATTTTTTCTTGCTGAATGGGGGAACATGTGGTATACTTAAATCGTCTCTTTGGCAGACTATCTCCATAAGGAGGTGGCTGTCAAAATGAAAAAAGGAACGGAAAAGAAAAGCCACACAAAAGCCATGAAGAACGCGGAGGAGGAGCAGGAGCAGCAGGAGCAGGACGCGGCCTCTGCCCAGCAGAAGCAGATCAACGAGAGCGGCTCGGTGACCACCCACTGCGGGGGGCACACCATCCACTGTCTGACCATCATCGGGCAGATAGAGGGGCACTATATCCTGCCTTCCCAGAACAAGACCACCAAGTACGAGCACGTGATCCCGCAGATCGTGGCGGTGGAGGAGGACCCGGAGATAGACGGGCTTCTGATGCTGCTCAATACGGTGGGCGGCGATGTGGAGGCGGGCCTGGCCCTGGCGGAATTGGTGGCGGGCATGAAAAAGCCTACCGTCTCCCTGGTGCTGGGGGGCGGCCATTCCATCGGCGTGCCCCTGGCGGTGGCGGCCAAGCAGTCCTTTATTGCGGAGTCGGCCTCTATGACCATACACCCGGTGCGCATGAACGGCCTG
>CANRZD010000050.1 GCA_947644325.1 uncultured Clostridia bacterium
TTGCAGCATTTTTTCTGTTTCCAGGAAATAGTAGTCAAACAGTAGTCAGAAGCGCCCCGAGGTCGAACAAAAACCCAGCTTTCTTGGCTGATACTATTATACCACAAGGCCCCATGATAGGCAACAAAGAAAAATATCCCTGGACTTTTCCCGGCGGTTGTGGCAGAAGCCTTTACGCTGTGTTTCCCTGTCACCCCCACCCCCGCCGTGCCGGGTCCAGCGTCCCTGCCGCCGTATACAGCAGGGCGTTGCAGATGGCTGCCGCCACTGTGCTGCCGCCCTTACGCCCCATGGACAGTATGGCCGGTACGCCGCAGGCCAGCGCGGTCTCCAGCAGCCGCTCCTTGCTCTCCACCACATTCACAAAGCCCACCGGCACGCCGATCACCAGCGCGGGCCGCAGGCCATCCTGGATGAGCTCCTCCAGGCGCAGCAGGGCAGTGGGGGCATTGCCTATAACGAAGATCCCGCCGGGATGCTCTGCCGCCGCCCGCTCCATGGATACCGCCGCCCGGGTCACGCCCCGCTCTTTCGCCATGTGGGCCACGTCCTCGTCAGCCATATAGCTGTGGGCGGCGCAGTCCAGCTTCTCCATTGAGGGGCGGCTGAGCCCGGCCATTATCATGTTGGTGTCTGTTATGATGGCTGCTCCACGGTGCAGAGCAGCTATACCACGCTCCACAGCGGATGGGGTAAAGTCAAGCGTGCGGGCAAAGTCAAAGTCCGCAGTAGCGTGGATGACCCGTTTGACTACCGCCTCATTCTTTTCCGAAAGAACTACCCCCATTCGAGCCAGCCCCTCAGCTATAATCTCCATGTTGGTACGCTCAATGTCCCCGGGGGAGATATGCGTCACACTCAAAATTCTATCCCCTTTCTGGCTGTGATGCCCTGCCGGTAGGAATGCTTTTCACAGCGCATTTGCGTTAGGTAACCGGCGGCGTCCAGCATCCACTGGGCAGGCTCCCTCCCGGTGAGCACGACCTCTCGCCCCAGGGGGCGGCTCAATACGGCCTCTTTGAGCAGGGCCCGCTCCACCAGCTCCCAGCGCCATGCGGAGCAGGCTTCGTCCAGAACCAGCATATCGCAGGGACAATCCAGCGCCTCCCGGAGCTGTTTTGTCTGCATGATTTTGATAGCCTCACTCTCTTCCGCGCTCATTTTTGAGGGGAATTTCATCCCCGGTTTCCCTGCCCAGACTCTTGTCCCGGCCCGCCGCAAAAGGGCCAGCTCCCCGCTGCGCCCATCCTTCATGAACTGCACCAAATTTACCACCAGCCCCTGCCCCAGCGCCCGCAGGGTAAGGCCCATTGCCGCCGTTGTCTTACCCTTGCCATCGCCGTAATACAGGTGTACAACTCCATGAGCCATGAGAAAACTCCTCCATCGCCCGGTAGACAGCGTCCATGTCAAGGCTACCCCGCACGGCGTCCGCCAATATATCAAACTGCCGCTCCTGGTGCTCCCGGTGGGTTTCCGGGCGTATATTTTCCATCGAAAGCCCCTTGCGCTCTAGCAGCCAGCCCGCCAGCTTCTGGGTCAGCCCGCCAGTGTCAAAAAGTCCGTGCAGGTAGGTGCCGAACACGTTCCCACGGGCCGCGCCCTCGGTACACCCATTTTCCAATCGGCAGAAAGGGGCCGCGCCGCCTGTGTCCGTCCGGCCCATGTGTATCTCGTAGCCGTCTATTGCCGCCCCGGCGAAGGGCCCTGCCAGCACCCGGGCCTGTACTCTTGCGCGGGCTTTCCCCGGGGCAAACACTGTTACACAGGGGAGAAGCCCCAGCCCGGGCATCTCCCCGCCGCCCTCTATATTTTCCGGGTCGCTGACACGTTCTCCCAGCATTTGATGGCCCCCGCATATACCAAGTATAGGCGTGCCCCCTGCCGCCAGCCGCTGTATGGCGGCTTCCAGCCCGCTCTGCCGCAGCCAGCGCAGGTCGCCCATGGTGCTTTTTGTGCCGGGGAGTATCACCATGTCGGGCTCACCAAGCTGAGGCGGGCTCTCCACATAGCGCACGCCCAGGGCCGGATGATTCTCCAAAGGGGCGAAGTCCGTGAAGTTGGAAATGCGGGGCAGGCGGATGACCGCAATGTCAATGGGCCGACTGTTCCCCCGCTGCTCCAGCCGGGGGGCAAGGCTGTCCTCGTCATCAATATCCACCTTTACATAGGGTATTACGCCCAGCACCGGCACGCCGGTCTTTTCCGTGAGCATCTGGGGGCCGGGGGCCAGTAGGGCCGGGTCGCCCCGGAACTTGTTTATCACCATGCCCACAATTTTTGCCCGTTCATCCTCTTCCAAGAGGGCCACGGTGCCGAAAAGCTGGGCGAACACCCCGCCCCGGTCGATATCCCCCACCAGGAGCACCGGGGCATTGGTGAGCTTCGCCAGCCCCATGTTCACGATGTCATCCATTTTTAGGTTTATCTCCGCCGGACTGCCCGCGCCCTCTATTACGATGATGTCGTTCTCTGACGCTAAGCTGTTGTAAGCCTCCATGATTTCCGAGATAAGCCCGCGCTTCATCTTGAAGTACTCCCTGGCCGGGTACAGGCCCCAGACTTTGCCGTTTACGATCACCTGGCTGCCGGTGTCGCTGCTGGGCTTCAGGAGGATGGGGTTCATGCGCACATCCGGTTCTTTGCCCGCCGCCCAAGCCTGAGACACCTGGGCACGGCCCATCTCCAGGCCGTCCCCGGTGATATAGCTGTTCAGCGCCATGTTCTGGCTCTTGAATGGGGCCACCCGCCAGCCGTCCTCTTTAAATATGCGGCACAGGGCCGTGACCAATAGGCTCTTCCCCGCGCCGGACATGGTTCCCTGCACCATGATACATCTTGCCATTATAAGACCTCCCTCATGGCCCGAAGCAGGGCCTGGTTCTCCTCTTTCGTGCGCACCGCCGCCCGGTACCAGCCGGGGGAAAGGCCAGGGTAGTTCCGGCAGTCCCGCAGTAAGATTCCCTTTGGGCGCAGCTTTTGGGAGAGCGCCCCATCCGGGTGATGGAACAGCAGGTAGTTGGCCTCCCCGGGACAGACCCGGCACCCCAGCGCGGAAAGCCCCTCTGCCAAAACAGGCCGCTGTTCCTGTATAAGCGCTCGAAGTTTTGCGCTGTACTCCCCTTCGTCCAGCGCCGCCACTCCCGCCGCCTGGGCCGGGGAGGACACCGCCCAGGGCTGGCCGCAGTGGGACATCTTTTCCAGCAGCCCAGGCTCCCCAAAGCAGTACCCCAGCCGGAGCCCGGCCATGGCGTAGTTCTTGGTGAACGCCCGAAGTATCAGCAGATTTGGGCCCAGCTCTTTTATCAGGCTGTGAGCGGCGGGGTCGTCCAGGAAGTTGTTGAAACATTCGTCCACTGCCAGCAGGGTCCCGCAGTCCCGGCAGCGCTCCAATATTTTCAGTAGCAGGGCATGGTCCGTAGTGCGGCCCGTGGGGTTGTTGGGCTCGCAGAGGAAAAGCACGTCTAACGAGGGGGTAATCTCCGACAAGATATCCCCGGTGACGGCAAAGCCGGTTTCCGGGGCAAGCGTAAGGCGTTTGGTTTCGCAGTCAACTGTGCCCAAAGCCTGCTCATACTCGGCAAATGTGGGGGCCGTGACCAGCGCCTTTCGGGGCCGCAGGGCCAGCGCCAGCCGGAAGATAAGGTCCGCCGCGCCGTTGCCGCAGAGGATATGGTCAGCCGGTACACCGTGGACAGCGGAGAGTTTCTCCCTCAGGGCCCGGCAGAGAGGGTCGGGATAGCGGGGGGGCTCGTCCAGCGCGGAGACGATCGCCTGGCGCACCCCTTCCGGCAGGCCCAGGGGGCTGATGTTTGCCGAAAAGTCCAGGGGCAGCCCGCCGTATTCTGCCTGATAACCGGCCCAGTCACCGCCGTGTAAAAGATTCATAGAGCACGCTCCTTTCCTGGTGTGTCAGGTGTGTCAGCTAAAAACAGAGGCCTCTATACGAGAAGAAATATTTTTTACCCTTATATTCCGTTGACACACCTGACACACCTATAAGATTATCCCCCATGCCGGCCGCAGCCCACCGAAAACCAGCAGGCAGAGCAGGCTTGCGGCATACAGCATCCGGTTGGCCCGCAGGATGTCCTCCGAATCCGGCTCCCGGCTGGGATCGCCGATAAAGGGCTTGTCTACTGTTTTGCCAAAGTAGCTGGCCGGGCCTGCCAGCTCTATCCCCAGGGCCCCGGCCACAGCGGATTCGGTCTGGGCGGAGTTGGGGCTCGCGTGCTTACGCCTGTCCCGCCGCCAGACGCGCCACGCCCCACGCATGTCCCCGCCAGCTAGGGGAGCGCTCAGAATCAGCAGCAGGGCAGACAGCCGGGAGGGAATGAAGTTGGCAACATCGTCCAGCTTAGCCGCCGCCCTGCCGAAGTACAGGTATCTTTCATTTTTATAGCCCACCATGCTGTCCATGGTGTTCACAGCCTTATAGCACAGCCCCAGGGGCGCGCCGCCAATCAAAAGGAACAGCATAGGGGCCGCCACCCCGTCGGAGAAGTTCTCCGCCACGGTCTCCACCGCCGCCTTTATCACGCCCTTTGCCGTCAAAGCCTGGGTATCCCGCCCCACAATGCGGGCCACCTGTGTGCGGGCCTCCTCTATAGTGCCGGTTTTCAGCTTTTTATAAACGTTTTTGCTCTCCACCGCCAAGCCCTTTACGGCCAGAGACTGCCAGCACCAAAGCACCTGTAGGACGAAGGCCAGCCACGGGTGCAGAAGCCCTGCAAGATATATGGCGCAGAAACTTAGCCCGAAGCTTACCGCAGGTAGGATAAAGGCCAGTACGCCTCCGGCCAACAGTTCCCCTTTGGGCGTTTTGGGGAAAACCCGGCGGAGTATCTTTTCAAGCCCGGTGATGAGCTTGCCCATGTACACCACCGGGTGGGGCATCCATAGGGAGTCGGCCAGTATGAGGTCGATAAGGAAGCCGCACAGCACGGCCAAGGGTATCATCATGAGGCATTATCCCTCCTATAGTCCAGCTTGTCTAAGTACTGCAAAGCAGGCTTTCCCCGGCAAAGGCCACCTTCGGCCAGAAATCCGCCCCCGGGCGGGCAGTGCCAGTCAAAGTAGCCCTTGTGGGGCAGAGCGTACTGCTCCATGACAGCCATCAAAGAGCCGCCGTGGGCCACGATGACCAGTTCCCCGTCTCCACGGGCCAGGGCCTCTCCCATCAGCTCTGCAAATGCCCCGCATACCCGATTGCAGAACCCCGCCTTATCTTCCCCGCCGGGGCATTTGCCCAGACAGCCGCCCTCCACCCAGGCCCGGTAGTCCGGGTCATGCTCCATCTCCCGGTAGCTCCTGCCCTCAAAAACGCCGAAGTCCATCTCCGCAAGGCCGGGTACGGGGATCTGCTCTGCACCAGGGAACAGGATAGCGGCGGTCTCGCCAGCCCTTCTGAGAGGGGATGTGTAGACCGTGCCGGGAGTAAAGGGGGCTTTTGCCAGCTTGGCTTTTCCCTCCGGGGAAAGGGGCAGGTCTGTGCGGCCCAGGTAGCGGCTTTTGCGGTTCCAGGCCGTCTCACCGTGGCGGATCAGGTAGACTAGCATGGCGGCTCCCCCTTCAGTATCTCCGGCAGGCCGCACCAGACCCGCACCACCGTCTCTGCCCGCTGGGCCAGCAGCACGGAAAGCCGCCCTGCCCGCTCCCGAAAAAGCCGCTCCTCCCGGTCCATGGGCACGATGCCGCCGCCCACCTCGGTACAGATGACCGCCCGCTTTTGGGCCAGTCCGTCGGCCAATGCCTCTAAATCTTTCTGCGTGCGGGCCAGCTCCTGGGCCCCGCACGCCACCTCCGGGGAATCCGGGTCAAGGCCCAGCGTTCGGACGTATTGTTTTTTCCCCGCGAACAGGGGGCCTGTTATAAAAATCAAAATTTCCCCTCCAAAAGCTGCACGAGCACCAGCGCCCCCAGCATAAAAAGCTCTGCCGTCTGTAAGAACCACCCTGCTAAGTCGCCGGTGAGCCCGCCGAATTTTTTTGCGGCCATTCCCTTATAATAAAGGAACACTCCTCCGCAGGCCATAACCATGAGAGCACCCGGGATGGGGTATATAAAGCACATACCCGCCGCCAGGATAACGGCCAGCGCCAACAGCACCCGGCGCACCCGGGTCTTGTCCGCCGCCGAGGCGAAGCTATGGGCAAGGCCCGTGTCCTTCGCCAGAGGGAACCATGCCACCGCCAGCCCGGACATGGCGCGGCTGAGAAGAAAGCTCAGCCCCCAGCAGAGCATGGCCCGGATATTTACCGTAAGGGAACAGCACAGGGCGAAATATGCCAAAAACCACCCACACAGCCGTATGGCGGCGAAGGCCCCAAGGTGGGGGTCGCTGAGTATTTCCCGGCGCTTTTCCGGGGCGCCCCAGCTTGCCAGGGCGTCGCAGGTGTCGGCGTAGCCGTCCAGGTGGATGCCGCCGGTAATGCGTACCGGGATAAGCGCCAGCCCAGCCCCACGAAGGAGCATGGGCGCCCCCAGCCAACCGCAAAGCAGCGCCCACCCGAACAGGGCCAGCCCGATTGCCGCCCCCACCAGCGGAAACGCGCATAGGGCATAGCGCATATTTTTCGGGGTCCACTCGATCTGAGGCATGGGGATGGCCGAGAACATGGAAAAGGCCACCGCCGCCGTTTCCATTATCCACATAGGCCAGCGCCCCCCTTGTGAAATACCGTCAGGCCGCATACCACTTCCACAGCCCTGTCCGCCCTTGCGGCCATGGCGCGGTTGATTTCAGCCAGCGCTTTCATATAGTGCAGGGTATCCCCGACGTAGTCCCTGCCCCCAAGAAACACCTCGTTGCTCACCACCACCAGCTCCCCGCACCGGGCTGTGAGCCGGTCGATGCCCGCAAGTACAGCTTTCGCTGTGCCGGGGCCAGCTCCGCCCGGGCTGTACAGCTCGTTGGCAACCAGATTGCCCATGTCCTCCAAAAGCGCCTGTGAGCCCTTTGGCAGCTCCAGCCCAGCCAGGTCAAGGCAGCGCTCCACGGTCTCAAAGCCCCGCCCGGCGCGCTGCGCCTTGTGCCTTGCGGCGCGGGCTTGGCACTCCTGGTCAAAAAGCCCCATTGTGGCGATATAGAAGCGCGGGGCGGCGGTTCCCGGTCCGAACAGGCTCTCGGCGTACCGGCTCTTGCCGCTGGCGGAACCGCCGATAATCAATGTAAACATAGAACCCTCCCTATAGCGGCTGATAGGCTTCCACCGCCGCCTGCTCGAAGCTGGCGGCATGAAAATAAACCTGACGGGCCATGTCCAAAAGGGGCAATAAGCACAGCGCCCCCGTGCCCTCGCCCAGACGCATCTCTGCGGTAATAATGGGGCGTTTCCCCAAAGCCTCCAACACCAGCGCCCCGGCAGGCTCGGCGGACACATGGCTTGCCAGCATGGCCCCCTTTGCCTCCGGGCAGAGCCGCGCCGCACACAGGGCCGCCACCCCGCTGATAAAGCCGTCTATCACCACTGGCACCCGGTACAGTGCCCCGCCCAGGAACGCCCCCGCCATAGCGGCAATATCAAAGCCTCCCAGCTTTTGCAGCACGTCTAAGGGGTCGGCGGGATTGGGCTGGTTGGCTGTGATGGCCCTCTTTATGGCGTGGATTTTCCGGGAGAGCCCCTCCTGGGAAAGCCCGGAACCTTTGCCCGTCACCTGCTCCGGGGGCAGGCCCAGCAGTACAGAGGCTATGGCGCTGGCGGTGGTGGTGTTGCCGATGCCCATCTCCCCGGTAAGTATAAGGTCTGTGCCCGCCTCCTTTTCCCGCCGGATCAGGTCTATGCCCGCGTTTATAGCCTGCTCCAGCTGGGCACGGCTCATGGCGGGGCCCAGGGTGATGTCCCCGGTGCCATTATTTACCCGCCGGTCCAGCACGCCGGGGGTGGGGGAGAAGTCCTTTATGCCCACGTCCACAGGCAGCACCTTGCAGTGGGCGCACTCAGCCATCCGGCAGGCGGCCGTCACCCCGGAGGCCAGGTTCCTTGCCACGGCGGCGGTGACCTCGCTGCCGGTCTGGGTGACGCCCTGTGCCACCACGCCGTTGTCGGCGCAGAACACCAGAAGGGTTCGCTTATTTATGGGGCAGCCCGGATCCCCGGTGAGGGCGGCGATGTCTGTCAGGGCCGTTTCCAGCAGCCCCAGGCTCCCCAGGGGCTTAGCGATGGAATCCCACCGCCGCCGGGCCTGTGCCCGCGCGTTTTTGTCTGGAGAAGGGATAGAATCAAGCATCATAGGAGTGCTCCTTTGCATAATCTGCCGCAGCCTGCACGAAGCGGCGGGCTATAGCAGGGTTTGCGTAAAAGTACAGGTGGGGGAACCCGGCGAACAGGCTTTTCCCCGCGAAGCAGCAGGGCCAGCTTTGCCCGGCGGAGGCTTTTGTCATGGTGAGGCTGCGCCCGTTGTCCGTGCTGTCCCAGTAGTGGAACTCGTGGACAGGCAGGGCCTCCCCAGCTTTAAGCAGCAGGCTGTCACAGCGGGTTGTCAGCTCCCCATAGCCGAAGCGCTGCAAGCGCGGGGTCTTGAACCCCTCCCCGGGCAGCACGCCGCACATGGGCCAGGCTTCCCCCTCCGAATCCTCCAGGGACCTTTGCAGGTAGAGGAACCCGCCGCACTCGGCTACGGTGGGCATACCATTCTCCACTGCCTGGCGGATGGCTTTGCGCATTTGGGTGTTTTCGGAGAGGGCTTTCGCGTACAACTCCGGGTAGCCCCCGGGCAGGTACAGGGCTGAACTCCCGGCGGGCAGTTCAGTATCCTCCATTGGACTGAAAAACGCCAGCCGCGCCCCGAGGCGTTCCAGCAGGTCCAGGTTGTCCTCATAGCAAAAACAGAAGGCCCGATCCCTTGCCACCGCGATGACCGGTGTGCCGTCTATAGGCTCTACAGCAGGCAAAACGCCTGTCAGCGCAGGGGCTTTGCCTGCAAGCTTCAAAAATCCGTCCATACCCCCGGTGCGCTCCATCTGAACACCGAGTTCGTTTGCCCTCTGCCGCCAGTCAGAAAGTTCCTCCGCCGTCAGCAGCCCCAGGTGCCGGCTGGGGAAGGCCGCCGCCTCCATATGAGGCAGATAGCCCAGCACAGGCAGGCCGGTCTCCCGCTCTAAAAGAGGGGACAGGTGGGCATGGAGGTTTTCCCCGCAGTCCGTGAGGAAGAGCCCCCGGATGGGGTTTCCCGGGCGGAAATCCATCAGGCCCCTTACCTGGGCGGCAAGGGTCAGGCTGGCCCCCTTTGACCGCAGCACCAGCACCACCGGGGTATCGGTAGCGGCCGCCAAGTGCCAACTGCTGTCCCGGTCTGTACCGCCCAGGCCATCGAACAGGCCCATGACCCCCTCCAAAACGGAGAATTCCCCATTACTGTGGGCGCACAGCAGGCCCCGCACAGTGTCCTCTGTTGAGAGGAACAGGTCCAGGTTCCGGCTGGGCACCCCCAGCACCTGCCGGTGGAACATGGGGTCGATATAGTCCGGCCCGCACTTAAAGGCCCGGGGGGACAGTCCCCGGTTTTTCAGCGCCGCCAGAAAGGCGCAGGTGACGGCGGTCTTGCCCCCGCCGCTGTGCATGGCGGCAAACATCAGCCTACCCATTTGCGGCCTCCCCCGGCCTGGCGGAGATGATGTACACCGGGTTTTCCGCCAGCAGCATGTGGGGGCGGCCCGCCTTTTTGGATCGGCTCACCGCCATCTGGGTGATCTCTACAGCGCAGCCCTGGCCCTCTAAAAGTTTCACCGCTTGGCTCAATGTCTCCACGGTAATAGCCGTGACGCACACCCGCGTCTGGGAGTTCTTCTCATGCACGGCTTCCAGTATCTCCCGAAGCTTTCCGCCGCTGCCGCCTACAAAAACAGCGTCCGGGGCGGGGAGGGTCGTCAGGGCATTTGGGGCCTCGCCTTCCACAAGATGGAGCCCCCAGGCCCCGAACTTCTCCCGGTTCTTGCGGATAAACTCACAGGCAGATTTCTCCCGCTCAATGGCGAACACCCGGCCCTTTTTGGCAAGCAAAGCCATCTCCACCGCCACCGAGCCGGTCCCCGCGCCCACGTCCCAGAGGGTGTCTGTAGAGCGGACGCATAGTTTTGCCAGGGCTGCCGCCCGCACCTCCTGTTTCGTCATGGGGACACCGCCCCGGATGAACTCGCTGTCCGGGATGCCGGGGGAAACGGGATCCCACAGGGCCGGGGCGGGCTCTACCAGCAGCAGGTTCAAGGGCGAAAAATCCCTTTCCGCAAACGCGTCCACCGTGCCCGTGACGATTTTTTCCTCTGGGTAGGAGAGGTTTTCCCCCACCACGGCCCCCAGTTGTCCAAGACCGGCCCAGGCAAGCTTTGCGCACAGCTCCCGAGGCCCTTTAGCCCCGTCGGTGAGAAAGCAAACCGGCCTGCCCCATGACAGGGCGCTGACAGGGTCGCAGCCCACGCCGTGGGCGCTTTCCAGCCGCCAGCCCTGCCAGGGCCGCAGCAGCTTTGCCGCCAGCACCTGCACGCTAGATATCCCCGGTAGCAGGTTGGTCTCCCACCCCGCCTCTTCCAACAGGGGCAATAAGGACTTCGCCCCACTGTAAAAGCCGGTGTCGCCGCTGTAGACCACATAAGGGTTCTCCCATCCCTTTAGCAGTTCCATGAGCTTTTCGGATTTGGTAGCGGCTCCCCGGTTTTCCGTGCAGCCCTTCGGCAGAGCTTCCAGCAACCTGTTTGCCCCTGCTATAAAATCCGCTTGCAGAAGGGCCTCCCGGCCCTCCAGGGTCAGTGTCTCCGGGGCGCCCGTGCCCATTCCAACCAGTGTGACCTTCATGCCATCCGCCCCTTTACCTCTCTCAATATTTCCTCCGCTGTAACGCCGCTCTCCTCCGGCCTGCTGATGACGATAAGCGCCACCCCCAGCCTTTGGGCCGCCGCCGCTTTCTCCGGGAACCCCCCGGCAGGGTCGCCGTCCTTTGTCACCAGCACCCGGATGTGAAGCTGCTCCATCAGGGCCTCGTTGAGCTTTTGGGAGAAAGGCCCCTGCATAGCGATGGTATTCTTTTTCAGCAGTCCCATGGCTTCACAGGCGGCAAGGCCCTCGTGGCTGGGCAGCACCCGGGCAAAGAGCCGCCGGGGGTCAAGCCCGGCAAAGGCAGGCAGTTCCTTCGCGCCGGTAGTCAGCAGGATATTTCCTGGCAAGCTCTCCGCAAGGGACGCGGCCTCCTCCGCACTTCCCACCATATGCCAGCGCCCAGGGCCGCTTCCCTCTCGCAGACAGCGGCGGTAAGGGACGCCGGTTTCCAAACAGGCGGCGCGGATATTTCGGGTGGCCTCCACGGCGTAGGGGTGGGTGGCGTCCACGCAGAGGTCAAATCCGTTTATCAAGCCTGCCATTTCCTCCGGCCCCCTGCGCCCGGTAAGGACAGTCAGACCCGGTATATCCTCCAAAAGCTCCCGGCCATATTCCGTGGCCACGGACACGGTGACCGCCGCGCCTGTTTCAGCCAGCTTTTGGGCCAGCTCCCGGCCATCGCTGGTGCCGCCGAACAGCAGGATATTCATAGTTTGCCCTCGTAGCCCCTGGGCGTGACCATCCTACCGCCCAGATTCCGGGTCATGCTGCTGCCAATGAACACCGTGGTAAACATGTCCACCTGTGCGTCCCGCAGCTCATGAAGTGCCAGCACCCGGCTCTCCTGGCCCTCCCGGCTGATGTTCCGCGCCCAGCCGCAGACCGTCTCCGGGCCCCGGTATTCCAGCAGGATATCACAGGCGCGGCACAGATGGTCCCGGCGCTTTTTGCTCATGGGGTTATAGAGGCACAGGGCGAAGTCTCCCGCCCCGGCGCAGCGCAGGCGCTTCTCAATGACCTCCCAGGGGGTCAGCAGGTCGGAGAGGGACACCACGGCAAAGTCGTTCATCAGCGGCGCGCCCAGCAGGGCCGCCCCGGAGAGCGCCGCAGTGATACCCGGGAACACCTCTATCTCTACCTCCGGGTACTCCCCCGCCAGCTCCAGGCATGGCCCCGCCATGCCATAGATTCCAGGGTCGCCGCTGCACACCATAGCTGTGGGCTTCCCACTGTCCGCCGACGCCAACGCCATACGGCAGCGCTCCAGTTCCTTTGTCATGGGGGTGGAGAGCAGCTCTTTTTCAGGGTACAGCGAGCGCAGCAGCTCTACATAGGCCGTATAGCCGCAGAGCACCTGGGCCCGTTCCAGCGCCGCCCGGGCCTGCGGGGTGATGGCCTCCGGCCCGCCAGGGCCTATCCCCACGACATAGAGTGTCTTCACATTACCAACTCCAATCCATAGTATAAGGCTTCAGCGCCAGGGCCATAGTGACCCCGTTTCCCGCCTGTTTCTTGCAGTAGAGCCGCCCGCCGCTTGCCAGTACGGCGGCACGCTCGCATACATTGTCCACGCCCGTCACCTTCTGTACAAAGGCAGAGGGGGTGAAGTTTCCACGAGCTTCAGCCAATTCTGCCGCTGTGAAGGTTTGCAGCGTCCAGCCGTGGCTTTGGCAGAACTCCAAAAGCCCCGGCTCTTCCGCCTTGCGGTCGATGCTGGCGGCCCCGCACACGGCCCGGCCGTATAGGCTCCCCTTGGCAAGTATGGCCCGGAAAGCTCTCTCAATGGCTTCCGGGCCGGTTCCTTTTTTGCAGCCGATCCCCACCACGGCAACAGGCGGCACCAGCCGCAGCGCGTCCAGCCGGCCCCTGGTGCGCACGGTGACGAGCACATCGTAGAGCTTGTCCCGGGTAATGCGCACCCCCGGGGGCGGCTCCCCGGTAATGGGGAACATGGAGCGCAGGTTTACGGTCCCGCCGTCCAGGATCCGCCCCGAAATAGCTTTTATCTTCTCGGGGTTCACCACCTTGCAGCCCTGCCGCCTGGCCCAGCTGTCCACGGCAAATGCGCCCCGGGTATCGGTGGCGGTGGTGATGACTGGCTGGGCCCCGGTGAGCTCCGAGACCAGCAGCGCCAGCTGGTTGGCCCCGCCCAGGTGACCGGACAAGAGGGAAACTGAAAACCTCCCGCCCTCGTCCAGCACCACTACGGCGGGGTCAACGACCTTGCCCCTCAGGTGGGGAGCCACGGCCCGCACGGCAATACCCGCCGCGCCCACGAATATCAGCCCCTCTGACTGCTCAAAACCTTGCTCGGTCCACTCTCTCAGGGAGAAGCCAGGCTGTCCGTGACCCACGGTATGGCACGCCTCGTGCCCCGCCAGCCTGAGCTTTTCCGCAAGCCCCGCCGCCAGCCGGTCCCCCCGGGCGGTGAAGGAGATAATAGACAGTGTCATTTCACCCCCTCCCTGAAACCGGTGGAGAAATCGGGGTCGTACAGCCTGCTGCGCTCATAGCCGTCCCCCAGGAAATCACCTACTAAGATTAGCGCTGTTTTGGAAACTCCGGCTGCCGCCCCGGTCTCAGCCAGCGTGCCCACCGTACAGCGCAGAAGCTTCTCCTCGGGCCAGGTGGCCTTGTATATAATAGCGGCGGGAGTGCCGGGCTCATATGCCCCCTTTAATAGCTCCTCCTGCAATCTGTCCAGCATACCGGCAGAAAGAAAAACCACCATAGAGGCCCCGTGCGCCGCCAGCTTTGCTATAGATTCCCTTTCCGGCACAGGGGTGCGGCCTACCATGCGGGCGAGTATTACCATCTGGCTCACCCCTGGCAGGGTGTATTCGGCCCCCAGGGCTCCCGCCGCCCCGCAAAAGCTAGACACCCCCGGCGTCACATCCCAGGGGATGTCCAGCCGATCCAGGGCGTCCATCTGCTCCCGCACCGCGCCGAAAACACTGGGGTCGCCGGTGTGCAGGCGCACTACGGTCAAGCCCTCTTCATGGGCCTCCTCCATGCGGTCTATTACCTGTTCCAAGGTCATCTCCGCGCTGTTGAAGATTTTGCAGCCCTCCCGGCAAAGGCCCAGCAGGGCAGGGTTCACAAGGCTCCCGGCGTATATTATCATTCCGGCCTGTTTCAGCAGTTCCGCCCCCCGCAGGGTGATAAGGTCCGGCGCGCCGGGGCCGGCTCCCACAAAGTGTACCATACAAAGCCTCCTCTATTTGACGATTACCGATGCAAAGTACCCAACGTCCTCCGGCACATTTGATAAGTCCTCATAGACCCGCTCGTCCGGCAGCCCGCAGTCCTGTACCAGTGCCGCGCGGCCCCCGCCCAGCGCCCGCCTTATTTTCCCCACCTGCCGTCCGGCTTTCATCAGGACTTTTGTCCCGGGCAGGGCCAGCGCATCCTTCAATCCGGGGGCGTTGGCCGGGAGGATGTGCATAGGCTCCTCCCCAGCAGTAAGGCTTACCCCCAGCCGTGCGCCGATTGCGCAAAAGCTAGGTACACCGGGAATCATCACTGCCTCATAGCCCCGCCCCGAGAGGATGTCTCGCAGATAGCCAAAGGTAGCGTAGATAGACACATCCCCAAGGTTCAACATGGCCGTGTCCTCTCCTGCGGCAATGCTCATGTACGGTAAAGAAGCAAGCAACCGAAAACAAGAGATAGACCGCCAGCACCACACTATTCCGAACCAAAGACCAAAAGACAAGCACCGTGGAAATGTGTATAACTTGCTATTCCGTCATGGAAAAGTCCGTTCACAGAACATGGAAAAGCTAAAGTGCAGCTTTCCCACATTCTGCAAACAGACTTTCCCACAACTCCATAAGATAGCAAGTTATGCACATTACGCACAGTGCCGACTGCTACGGAATCCTCTCATCTTTACTTTTTTACCTTCATGTTAAAATTAAGTTATCAGATAAATGTATTTTCTGCCATTTTTTTGAAACGTAAAATCGGGGTGAAAGTTTACGTATTGCTCTTGACTTTGTGTTTCAAAAGGCTATAATATAAATGGATTTATATAAACAGGATTATGCAAAAAGAGGAGGAGAAACTAAATGGGACGAAAAACACAGGTTTCCAAAGATGGCATGTTGCCGATGGCATTAGAAAGGCTTAGTCGTGTGGGATAGTCAG
>CANRZD010000051.1 GCA_947644325.1 uncultured Clostridia bacterium
GGGCTTCACTCTGGAGTACCAGGACATGGTACCCAAGGCGTATCTTTTCTTAGATACGGAGCTTGTGGACTACGTGAGCCTGGAGGACCGGGAGGCTTCCTTCGACTCGCCGGGGTTCATCGAATACCTGACAGAGACCAAGGCCATACCCGGCCGGAAGAAATGCTCAGACGGCATCACCCTGGCAGGCGGGGAGGCCCGGTACATGATGGAGGAGTTTTCCAAGTCAAACGCGGAGGGGAACACTTCTTTGATGATGGACATAACTGTCTCTCTGGACGGACGCGCCGACCATATGGACGAGCTTATCGAGGGCTGCGCGGGGCCCTTCCTTCTGTGCTCGGAGGGGGGCTCCCGGTCCTTTTACCCGGAACTGAAGCTGGCGGTGCCCAAAAACTGCCGGAACCCGGAGCTTGCCTGGGAGTTTCTGAAGTTCCTCATCTCTCCGGCCCAGACCCCCGCCTACGGCCAGCGCTGGAACCCTGAGGGCAGCGTGGACCTGTGCAAGACCTTCGTGCCGGTGGGCAGGGAAAATTTCCGCACCTTTGCCCGACTCTACTCTCAGGGGACCAACCATGTGCGGGAGACGCAGGGCGCCGCCTGGGAAGAAGGCTTCGACCTGACCGCCGCCCCGTGCCCTTTGACGGATGAACTGCTGGACCGGCTGGAGGCGGCCATCGAGGGCATCACGAAGACAAAGGACCGCTTCGGCCCCCTGGAGGACCTTTTGCGGCCTACCCTGGAGGAATATTACGACACCGAAGCCCTCACCGCCCCCCAGTGCGCCCGTCGCCTGCAGGAAATAGCGGAGCTATACCTTAACGAATAGGCCCTTATGTGCCCCTTAAAAAATACCCTCTACATGGCAAAAGGGTATTGACAAATGCCGTAAAAGAGGATACAATGTTGTTCAAGATGAACTGAGCCCCTGGGCAAGGGTCATCCGGCTGGGGAAAATACAGGAAAAAAGGAGGTGATAGGATGCCGAAGCTGATCCTGACAAAGCGCGAAGACGAGCTGATGAACTTCCTCTGGGAGATGAACCAGCCGCTCACAGTGGAAGAAATGATCGAAAAAGCGGGAGACCACTCCTGGAATGAGACGTATCTTCGCACGATGCTGCGCTCTTTAGAGAACAAGAAGGCTGTGGAATGCTGCGGGTTCGTGCTGCGCACGAAGCTCTACGCCCGGCAGTTCAAGCCCGCTATCTCGAAAGAGGAGTTCTACATGCAGCTTGCCATGGACCGGGGCGCCGACGAGGAGACCTTGTTCCACGTAGCGGCGGCCGCGTTTATGAAACGAAACAAGGACGACCCGGAGGAGGTCATCCGGAAGCTGGAAGAAATGCTGGAAGAATATAAATCAAAGGTTGAAGATGAAGAATGAACGTGAGCTTCTTTTCCATCCTTATGGCACTGCTTTTCAGTACGGTCTTTATTTTGACTGTGCACTTTCTGCGGAACCATAAAGCTTTTCTCAAGGGCTTTGGTGTTCCCACGGTGCTGTTGCTTTATGCCTTGTGTATAGGCAGGACTGTGCTGCTCCTGGAGTTCCCTTTCACCACGCCCGTGCGTGTGCAGAGCGGCTACAATCAGTTCTATCAGATTGTGAGCCAGCCGGTGGTAGGCAACTGGGTGAGCCCCTTGGCGATTGTCGGAGGGATATGGCTTTTGGGCGCTGTGCTGTGTCTTGCGCGTTTCCTTGTGAATTATTTTCGGTCTTTGTTCCGTCTGCGCCGTTTTGAAAGCCAGCGGTACCCTGAGGCGGAAGAAATGCTGGAGAGGATCAGGCGGGAGACGGGGAAGCCTTTGAAGATTCGTTTGTTCATCTATCCGAAGACCAAAATTCCCATGGGGGTGGGGATGCTCCGCAAGAGGATCCTGATGCCGCCGAGGGTTTGGGACGAAGAAGAACTGTACTACATTCTGCTGCATGAGTATACTCACTTCCTCAACCACGACCAGTTGGTGAAGTTTCTGCTCAACGTCTTTCGGTGTGTGTTCTGGTGGAACCCCTTGGCGTATCTGCTGGAGACGGACGTGGCCGACATGCTGGAAATCAAATGTGACCTGACGGTGACGAAGGATTTTCTCAGGCCGAAGAAAGTATCGTATCTGAATGTCCTGCTGGCCGCCGTAAAGAAAGCCAAAAGCGGGCCGCACTTTTCGGGTGTGATGCCTACTGCTACACAGCTTCTCCGGCAAAAGGAAGACGATGAAATAACAGAGCGCTTCGACATGGTGATGTGTCCGCCGAAAAGGCGCACCGTGGCCGCTGTGCAGATAGCTTTCTGTACATTTTGTATCCTGCTGGTTTTGGGGTCTTATTCGTTTGTGTTTCAGCCGTATTATGAGCCGCCAGTAGAGGATATTTATACGTATGGTACTACACTTATAGTTGAGGTTACTCCAGCAGAGTGGTATATTGTAAAAGAGAATGATGGAAGTTTCTTCGTAAAAAATCGGGAAGGAATTTCTTTTTCTATACAGAGAGAATCTTTAGAATATTACTTGTCTCAAGGATTAGAAATTAAGGAGGAATAGTACTATGGGTGGAGTTATGCCGTTGAAAGATGAAATTATCCGTGTAGAGAGAGTCTATCAAGGTCGTCTCCAGTATCGCCGCTGGAATGCTACCAGAGGTTATTGGGTTGACCCCTATTGGATTGACGCATAAATTCGTTTCATCCAAGGAAAGGAATAGGGCCTAAGGTTTGGGTCTTATTCCTTTCCTTGTTGTGTTTAGAAAGATGGCTATTGACAAAAATCAGCGGCTTCGTGTATAATAACGGCAAAGTGGTAAATAAACGGACATTTCTTAGAAGGAGGGATGTCTTGTGGACGACACACGAGCCCGTATCATTGCGGCAGCTATGAAAGCGGTACGGCAGTACGGCCTGGAAGGCGTACGCATCCAGCATATCAGCAGCCTGGCCGGGCTCTCCCCCGGGGCGCTTTACCGGTACTTTGAGGGCAAGGACCAGCTGATGCAGGAATGCTTTATCACCGTGGACAAGCAGGCCGCCGCTATTTTTGAAAGCATCACCCTCGACCCCCTGGCCATGATGGCCGACCCCATCGGGGCTGTGAAGAAGCTGTGGCTGCCCTACTTCCGCTTCTGGGTGGACCGGCCGGACGAGACGGTTTTCTACCACCGCTTCCGGGACAGCGCTTCCTTCCCGGAGTTTTATAAGGCCCTGGACGCGGCAAGCTACTTTGCGGCTTTCGGGAAGATGGTGCACATGTTCCGCAGCCTGTTCCCCCGGCTCAAGGAGATCAACCAGGACCTGCTATGGCTCCATGTGCTCACCTCTACGGTCATGTACGCAAAGTATGTGGTAGAGGGCCTTTTGCCCGACAACCAGGAGACGGAGGAAACGGTGTTCCAGTTCATCAGCGTGGGGGTAAGCGGATACCTGAAGCCAGGGAAATCCAAAAAGCTGAAATGGAAAAATTAGAGCGCTGCCTTTAGGCGGTCTGTTTTGCACATACGAAAAATTGTCAGTGCGTGACACGGATAAAAAAGAGCGTCCCGGCGAGGGGCGCTCTTTTTTTGGATATTACTCCCCGCGCCGTCCACCCCGGCCCATGACCAGCTTTTCCCCCTCCACGGCCAGAAGCGGGAACAGGGACAGACCGGCCACCAGGAGCCACTGGGCGGCGGTGAGGGCGGTGGTGCGGAAAATGGCCGTCAGGGGCGGGAACAGCACTACGCTGACCATGAGGAAGCCGCAGAACAGGGCGGCGGCGTTGAGCTTGTGGTTGGAGAACAGGCCCAGGCGCAGCACCGAGCCCTCTGAGCGCATGTTGAAGCTGTGGGTGAGCTGGGAGAGGCTCAAGACAGCGAAGGCCATGGTGCGGCCGACCACCGGGTCCATGGGGTCCTTATCGAACCAGACCCGGCCCATGGTGTAGGCCAGCAGGGCCAGGGCTCCCACCAGGCACCCTTCCACCGCCACAGAGAAGCCCATGCCCCCTGCGAACACCCCTTCGTCCCGGGGGTGGGGGGGCTCTGCCATCACGTCCTGGTCGATGGGGTCGGCGCCCAGGGCCAGGGCGGGCAGAGAGTCCGTCACCAGGTTGACCCACAGAAGCTGTATGGCCAAAAGGGGCGTGGGGGCCCCCAGCAGGAAGGCCGCGAACACCACCAGTATCTCCCCGATGTTGCAGGAAAGCAGGAAATGGATGGTCTTGCGGATGTTCCGGTAGATGCCCCGGCCCTCCCGCACGGCGGCCACAATGGTGGTGAAGTTGTCGTCGGTAAGCACCATATCTGCGGCGGATTTGGCCACCTCGGTGCCGTTCTTGCCCATGGCGCAGCCAATGTCCGCGGTCTTTAAGGAGGGGGCGTCGTTGACGCCGTCGCCGGTCATGGCCACCACATAGCCCCGGCGCTGGAAGGCCTTGACGATCTTCACCTTGTGCTGGGGCGACACCCGGGCAAAGACCCGCACATCCTTGGTCTTCTCTGTGAGCTCGCTTTCCGTCAGCCGGTCCAGGTCAGCGCCTGTCAGGGCCCGGCCCCCTTCTTCCGCGATGCCCACCCGCCGGGCCACCGCCAGGGCCGTGGCGGCGTGGTCCCCGGTTATCATCACCGGCAGGATGCCCGCCTTTTTGCACTGAGAAACCGCCGCCTTCACCCCGGGCCTGGGCGGGTCCTCCATGCCGATGAGCCCGCAGAAGATAAGGCCGCTCTCCGTCTCCCGGTCGTCCGCAGGAAGGGCGGGCACGTCTTTATAGGCCACCGCCAGCACCCGCAGGGCGCCCCCCGCCAGCTTGTCGTTGTCTGATAAAAGCCGGGCCTTCTCCCCAGGCCCCAGGGGGGCCACGCTGTGGCCCCTGAGCACGCGGGTGCACCGGGCGATGAGCACATCCGGCGCGCCCTTTGCGATGATGCGGCAGCCGCCCTCCGCCCGGTGGGCGGTGGTCATCATCTTCCGGGCGGAGGAAAAGGGGATCTCCCCGATGCGGGGGCTCTCCCGCTCAAGCTCCTCCTTGCCCCGGCGGCAGGCCCGCAGGAAGGCCGCCTCTGTGGGGTCGCCGGTTATTTTGCCGTTTTCCTCCTCGCAGTCGTTGCAGAGGGTGCAAAGCTCCAGGGCGAACTGGGCGTCCGCGCCGTCCAAAGGCTCCGGCCCGTAAGCGCCGGAAAAGGCGGTGACGGTCATTTTGTTCTGGGTGAGGGTGCCGGTCTTGTCAGAGCAGATCACCTGGGTGCTGCCCAATGTCTCCACGGCGGGCATGTGCCGCACGATGGCCCGCTTCTGGGCCATGCGCTTCATGCCCATGGCCAGCACGATGGTGACAACAGCCGTGAGCCCCTCGGGTATGGCGGCCACCCCCAGGCTGATGGCGATCATGAACATCTCTAAAGGCGGGGTGTGCTGCAGAAGGCCCATGAGGAAAATGACCCCGCAGATGCCCACAGCCCCCAGCCCCAGCACCCGGCCCGTCTGGCTGAGCTTTTCCTGCAGGGGGGTCTTGGGGGCCTCCTCCTGCTCCAGCATGTGGGCGATGTGCCCCACGGCCGTGTCCATACCCGTGGCGGCCACAATGCCGGCCCCGGCCCCGCCCGCAATGCCTGTGGAGGCAAAGACCATGTTCTTCCGCTCCGCCAGGGGCGCGTTTTTGGCGCACAGGGCCATGGCGTCCTTTTCCACCGGGGCCGATTCCCCGGTTAGGGCCGATTCCTCCGCCCGCAGCTCCACGCTTTTTACAAGGCGCAGGTCCGCGGGCACCAGGTCCCCGGCCTTTAAGATCACTAAGTCCCCGGGCACCAGCTGGGCGCTGTCGAGGGTCACCCTGCGCCCGCCCCGCACCACCCGGGCCTTGGGGGAGGAAAGCTTTCTGAGGGCGTCGATGGCCTTGTCGGCCCGCAGCTCCTGCACGGTGCCGATGACGGCGTTTACCACCACAATGATAAGGATGATGGCGCAGTCCACAAACTCCCCGTCCCCCCGCAGCCGGGAGACCCCGAAGGACACCGCCGCCGACAAAAGCAGGATGAGCACCATCAGGTCCTTAAACTGCCCCAGAAACCGGCTTATGACCCCCTGGCGCCTGCCCTCCTTCAGCTCGTTTGGCCCATACTGGGCCTGCCGCCTGCGGGCCTCCCCCGGGGAGAGCCCCTTCTGGGGGTCGCTGCCCAGCTTTTCGGCGGCCTCCTTCCCTGTCATTTCATAGAGCTCCATTGGCCTTCCTCCTTGTACCGCTTGGCTTTCCCCTATTCTTATGCGGTTTCTTACAAGTTTATGAAGCTTTCTCAAAAGGCTGGCAATAGGGGCCGCGACCTGCTAAAATGGGGATATCACAAAAAGAAAAGGAGCTCCCATGGAATTTTTTCTCCCCTTCGATCTCCCCATCCTGGATTTTATCGAGCGCTATCTCCACAACCCCGTGACGGACGCGGTGTTCCCCTTTGTCACGTATATCGGCGAGCTGGGGGCCTGCTGGATCTTCCTGGGGCTGTCCCTGCTGTTTATAAAGAAGTACCGCCGGGCCGGGGCGCTCATCCTGCTGTCCCTCATAGCGGCCACCCTTTTAGGGGAAGTGCTCATAAAAAACATCGTCTGCCGCCCCCGGCCCTTCCAGTACATCTCCTCAGGCTTCCCTCTGCTGATTCCCCCGCCCTCCGGGTACTCCTTCCCCTCGGGGCACACCTGCGCTTCCTTTGCGGCGGCCACGGCGCTGTTCCTCCAGCATAAGAGGCAGGGGGCGCTCTGCTTTCTTTTGGCGGCGCTCATTGGGTTCTCCCGGGTGTTTTTGTGGGTGCACTTCCCCAGCGACGTGCTGGCCGGGGCCCTGCTGGGGGCGCTTACCGGGGTTTCTGTGACGCTCCTTTACGAGAAGGCCCTTCTGCCGCGCATCAAAAGCCTGCCGTAAAAAACCAAAACTCCCCCGCCGCGCAGGGGAGTTTCCTTTTACTTTGTGCCGATGATGACGATGTTTTCCGCCGTAAGGCCGGTCTGCTCCATGACGATCTCCTGGACGATGAGCATGTCGCTGTCCTGCAGGTCCCCGGCCACCACCACGTTGCACTGGTCGCCTGCGATGTACGCCACGCTTTCCGCATAGCCCTTGGCCTTCAGAAGGTTCTCTACATTCGTCTCTTTTAAGATGTTCTGGGCCATGGCCGAAGCTTCCTCCACGGCGGCGCGCTTGGCGTCGCTGTCGGCCTCCACGTCCTCCAGCACGCTGTCTAAGAGCTCCAGGGCCTCGTCCCGGGAATTCTGCCGGTTGAGCCTCGCCTCGGCGAACAGTTCCCCGGCGTTTGCCTGCAGGTCGTCGCTGACGGTCTCCACGTAGGCGTTGTTCACCAGCTGGGCCGCGCCTAATTGGCTTGTGGTGTCCTCCCCGTCGCCGACGGGCAGCTTGTTGGTGCCGGCGAACTGCCAGTTCAGGTACACCGCCGCGCCCAGGGCCAAGACCAGGGACGCCAGTACAAATTGCTTTCTGCCGAACTTCATGATGATTCCTCCCGTGTAGTTATTTATGGTTCTGCGCGGTTCTCCCGCCGGTGACGCACACCCGCGAGGAGGGCACTCCCAGCGCCGTTTTCGCCGCGTTGATGAGCTTTTCCCGGGCGGCCGGGTCCGCTGCCTCCCGGCTGACGATGACCACCCCCTGTATCTTCGGCCGCGCCTGGGTGATCTCCAGCGCCCGCTGGGCCCCCTCCCGGTCCTCCAATACCACGTGGGCGCTCTCCTTTTCATCACCGCCCTCCTTTTTGTCCTGGGCATACAGCTGCCGGCCGTTATTTTCCAGGGTCACCATCACCGCCGGGTCTTTTTCGCCGGTGATGGCCGTGACGATGCGGGCAAGGTCTTGTTCCAGCTGCCGGGCGTAGGCGGCGGCTGCGTCTTCCTCCTGCTGGGCTTCTTTTTGGGGCTCGGGGCTTTTGAAGTCAAGACTCGAGAGCCCTAAAAGGGCTATGCCGCACAGCCCCAGGACGATCACCAGGCGCCGGGCGTTTTCTTTTTTTAGGGCCCCTTTCAGCCACTCTCCCGCTTTTTTAAGCTCCATCCTGCACCTCTATCACCACGTCCTCCCCCAGCACATTGCGAAGCAGGGCATACGCCCGCTCCCCCTCCTGGGGGTAGTCGAAGGCGGCGCTCACCTTTGCTAATACTATGCCGGTTTTCTCCGAACTAGTTATCCTTACGGTAATTTTTTTTGGCGAGAGCCCCGCCGCCCCCAAAAGGCCCTCTATGGCCTTCTGGGCTTCCGCCTCGGTGGCGCTCTCGTATTGGGTGTTAATAAACTCTGTAAGCTCCCCCTGGGTCTTTTGGGCCCGCAGCTCCGGAAGGTCAAAGTCCCACCGGGCCCCCAGCAGGGCCGCCCCGGCCGACGTGAGCAGGGTGAGCACCGCCAGGGCCTCTATGAACTGCACCATCTTGTCCTTTGGGGCCAGCTGCCCCAGGGCCCCCATGACCACTAAAGCCGTGCACAGCCACGAGGCCCCCTCCAAAAGCTTCTCCATGCAAATTCATCCTCCCTTCGCGAAAAGCACTATCCCCGCGCAGGTAAGCAGCACCACGCACAGGCTGCACAGCACCGCCAGTATCAGCTTGGCGGCGCAGGCGCAGGCCCCCAGCAGCGACGGCGCCCCGGGCACGCCGCACAGGTCCCCGGCTATCTGCCCCAGGGACCACACCCCCGCCCACAGGGCCGCTTCTATGATGGCCGGGGCAAAGAGGCACAAGGCCGCCAGCATCCCAAAGGCCCCGGCCCCCGAGCGCACCACCTGCACGCTGCTGTGTATGGCCCCCAGGGCGTCCCCCAGGGCCCCGCCCACAATGGGGATGGCCGAGGAGGCCAGCAGCTTCATGGTCTTATTGGCGGCGGCGTCCATCTGGGTGTTTAAGATGGTCTGTACCGAAAGGATGCCCGAAAACAGGGTGACAGCCGCCACCAGCAGCCATTTCACGAAGCCGTAGAGGCTTTGGGCCAGCTTCTGCACCTTCACCCCCGCTGCCCCGGCGGAGAGGGACAGGGCTAAAAACACCCGGCACAGGGGCAGCAGCACCCCAGATGTCAGAAGGGGCAGCAGGCTGCCCGCCCCCAGGGTGAGAAAGCTGTAGCCCCCGCCCGCCGCGGCCCCGCCGGACACTGTCAGCAGCGCCGTGTAGGCGGGGACGCTTGCCAGCAGAAAGGCCGAGGCGCTCTCCGCCACAGCCCCGCACCGGGTGATGAGCCCCAAAAGCGGGGGCGCCGCCGCCACCCCGCAGGCAAGGCACCCGATTCGGGCGGCGGCGTCGGAGGCGTCCCCCTCCCCCAGGCACCCGGCCAGGCGGCACAGCACCAGTATGCCCAGAAGCGCCGCCAAGGCCTTCAGGGGGCCGGTAAGCTTTTCCCGCACCAGGCTGCACAGGGAGCGGAAGATCTTTTCCCCGTCTATGCCCTCTTTTAGGTCGTCCCCGCCCCACTGGGCCAAAAGGGCGCGGGTGCCCTTATCGAGGCTCTCCAGCACTTCGCCCAGGCCACTTTTTTCGGCGATCTGCTCCGGGAGGCTCACGCCTTCCCCCGCCAAGGCCCGGGGCCCGGCCCACAGCAGCAGCCCCGTAAGGAAAAGGGCGAGCCCCCATCTTCTTGCGTGTGTCATAGCTTCCTCTTTCTTCAGCTTCCTAAAATTTCGCCTATGTACCCCAAAAGCTCCGTCAGCAGCGGGAAGGCCGCCAGCAGGATGGCCGCCCGGGCCGAGAGCTCTACTGTAAAGGCCAGGGCAGATTCCCCGGCGTCCTTGCAGATGTGCCCGGCAAACTGGCCCATCAGGGCGATGCCCACGGTCTTGAGCATCACCTTCCAGAAGCGGCCCGCCTCCCCCCGCATAAGGCCCTCCAGCTGGGTAAAAAGGGGCGTTAGGCCCTCTATGGCCCAAAGAAGCAGCAGCGCCGCCGCCCCGGCCGTCAGCAGCAGGGAGAGTTCCCTATTGGTCTTCTTCAAAAGGGCCCCGAAGGCCGCCGCGCACAGGGCGCAGATGGCCGCGCCGGTCACAGGTCAAAAATGGCCTTTACGGCCTGGAACAAGGCGTTTATCTCGTTTATAATCATCATCAGCACCACAATGAGCCCGGCCAGGGTGGTCATCATGGCCTGCTCCTCCCGGCCCGAGCGTATGAGCAGCTGGTTTAATACCGCCACGATGATGCCGATGGCCGCTATCTTGAATATCAGGTCTACTTCCACGTTCCGGTTCCTTCCTTTCCCCGTTATAAGAGCAGGCACACCGTAAGCCCCCCGAACAGCCCCAGGCAGATATCGAGCCTCCCCCGCTTGTCCCGCTGCTCCCGGGCGTCCCTGCGGGCCTCCGCCACCAGGGCAGCGTAAAGCTCCAGGTGGCGCAGCTGACCCGGGGCGTCGCTTTTCCCCAGGCCCTCTGTAAAGCCCTTATAAAGGGCCTTGTCCCCGGGGTGGGAGAGAATGCGCTGCCCAGCCCGGCCCAGGGCCCCCGGGGGGTCCCTGTGAAAGGCGGGGTCCTTCAGGGCCTCCCGGCAGAAGGGGGAGTCTTCCCCCCCGATGAGCTCCCCCAGGGGCCGCTGGCAGTAGCTTATGCCGGTCTTTAAGTGCTCTATGAGCTGCTGCCACTCGGTGAGAAGGCGCTCCCTGCGCAGCAGCTCCCAGGATCTTCCCAGGCCCCACAGCAGGCCGCTTGTCATGAGCAGCAGAGAGCCCGCAAGCTTTATCATAGAAACGCCTCCGGCGGGCCTATGCGGGCAATCTCCCCGGGCCGGGCGCGCCCTGCCAATGTGGCCGCCAGGGGGAAGGCCCCAGTCTCTACCAGGGCCCGGCACAAGGGGCGACTCAGCAGCCCCTCAGACGCCGCGTGCACTGTGGCGATGAGCTGCACCCCAGAGAAGGCCGCCTCCCGCACGGCCCCCAGGTCCTCGGGGGAGAGCTCGTCGCAAAGGATCACCTCTGGGGAGAGCATGCGCAGGGCGATGTCCATGCCCTGGGCCTTGGGGTAGCCCTTCAGCACGTCGGCGCAGGGGCCCAGGTCCCAGGGGCCGGAGATCTCCCCCCGCTGGTCCAGCACGGCCACCCGCTTGCTGGGGGAGAACTTCCCTATGGACAGGGACCGGGCGATGTCCCGAAGGAGGGTGGTCTTGCCGCTGGAGGGCTCCCCCGCAAGCAGGAGGCCTCCGGAGAGGCCGCCCCCCTCTAAAAAGAGCCTGTCCCCGCAGCCCAGGCGCTCCCGGGGGATGCGGAACACCAGGCTCGTGATGTCCCGCAGGGACTTGATCTTCCCGTTTTCCACCACCGCCGTGCCGCACAGCCCCGCCCGGCAGCCGTCCCCGAAGTCTATGTAGCCCCCCCGTATCTCCTCCTCGTGGCTGAAAACGGAATGGCCGCACACCTGCAAAAACAGAGCCTCCATCTCCTCCGGGGTGGTGACGGGCAGGCCCTCGGTGAGCGCCCGGGTGGCGCCGGACTCTGTCAGGTAAAAGACGCCCTGGGCCCCGCACAGGGTCACGGGCTGGCCCCGGTGAAAGCGGATGTCGAAGGTCTGCGCCTTGATAGTGTCGTCTATGCCCAGCAGCCGGTCCCGGTAGGCGGGCAGCTCCCCGGCTATCCGGTCAAACCCCATGGTATCCACACGCTTAGCCCCCTTTCTCTTTTCTGTCTATATCTATGGGACAGGCAGCACCCTTAGAACAAGGCATGGAAAAAGCCCGCCGTGCTTTCTGGGCACAGCGGGCTTTCTTTAGGGCTATTCTTTTTCGGGGGGGCTTTCCTCCCACCAGCGCAGGAAGGCCCGCAGGGTCTCCTTGTCGTTTTCATAGGTGATAAGGCCCAAAGCCTCCTGGGGGGGCAGCCACCGCATGCCGGTGACCTCTTCCTCCTGGGCCTTCTGCTTCCCTCCGGCGGCCTCGGCGGCAAAATAGACCACGTCCTTCATGACCCCGGGCTTGGGGCTGTAGGCCACCGTGTGGCGAAAGGCCGTGTTGAGCTTTACCTTAAGCCCCGTCTCCTCTTTAATTTCCCGCAGGGCGGTGTCCTTCTCTGACTCCCCCTTCTCCACGTGGCCCTTGGGGAAAGCCCAGTGGCCGCCGTTTTTGTGGCATATGAGCAGCACCTCCACCCAGCTGTCCTTCTGGCGGCAGACGATGGCCCCGCAGGATTTTTCCTTTTTCATGGTCCGCACTTCCTTTCTGTTTTATGGGACGCGCGCAGCGTACACCCGCACGTCAATGAAGAGCTGGGCGGCTTCGTGGTTCTCCCCTACGTCTACGCCCACCTTGTACCACTTTCCTTTTTCTGCCTGCAGATCTACCTCCAGGCCGGGGGTGATGTAAACGGGCTCCGGCGGCTTTGTGTCGTCCAGGGGCAGCAGGGCCACCCGGGTGTCCCCCACATTCGGGTAAGCCGAAAGGGTCATGGCGCCGGTATGGGACATCAGCTCCCAATGGGAGTAGACAAACCCCGACGCCCCCTCCGGCACATTGATGGGCACGGAGAATACCTCGCCTCTGTACTCGTCAAGGGTTTGGAGAAAAACCACCGCAAGGGTAAGGAGTAAAGCCAGCGCGAGGAGGAATTTCGTTCGTTTCATGGGCTGCACCTCCTTGTCTCAGGGAAAAGCCAGGCCGCCCCGGCGTTTGCCCAGGCGGCCCGGCGGTGGGTCTTATCTGGCGGAAAAACGGTACACAGTCTTCGTCACAAAAGGCTCGCCCGGCGTCAGGATGCAGGACGGGAAGCCCGGCTGGTTGGGGGAATCCGGGTAGAACTGGGTCTCCAGGCAGAAGGCCGTGTGGGGCTGCATGGGCAAGCCGTCCTTGCCCACAAGGGGTGTTGGCACCTTATTAAAGGTGTAAAGCTGCACCCCGGGCAAGTCAGACCAGACCTCCATGACCCGGCCGCTGACGGGCTCACAGGCCTCGGCAATCTTCCGAAAGCCCTCCCCCTCCAGGCAGAAGTTGTGGTCGTACCCCCCGCACACCTGCATCAGGTGGTCGCCGCAGAACATGTCCTGTCCCAAAGGCTTGGGGGCGGTAAAGTCCAGGGGCCCGCCCGCCACCGGCAGAAGCTCTCCCGTGGGGATCAGGTCATCCGACACGGCGGTGACCTTTTGGGCGTTTATCTGCAGGGTGGTGCCGAAAATTTTCCCCTGGGGGTCCCCGGTCAGGTTAAAGAAAGAGTGGTTCGTCAGGTTAAAAGGCGTGGGCTTGTCCGAGACCCCGGTGTACTCCAAAGAGAGGCTGTTATCCTCCGTCACCGTGTAAGTGACCTGCATTTTGAGCGTGCCGGGGTAGCCCTCGTCGCCGTCGGGGCTTGTGTGGGTGAAGGTGATCTTCGGCTCCGGGCCGTCCTGCACCTGTGCCTGCCACAGCACCTGGTGATAGCCCCCGGGCCCGCCGTGCAGAGAATTTTCCCCGTCGTTTTTCGAAAGGGGGTAGGTTTCCCCCTCCAGAGAAAAGACGGCCTTCCCGATGCGGTTGGCGTAGCGGCCCACCAGGGCCCCCTGGTAGTTTTCGCCGAAGTACTCCGGCAGGGTGCGGTGGCCCAACACCACGTCCCCCAGGGCGCCGGACTTATCCGGGGCCCACAGGCGGTGGATGCGGCAGCCGTAGTCGGTGACTTCCACAGTCAGGCCGCCCTTGCCTTTTAAGGTGTACAGGGAGGCCTCCCGGCCGTCCGGCAGCGGGCCGAAGTTTTTTTTCGAAATGGACATGGCTTCCCCTTAGTCCTCCATCTTGCCCAGCAGGGCCGCGCCGATGATGCCGGCGTCGTTGCCCAGCTTCGCCCGGCAGATGGTGGTCTTCTTGGCGGAGTTCATGGCGTACTGCTCCTTGTCCACATACTCCCGCACCGGGGCCAGCAGGGTCTCGCCCTCGTTGCTGATGCCGCCGCCCACACAAAGGATGTCGGGCTGGAAGATGTTGATCATGTCGATAAGGCCCACGCTGAAGTAGTGGATGTACTCGTCCACGATTTCCTTGCCTACGGGGTCGCCCTGGCGCATGGCGTCAAAGGCGGTGCGGCCGTTCACGTTGTCGATGTTGCCTTCCACTAAGGTCCACAGGGGGGAGTCCTTGGGGGCGTCCGCCATGTGCTCTTTCGTAGTCTTGATGAGGCCGGTGGCGGAGGCGTAGGTCTCCCAGCAGCCGTGGCGGCCGCAGGTGCAGGGGCGGCCGTCCACCACGATGACCGTGTGGCCCAGCTCGGCCCCGGCGAAGTTGCTGCCGGAGTAGATCTTGTGGTTGATGATGATGCCGCCGCCCACACCTGTGCCCAGGGTGATGGCGATGGCGTTGTCAGCGCCCTTCAGGGCCCCGGCCATGTACTCGCCGAAGGCCGCGGCGTTGGCGTCGTTCTCCATGAGCACGGGCTTGCCCTCCAGCCGCTGGGAGAGCATTTCCTGCATGGGGGTATTCTTGAAGGGCAGGTTGTTGGCGAACTCGATGATGCCGGTGGCCTTGTTGATGGTCCCGGGGGAGCCCAGGCCTACCCAGGGCACGTCGGCCAGGGTGAGCCCGGCGCTCTGGAGGGCCTGGCGGGCGGTCTCGGCCATGGCGTCGGCCACCTGCTCGGCGTTGTCGGTCTTCGTCTTGCTGCTGGCGCGGGCGATGATCTTGTGCTCCTCGTCCACGATGCCCACGGCGATGTTGGTGCCGCCTAAGTCAATACCAAGATAATGCATAAAACATGGCTCCTTCACAAAAGAAATTCTGGGAGAGATCCCCACTTCCTAGATTATACTATATATTGGGGTGCAAAGCAAACCTTTTTTGTGAAAAATCCCTCTCAAAATTTTCCCCTTCCTCTTGATTTTGCCCGCCCGGTATGATAAAATAACATATATGCCGCTATGGTGGAATTGGCAGACACAAGGGACTTAAAATCCCTCGGTAGAAATACCGTACCGGTTCGACCCCGGTTAGCGGCACCATGTGTGCATTGCAAAAAAGATGCCACCCTCGAAAAACCGCGCAACGGCGCGG
>CANRZD010000052.1 GCA_947644325.1 uncultured Clostridia bacterium
GAAATGCGAATATTTCTTGAAAATCTTTGCTCAGAAAAAATTAAAAAGGAGGAACAAAATCAAATGAGCAAGAAAATTTTGGCCGCGGTGCTTGCTGTTATGATGGTGCTGAGTTTGGCGCCTATGACGGCGATGGCGGCGGGTGAAGGCGGCACAGAAAATGGTGGCTCTGATACTGGAGAAGCTGCTACCCTTCAGTCAAAGATTGATGCTGCTTCGGAAGCAACAACTATTGAAGTTACAGGTACTGTAACGGAAAGCATCACCATTAGCAGCGGCAAGGACATTACCTTGAACTTTGCTGAGGGTGCTAAGCTGACGAACCAGGATACAACGCACACCATCACCGTTGCTGCGGGCGGCAAACTGACCATCATGGGCAATGGTACCATTGACAATACGTCGCATCAAAAAGCGGCGTTGCAAAACAACGGCACCGCCATCCTAAACGGCTGCACTTTTATGCGCAGCGCAGAGGCAGGTACTAATACAACCACTCCTGGCGGTAACAGTTGGTACACCATTGTTAACGACGCGGGAACTATGACCATCAATGCCGGTGTCACAGTACAACCGAAGATTGATGGAGATACTATTACCGGCGGTTATTCCAGCCTGATTAGAAATGTAAACACAAAAGATGTTGTAGATTCAACCGGTGAATTTATTTATGCCAGGCTGACAATCAATGGCGGAACCTTTACCGGCGGTGTGAACACTGTAAAGAATGATGATGGCGGTGTTCTCGAAGTCAATGATGGTACATTCAAAAACACTACGCAGTATGTCATCTTAAACTGGAATGAAGCGGCCATCAAAAATGGTACGTTTACTTGCACTGCAAGTGGTTATGGTACAATTGGGAATGTAAGCAATTCTAATCCCAACTTGCATTCAACAGGCAAGCTGGCCATCTCTGGCGGAACTCTCATAGCACCGGATGGCGTATCTGTAGTTGAGACTTGGAGCGGTCAGTATAATTCCAAAGACATTACCGTCTCCGGCGGCTCCTTCAGCAGCCCAGTGCCGGTTGAGTACCTGGATGAAACCCTACGTTATGAGGCCAAAGCGGCAAGTGGCGATGCGCCCTATACATATCACGTAACCAGTACCGAAGCTGAGGACGCAGGCACAGTTACACATGTAAACCGCGTCACGGCCGGAGGTTTTTTCTGGAACTGGAAGGGAGCTAACGCTGCGGCATCGGGTTTGTTAAAAGAAGATGATTATAACGGCGTGACCTACCCTGCGATTTTGTCTACCAGTGCTGGCAAGGACGCTCTCGACCAGACCATGATGATCCGCGTGGATAACCTAAAAGCAAATACAGGATACTTCTTTGAAATTTTGGACAAAGACGGCACTGAATTTGACACCGATACATTTACAACTGGTGCCAAGCAGACAAACGGTGTAATTCGCTGGAGCTATGCCACCATGGCCAAAGCCGACAAACCCATTCCCGCCAACAGCACTCTTTTGCTCAATTTGTACGAAGGGGCAAGCAAAGAGGCGGGCGTCTTGATTGGCGGCAGTTCCATTCCCACTGGCCTTTATACTCAGCCCGCTACAAACGTCGAGGTGAGTGAAGACAAAAAAACAGTCACCTTAACCATCGGTGATGAAAACACACCGGGCTCCGGCCTGTTGGGCGACTACACCATTGATATCTTGAAAAATGACACAAGCGTTCTCACCACTCCCTATACTTTCGGTGCGGATGCTTCCAAAACAGATGAGAGTGGAAATGCAGACGAGAAATTCGGCTACGAATTCACTAGTTTTAAGTCTGAGGCTGTAGATGAGGGAGCCTTGCGGGGCGGTCTGTATGAGGTTGCCGTATATGTTGGCCGTGAAAGTGGGACAACTGCAGCGGCCCCCTTGTTCACAATTCCCTTTGCAGTGGGCACCGATGTTGGGACAACTGAACAGCCTGCTGGCACCACCAGCTTCACCCTGCCCTCCGCAGAGGCTACTGAGGCGACCTTCACACTCTCCAATGCGTATGCGGATGGGGTCACCTTAAAGGTCTACGAAGACCGTGAGCTGCGCACCGAAATTCCCGCTGTCTGGAATTCCACCGCCAAAACTCTAAAATTCAATGTTGTTAACCCCGCTGTAAAGAGCACCTACTATGTTGTGGCAACCAAAACTGGTAAAATGCCCAGCAAAGCCACAGCCTTCACCGTAAATCCCTATAGCAATGGCGGCGGCTCCATCACCGGCCCCTCCGGCGGCGGTACCACCACTACCCCCGGCACCATCACCACCACTTCTCCCGCTAACGGCACCCTGACCACCAACGTCAGCACCGCCAAAGAGGGCGACAAGGTGACCGTGACTGTGAAGCCCAACGAGAAGTACCATGTGGTCACCGGCGTTACCGTCAAGGGCGAGAATGGTAATATAACTGCCACCAAGAACGCCGATGGGACTTATAGTTTCACCATGCCTAAGGGCAGCGTGACGGTGAGCGCCACCATCGCTCACATGTACGATCTGTTCACCGACGTACCCAAAGACATCGCCGAGTACGGCACGGCCATCAAGTGGGCGGTGGAACAGGGCATCACCCTGGGCACCAGCGCCAGCACCTTCAGCCCCTATAACGCCTGCACCCGCGCTCAGATGGTGGTCTTCCTCTACCGCGCGGCGGGCAGCCCCGCTATCACCGGCACTAACAAGTTCACTGACCTGCCCTCCGACAGCGAGATTCAGAAGGCCGTCCAGTGGGCGGTGAACAACGGCATTACCCAGGGCACCAGCGCCACCACTTTCGCTCCCAACGCCAACTGCAGCCGCAGCGAGATGGTGACTTTCCTGCATCGCTACGACAAGAAGCCCGCCGTCACCGGCAGCAATAAGTTTGTTGATGTGCCCGCCAACGCCTTCTACAAGGACGCCGTGCAGTGGGCCGTGAACAAGAACATCACCGCAGGCACCAACGCCGAGGGCACCACTTTTACGCCCGACCGCGCCTGCACCCGCGGTGAGATGGCAATCTTCCTGTTCCGCTTCTTGGGGAAATAATTCGCGTACAAGTTTCATCATATAAACTCTTCAAAGGAGAAGGGCAGCGTTTTACACGCTGCCCTTCTCCTTTGTAGGTGATGGCCACCCTGTCCCCCGCGCTAATCTGCCGCAGTTTGCGCTCCAGAACTTCCTGCATATCCACATTTGGCCGCAAAGTGCAATTATAACCCCAGCCCCTCCAGATACCGGAAGCTGGCGGCGGCGCAGTCGAAGGCGTCCCGGCTCCAGCGCTCCTGCTCGGCGAAGATGTACTTGACCCCCGCTTTCTTGCAGGCGGCGGCAATGGGCGCCCAGTCCACCTCGCCCTCGCCCAGGGGCAGCAGCATATCCCGGTTGCCGCTCATTTTCCGGCGGTCCTTGAAGTGCACCAGGTCCACCCGCCCGGCATAAGCCCTTAAAATTTCCTCCGGCGTGCTGCCGGCCCCCAGAGAGCCGTATACGCAGTAGGTCAGCTGGGCGTCCTCCGGCAGCTGGGCAAGCAACCTTTCATAGATGGGCGTGCCGTCCAAGGGGCGGAAGTCCCAGCGAAGGGGATGGAAGCTGAAAATAATGCCTTTCGCCTTTGCCAGCCTGTAGATCTCCTCCAGCTTCCGGGCCACGTGCTCCAGGTGGTAGATGTCCCCAACCTGCAGGGGGAACAGCGCGATGACAAGGTACTGGCAGCCGCAGGCAGCGGCCCGTTCCACTATGCGTTCCGCGGGCTGAGAGAAGGGATAGTCCTCCTGCATGGCGGGGCAGGCAAGGCCCGCTTCCTTCAGGGCGGAGGCCACGGCTTCATCCGGGATGGAGTAGGGCACCCCGTATAGCTGCGCGCTGGTATAGCCGATATCAGCCAGCTTTTTCAAGGTGTGGGACAATTCCTCCTCTGTCTGCACGAAGGGCGTGACGCTGGAAAGGTGTATGCCAAAACGAATATTACTCATTTTTCTGACCTCCTGTTTTGGGAAGGCCTTGACGCGCCTTCCTGAATCTGCTATCATTATAGTGCTAAAACCACAGGATATCTATAAAAATTCGGCTAAAACCTATAACAATATTCTCTATTAGGAGGTAAGAAAAATGCAGCTGAAAGTGCGCGGCGACCAGTCGGAGTTGTTCGATTACACCCGGGCCGCCGATTTTCCCGTCTATGCAAACGCGAAGGGTCACCTGAGCCAGTTCCCCAGCCTGACCACCCTGGCCCACTGGCACGACGACCTGGAGTTCACCGTAATGCTCTCCGGCAAGAAGGTCTGCCATGTAAACGGCACGCCGGTGACCGTCACAGAGGGCGACGGCATCTTCGTCAATTCCCGGCAGCTCCACTTCGATTCCTCCCCGGACAGGTCGGACTGCCGCTATATATGCCTCTTGGTGCACCCCATGCTGCTGTGCGCCTCCCCTTATGTAGAGCGCATGTTTATCGAGCCCGTCTTGACAAACGCCCCGCCCTACGTCCTGCTGGAAAGAGACGGCTGGGCCGGGAAGCTGTGCGGGCTTCTGCGGGAGGCCGTGGAGAGCCTGCAGGGGCCCGCGGGCCCCTTGCGGGTACAGGCGAAGCTGTGGGAGATCTGGGAGGAGCTGTACACGAACCTCCCCCATCCCCCGGACGCGCCCCGGCCCAGGAACCAGAACCTGCACGCCCTGCAGAGCATGGTGGCCTTCATCCAGAAGAACTATAAAGAGAAGGTGACCCTGGAGGACATCGCCCGGGCGGGCCGCGTGAGCAAGTCCACCTGCTGCAAGGTCTTCCACAAATACAGCAGCCAGAGCCCCCTGGGCTACCTTATCGAGTTCCGCCTGCGCAAGGGCATGGAGCTTTTGCGCAGTACCGACATGACCGTGACGGAGGTCTGCTTTGAAACTGGCTTTTCCGGCCCCAGCTATTTCAGCGAGAGCTTCCGCAGAGCCTTCGGGTGCTCACCGGTGGAATATCGGAAAAGGCAAGGACAGTGAACTATAAAGAATCACCTATCCAGTCCTGAACCCCCAAGGTTTGGACAAGGATAGGTGATTTTCATTTATCCAGATTCACAGTTTTTCCGAAAAAAATTGACCCAAAAAATCGGCCGCTTCCCCAAAAGAACGCGCTGTATATTCTGGGGCGGAAATAGATCCGGGTATTTCCATAAATCGGTTTACAGGCATCCATATGGCCGGCATCCCGGCCGAATGGGCGCAGAGCACGTCAAAGGGGTGGTCCCCCACGTAGACGGAGTTTTCGCAGGGGGCGCCCAGCTGCCTGCAGGCATACCGCAGGATTTCCGGGTCCGGCTTGTAAAGGCCAACCTCTTCAGAGATCACCACACAGCGGAAAAACCCCGCCAGCCCCAGGTCCTCCAGGGCCTTCCGCACGCCGCTGTGGTTGTTGCTGACCACCCCCATGCAGATACCGGCTTCCCTGATTCGGGCCAGGCCCTCCGGCACACCGGGCGCTATCTGGTACTCCTCCGCGTACTTCCGGCCGAACAGAGCCCGGAACTCCTCGCACACCCCCGGGTCCAGGCCCAGCCCCTGCTGGTAGATGGCAGCCACATTCTGCAGATACTCCTCGTCGCTCATGCGCACGCCGGTCTCGTTTTCCTTTCGGATCTGCGCCCCCTGCCAAAGCTCGCTGGCCGCGTAGGCTTTTTCTACCTCCTCCAGCGGCAGCGAGGGCCTGCGCTGCCGGGCCAGCTCGAACACTTTTTCCACTATTGTAGGCTTTTTTAGCAGCAGCGTATTGTCGATATCAAAAAGAGCGCATTTTGCCACTGAAACCACCTCGTTTTTTATGAGTATAGCATGGGGTGCGAAAGCCCGTCAAGCCCCCATTTCCGCCCCGCTCTCCTTAAATTTCTCATAGAACTTCGAGGTCCGCAGCCGGTATAGCATCAAAAGCCCACGGACGCACAGTTCCGATGCCATAGCGATCCACATACCGGGCAATCCCAGCCAGCCTACCAGCACCAGGGCCAGGCCGATGCGCACCACCCAAATGCTGCCCAGGTTCATCAGGCTGGGCACGAAGGTGTCGCCCAACCCGCGCAAGGCCCCCGCCGCCACGATGGAGATGGCGAACAGCGGCTCTGCCAGCAGCTCGATGCGCAGGACTTGCGCCGCTAATTCCCGCACAGCGGGGTCAGGCGTGAGCAGCCGGAAGACAAACGGACAGAACACCATCATCAACAGGCCCGTCAGGGTCATGAAGGCCGCGCCCATTGTGGTGCAGATATTGCCGTAGCGCCGGGCCTGCTCCACATTGCCCGCGCCCACGCTGCGGCCCACCAGGGTCGTGGCCGCCGAACCGATGCCGTAGCCGGGCATATAGCACAGGCTCTCGGCCGTCACGGCAAAGGAGTTTGCGGCGATGGACACCGGGCCCAACGGGGCGATGATGCGGGTAGCCGCAACCATAGCGCTGTTCATGGCGACCTCCTGCACCGCCAGGGGCGCGCCGATTTTCAGCGCTTTTCGTAAGATTTCCGGGTCAAAATGGCACTTTTCCCGGCGAAAACGCAGGGATTTGCTGCAAAAATAGCACCGCCACGCCATCAGCAGAGAGACCGTGGCGCAGGCCAGGGTGGTGCCCATGCCCGCGCCCATCACCCCGAAGCGGGGGATGAAGATGGAGTTGAACAGCACGTCCAGCCCGCACATGACGGCATTTAAGATGCTGGGGGTCACCATGTCGCCCGAGCACTGTAAAAAGGTAGACGTGAGGGAGTTGAGCTGGGAGAAGGGCAGCATCAGGGCGAACATCATGAAGTAGGCGGTGGAGTTTGCCAGGATAGCCGGGTCGCCGCCCAGGAGCGCGGGCAAGGGGCCGCTGAGCCCCAGCCCCAGCAGGCATAATAGGCTGGAAACGATAAAGGCCGTTATGAGCCCGTGGCGCACCACGTCCCGGGCCTTTTTCTCGTTCTCGCCGCCGATGTGGTGGGCCACCTGCACGGAGAAGCCCGCCGACACCGCGTGGGTCACGCCGTTTAAGAGCCAGGTGCTGGAGGACACCAGCCCGATGGAGGCCGAGGCGTTGGCCCCCAGGGCCCCCACCATGGCCGAGTCTATGTACTGCATGGCGATGGTGGTGATCTGGGTCAAAATGGCGGGCAGGCTCAGCCGCCACACCTCTTTTACCTGGGGTTTTAATTCTTGTAGGTTCATTTCTTTTCTGCCTCCTGCTCCTCGTAGTCCCCGGTGAGAAAAAATAGTACGAATCTATATTTTTAGTATAGCACGAGGGCGGAAGGATGTCAAAGGGGCCCGCCCTCTGCGAACAGGCAGATGGCAAGCCCCTTTTCATGGCACTTTATCCCCTTCCCCCTCCCCGCCCGCCAAAAACCCCACAAACTCCTGTAAGGACAGCCCGTACACCGCCGCCAGCCGCGCCAGGGTGAGCACGTCGGGCATGTTGACGCCGTTTTCGTAGTGGGTGTAGGCGGTGCGGTTCAGGGAGAGCCGGGCGGCCACCTGCTCCTGTGTCAGCAAGTGCTCCCGGCGCACCCGCCGCAGCCGCGCGCCGATCTGCATTTCCTCCCGCAGCTGTTCTTTCTCCCGGTCCCGGCAGTCCCGCCGGGTCTCCGGCTGGGCGCGGGCCTCGCCTGTTATAGTCTTTCTGGGCCTGCCCTTTGGCATGAAAAGCGCCCCCTTTCCCGTACAAAATTCCATGGCTACCATACCACAAAAAATCCCGTTTGTCAAGTTATAACATCTAAATGATAATGAAATATCATTTGGACAGAATAAAATGATAAGGGAGGTGGTCTTTATGGTAGCCAGCCGAATCAAAACCCTGCGGGAGCAGCACGGCATGACCCAGGCGGCCCTGGCCAAGCGCCTGGGCATCACCCGCTCCAGCGTCAACGCCTGGGAGATGGGCATATCGGTGCCCTCCACCCAATATGTGGTGGAGCTGGCGGAGCTTTTCAAGGTCTCCACCGATTTCCTTCTGGGCGTGGACAAGTCCCCGTCCATAAACGCCGCCGGGCTGACAGAGGAGGACATGCAGCTGCTGCACAGTATCATCCAGCACCTGCGGCAGAAAAACGCCGGCGGGGAGTGAGGGGGTAAAAACACCCTTGCGGTTTTCGTGGAAAAATGGTAATATCATCGTAAGAAACAACAGGGAGGAACGCGTATGAAGCTGAACACAGAAGGGATAAAAGACCCGGCCCCCTGGCAGCGGGCGGGCATCGCCCTGCCCCGCTTTGACCGGGCAAAGGTATGCGAAAACACGAGAAAGGCCCCCACATGGCTGCACTTTGGGGCCGGGAACATCTTTCGGGCCTTTCCGGCGGAGGTGCTGCAGCGGCTGCTGGAAAGCGGGGCCTACGACAAGGGCGTCATTGTGGCGGAGGGCTTTGACTACGAGATCATCCACAAGGCCTACCGGCCCTTTGACGGCCTGAGCCTTCTGGCGGTACTGAAATCTGACGGGAGCGCGGAGAAGAAGGTCATCGGCTCTGTGACAGAGAGCCTGAAGGCCGACCCCGCCTTCCCGGAGGACTGGGCCCGGCTGGAGGAAATCTTCCGGGCGCCGTCCCTGCAGATGGTGAGCTTTACTATCACCGAAAAGGGCTACGCCGTGCCCCCGGGGGACACAGAGCGGGGCCTTCTTCCCCTGGGCATCATGGGGAAGCTGACCCGGCTGCTGCTTGCCCGCTTTGAGGCCGGGGCGCGGCCCGTGACTTTGCAGAGCATGGACAACTGCTCTCACAACGGCGATAAAGTACGGGCGGGCATATTGGCCTACGGCAGGGCCTGGCAAGAGTCGGGCCTTGTGCCAGAGGGCTTCCTTTCCTACCTGGAGGACCCCGGGCGGGTGGCCTGCCCCTGGAGCATGATCGACAAGATCACCCCCCGGCCGGACGGGAAGATACAGAAGCTTCTGGAGGAGGCGGGGTTTGAAGACAGCGGGGTCATCGTCACGGAAAAGAACACCTACACCGCCGCCTTTGTAAACGCCGAGGAGACCGGGTATCTGGTCATAGAGGACAATTACCCGGCCGGGCGGCCGCCCCTGGAGCTTAGTGGGGTGCTCTTTGCGCCCCGGGACACTGTGGACAAGGTGGAGAAGATGAAGGTGTGCACCTGCCTGAACCCCCTGCACACGGCCATGTCCCTTTACGGGTGCCTGCTGGGGTACGAGCTCATTTCAGCGGAGATGGAGGACGGGGACATCCGGGGCCTTATCACCAGGATGGGCTACGAGGAGGCCATGCCCGTTGTGGTGGACCCGGGGGTCTTGAAGCCCCGGGAATTTATCGACGCGGTGCTCACAAAGCGCCTTCCGAACCCCTTTATGCCCGACGCCCCCCAGCGCATCGCCACAGACACCTCCCAGAAGCTGGCCATCCGCTTCGGGGAGACCTTGAAAGCCTACGAGCGCCGGGGCCTGCCCACAGAGGGCCTCACCCTGATCCCCCTGGTGCTGGCGGGGTACGCCCGGTACTTAAAGGGCGTAGACGATAAGGGCCAGCCCTTCGCCCCCTCCCCGGACCCGCTTTTAGAGGAGCTGCAGGCTTTGGTGGCGCCCTTAGAGGTGCGGCAGGGCCCCCAGGACATGGGCTGCCTTAAAGCGCTTTTTGCCCGGGAGGACGTGTTCGGCCTGGACCTGTACGAAGCCGGGCTGGGGGAAAAAATCGAGGGCATGGCGGCGGAGCTTTTCGCGGGGCCGGGGGCTGTGCGCCGCACCCTGCATAAATATGTGAACGAAAAGTAAAAATACTGGCAGGCAGGGCTGGGAGCACCCGGCCCTGCTTTGGTTTCCCTTGACCTTTTGGCGGGGGCATGGTATACTAAAGACCTGTAGAAAAACTTTTTTTGGAGTGATTTTGTTTGGATTTCAATGCCTTTGAGTGGATAGAAAGCAAGCTGGGCGAGGAGCTGATGAACCAGGGCTTCGGGGAAGGGAAGCCGCTGGAGGAGGACGCGGGCCGGGCCGTCATGTACACGGCGGAGTCTGTGGCCTACAGCCTTTTGTACGATGAGAAGGCCGGGCACTTCGAGCTGCGCAGCGCCACTTTGGACGAGGACGGCGTGCCGGGCCCCTGGCGGCGGCTGGCCCTGTGGCTCTTTGATGAGAAGGAGGGGGAGCGGGCCGACGCCGAGAGCATCGCAAACGATTTCCTGGAGGTCGTGCGGGGCCCCAAGCAGATCAAGCAGGCCCAGCAGAAGCGCCGGCGCGGCAAGGACGAGGACCGCAGCGTGGACCCGGCTTTCTTTGTGAACCGGCTGGTGAACGTCTTCCCGGAGCTCAAGGAGGAGATAAACGGGGAGAAGATCGTGTACGGGCAGGTGCGCCCCGCCACCTTTATAAAAGAAAAGGTGGTCTCCCGGTGCGAGGCTCTCTCGAAATCCCGCCCCCAGGGCGAGCCCATGAAGAAGCTCTGCGCCCTTCTGGACGACATGTATAAAAACGGCGACATGGACCTGCGCTCGGTGATCACCTCCGTACTGCTCAACGGCCTTAGTGACGAAGCCTATGCCGTCATAGCGGAGCAGCTTGGCGACGAGCTCAAAAAGAACATGGGCTTCAGCCGGAAGCTCAGGGGGAAGGACATCAAGCCCGAAAAGAAGAAAAAGCAGAAGAAGGTGGAAGCCCGCCTGGAAAGCCGCTGATGGAGGGTCCCTATGAGTAAAACCGTAAAGGAGGCCTTAAGCTGCCGGCTGCCGGCGCTGGTGTTTGCCCTTATCGCGGTGCAGCCCCTGCTGGACGTGCTGTCCTTTTTCCTGGGGGAGCTGGGCAGCAACGCCCTCTCTACCCTGCTGCGCTTCGCCCTCATGGCGGCGGTGGGCCTCTTGGGCTTTTTTACAAGCGACAGGAAAAGGCTCTATGTGCTTTTCTACGCTTTGGCCGGGGTCTTCTGGCTCATACACATGGCAAACTGCTTTCGCATCGGCTACCAGTCTGTGGTAGAGGACGCGGCCAACTTCCTGCGCATTGTCAGCTACCTGGTGTTCACCCTGTCCCTGGCGACCTTTTTCCGCAAGGGCCGCCGGGTGCGCAGGGCTGTCTTGGCGGCCTGCGGGCTCAACTTCCTGTTCTTCTGGGTTTTCACCCTGCTGCCCTGGGTGCTGGGCCGGCCCCAGTACACCTACAGCGAGCTTTTTGTGGGCATGATGGGCTGGTTCAGCATCCCAAACGCCCAGAGCACCATACTGGTGCTCACAGCGCCCTTTGCCCTTTACTGGGCCTACAGCCGGGAGAAGTACCCCCTGTTTCTCATCATGACGGCCCTGTGCTTCGGCCTTTTCTACGCCACGGGCACGAAGCTTACCTTCTACGCCATCTTTGTCATCGCTTTTGCCTATATCTTCCTTTTCGCGCTGCAGCTGGGCAAAGGAGGCCTGCGGTACATCCTGCCCATGGCGGCGGTGGTGGTGCTGGCCGCGGTGTTCCTGCACCAGTCGCCCATGGCCCTGCGGGAGAGGATGTCCGCCTATTCCCGGGACCTTAACGACCAGCAGGTAGAGCAGACCCTGCAGGAAAACAGCGCGGACAAGGACGCCATCGAGGACGCCCAGAACTCGAAAAAGAAGCAGCCCGAGGCCACCATGGAGGAGATCCACCGGGGGCTGTTCTACGTGTATACGGACAAGGAGGAAAACGGCCTCTTTATGCCCTACGGCTATTTCTTCGAGGACATGAACCAGCGCTTCGGCCTTTACCGTGTCATGGAGGCCTACGGCTACAGCACCACCGCCAGCACCCTGTCGGATTTCCGAGTGATGAAGTCGCTTTTCTCCCAGATGGTGTGGGAGGAAAAGGACCTGTGCACCCGCCTTTTGGGGTACGAATACAGCGAGGTGGTGGTGGGCGGCACCATCTATGACCTGGAAAACGACTTCCCGGCCATCTACTATTTCTTCGGGTACATGGGCTTTGCCCTTTATATGCTGGTGTTCCTGTATATGGCCTTTGTGGTGGTGCGGGCCCTGGGGGCCGATGTGGCCCGAGCCATGAAAGAGCTGCCGCCCGTAAAGGGCCCCAGGCAGAAAAGGCTGGCCCTGGGGCTGTGGCAGGGGCTCAGGCGCTTTCTCACCATCGAGACGGGGGCCGCGGGCATGGCGTTCCTCTTGGCTATCCTGGCCGCCCAGATCTCCGGCTACGTGCTGCGCCGGCCCAATGTGACCATTTACTTTGCCGTTTCCACGGCGTACCTGCTCCATCTCTGCACAGACCTGCGGCCGGAGCTCACAGAGCAGTACAGCCTGAAAAAGCTTCTCCACAAGGCAATAAAGAAAAAGGGGTGACCGCCCATGCAGCTGCACCTTAGGAACCATCCCTACCGCTACGAGTGTGAAAACCTCTGCCGCCTGTTTTTCCCCTACAGCCACGTGAAGGTGACAGACGCCCTCTCCCCTGCCCCCGGGGAGCCCTGGGCCCAGGCGCTCTATGAAACGGGGGTGTACACGGCGCGGGTGTCGGACGGGGAGCGGGTGGTGGAAAAAATTCACGCCCAGCCCACCTTGGAGGAGTACGCCATGACGGACCTTCTCTATGGGGCCTTCACAGAGCTCACGGGCCAGACCCCCGCCTGGGGGATGCTCACGGGCATACACCCGGTGAAGCTCCTGCGCCAGTACGTGGAGGAGTTGGGGGAAGACGGGGGCGTAAAGAAATTTCGCACCCGCTGCCATGTGAGCGCCCCCAGGGCCAGCCTGGCCCTTCGGACCCTGCGGGCCCAGGGGCCCACGGTGTCGGCCCTCTCTGAAAACGACTGGGCGCTTTACATCTCCATCCCCTTCTGCCCCACCCGGTGCGCCTACTGCTCCTTTATTTCCCAGGACGTAAAGCACGCGGGGAAGCTCATGGGGCCCTACTTCGCCCTGCTCTTGGAGGAGCTCAAAAAAACCGCCCGGATCACAGCGGCCCTGGGGCTGCGGCTGGTCTCCGTGTACGTGGGGGGCGGCACGCCCACTACCCTTTCGGCGGGGCAGCTGGAGGAGCTGTGCGGGCAGGTGCGGGGGCTTTTCGATATGTCCTGCTGCACAGAGTTCACGGTGGAGGCCGGGCGGCCGGACACCATCACCCGGGAGAAGCTTATGGCCCTGAAGGCGGGCGGCGTCACCCGGGTGAGCATAAACCCCCAGACCCTTTCCGACGAAGTGCTAAAGAACATCGGCCGCCTGCACACCGCCCAGGAGGTGCTGGACGCCTTTGCCCTGGCGAGGGAAACGGGCTTTACGAGCATCAACTGCGACCTGATCGTGGGCCTGCCGGGGGACTCTCTTACGGGCTTTGAGCGCACCCTGGAGGGGGTCTTGTCCCTGGGGGCCGAGAATGTGACTATGCACTCTTTGGCCCTAAAGCGCGGGGCGCGCATCGAGGCGGAAGGGGGCACGGGCCTTCACAGGTGCCAGGAGGAGACCGCCGCCATGATGGACTATTCCATCCGCCGGCTGACGGAGGAGGGGTATATGCCCTACTACCTCTACCGCCAGACCCGCATGGCCGGGAACCTGGAGAACACCGGCTGGGCAAAGCCCGGGGAGGTCTGCCGGTACAACATCTACACCATGGACGAGTGCGCCTCGGTGATCGCCTGCGGGGCCGGGGGCGTCACGAAGCTCAGGGACCCCTACTCGGACCGGCTGGAGCGCATTTTCAATTTCAAGTACCCAACCGAATACATTTCCCGCCACGGGGAAATATTAGAGCGAAAGGACGGTGTGACCCGGCTTTATGAGCAATTTCGCCAGCGGCTACATTAAATACATCAATCATCTGGAACAAATAAACGACGGCGCCGTGACGGACCCCGCCAACATGGTGGAGGAGGTGGAGGGCGCCTACCGGGAGAGCCTACGAAACGTGGCCCGCAATATTTCAGAGCGCAAGAAGCGGGCCCGCATCATCATGCTCTCGGGCCCCAGCAGCAGCGGCAAGACCACCACCGCCCACCTGCTGCGGGACTATCTGGCGGGCTTCGGCATCAAGGCCACCATCATCTCTTTAGACGACTTCTACCTGGGAAGGGACCGCACCCCCCGCCTGCCCGACGGCTCTTACGATTTCGAGACCGTGGAGGCTTTGGACGCGGAGAAGATCATCGCGTGCCTTTCGGGCGTCATTTCCACGGGGAAATTCTCGGTGCCCCACTACAGCTTCCAGCTGGGGAGGCCCGACGGGGAGGACGCCCGCTATGAGATCGCCCCGGAGGAAATGGTCATTGTGGAGGGCATACACGGCCTAAACCCCCTCTTTACCCGGGGCCTGCCGGAAAACTCTTATGTAAAGCTCTATGTAAGCGTCAAGCAGCAGATCAAGGACGCCAACGGCGAGGTCCTCTCCCCCATGAACCTGCGCCTGGTGCGCCGGATCGTGCGGGACATCAAGTATCGGAACAGCCCCGCCGAGCGCACCCTTTCCATGTGGCCCCAGGTCATCGAGGGGGAGAACCGCTATATCCGCCCCTACCGCATCTGGGCCGACTACACGGTGAACTCCATCCACATCTACGAGCCCTGCGTGCTGCGCACGGTGGCCATCCCGCTTTTGCGGGCCATTGAAATCGACAGCCTCTACTACAAAAAGGCCCGGGACCTGGAATCCAGGCTCATGCGCTTCGAGCCCGTGGACGCGGCCCTGGTCCCCGACGGCTCTATGCTCCGGGAGTTTCTGGGGCCCCGGTGACATTAAGATTTCTGTAATAGATTCGACAGGGAAAAACCGCTTTACTTTCTCGAAAGATGTGGTATAATACTAAGTAGGAAAGAGAGAAACTCTCTATCAAAACCGGAACCATATAAAGGAGGCAAACGCTATGGGTATTTTAGACGACGTGGTCATAAACGCAAAATCGGCGGCGGAGGCTGTGAGCCGCAAGGCCGGGCAGATCGTGGATGTGTCCAAGCTGCGC
>CANRZD010000053.1 GCA_947644325.1 uncultured Clostridia bacterium
TGGCCCCAGATACCCACAGGAATACTTTCCGGCACAGTGAGGTTTAGGGAGAAATTCGGCTGACTACAAAAATAGCGGGAGAGGTAACTTCCTTACGTTACCTCTCCCGCGTGCCGGGGCCCTTTTTCTATCCTTTTTACCGGTTAAAGAAATTATCGATCTTCCCCTTTATCTCATCGGGCTTTAAGTACTTCAGCAGGTACCCCGCCGGGTGCAGGGGCATGACGTTTATCATGGTGTCCCGGTCCCGCCGGCCCGTGAGGAAGATGACGGGCAGGTCAGAAAACTCCTCCTCAGCCCGCAGCATCTCCAGGGTCTGGCGGCCGTCGCACACGGGCATCTCGTAATCTAAGAGCACCAGGTCCGGCTTGTCCAGGGTGATGGCCCGGATGGTAGCCGCCCCAGAGCTTGCCAGGGAGACATCATAATCCGTCTCCAGAAGCGACTTCATGCCCTGGCGGATAGTAAGGGAATCGTCCACCACCAGTATCTTCTTCTTTTTCGAGGCGGAGATGACTTGTTCCTCCTCGCGCTTCTGCAGGAATTTCTCTACCTTTTCCAGGGCGTTGTCGTCCTGGATGGAGTCGCCCACGCCCTGCTCCAGCAGGTGGGGGGCGATGACGCTGTAGGAGAAGTAGCCCTGCCCGCCGGTGTTAAAGAGCAGGCTCACCTGGGGCTTCTCCTTCTGGAAGACCTCCTGGAACTGCTCGAAGGACAGAAGGTTCTCCTCCTTGAGCTCATACCCGGAGGCGGTGGGGATCTGCTCCATGACGCGCCCCACGAACTGCCGGATGGTGTACCGGGCCGCATGGACCATTTTGCTGTCGAGCTTCGGGGATTTCAGGCCCATGACCTTGCCCATGGTGCCCAAAAGCAGCTTTTCCTCGAAGACCATGAAGACCTCCTGGCGCACCTCCTTCTGGGCCGCGCCGAAGGCCAGCCGGTAGTACACGCCCTTGCCGAACTTCTCGCCGCCGTAGGTGTCGCTGACCATCTGGGCCTCCAGCTGGAACATGTCGTTCACGAGCTTCGCGATGACCTTCTTGAGCACCTCCACCTCCTCCTGGGGCAGAAGGTTCCCCCAGGTGCTGTGGCCCTCGCCCACGATGGCCTGGTCCTCTGTGAGGGTGTGGCCGATGAGCCACCCCGTGCACACCCCCAGGAAGTGGTCGATGGCGTCCGGCGCGTAGTCAGAGTGCTCTAACTCCGCTTCCAAGGCGGGCAGGGTGTTCTCCCGAAAGCCCCTGTGTATCTCCTTATGGCGCTTCGCCCCCTCGTAGCCGATGGAGTCCATGTACTCCTCCTCGTCGGCAAAGTGCTTCACCGCGTGGGCCTTGAAGTACTTCACGCCCTCCTGACAGGCCCGGGGGTTGATCTGCTCCTCCTCGTCGAAGGCGAAGAGCTTGTTGACGATCTTGAAAAGCCGCCGGTGCTCCTTGTCGATGCTTTCCACCCCGATGTTGAATTCATCCTGCCACACTAACTGCTGTTTGTCCATATGGTCTCCTCCTCTGTCACAGCGGGTCAGCCGTCCGCTTTCCTTCCTGTCATTATACCACGGCCAGGGCGGCTTTGTCTATGAAAAAAACATTTTTTACAGCACCAGTTCCGCCTGTGCCGGCGCGCCGCCGCCCAGCTGGGCGCTGCGTTCATCCGGCTGGCAGAACCCGGCGTAAAACGTAAAGCGCCTGCCCCGCAGGGCCCGCTTCCCGGCTTCGTCTACGGTGGTAAGGCACCGCCCGGGCAGGGGGACCGTCACAGTCTTTTCCTCCCCCGGCCCCAGGCGCACCCGCTTAAAGGCCGCCAGCACCGGGTTCGGGGGCGCGCAGGGGGCTTCTTCGGCCTTTACGTAGACCTGCAGCACCTCCTCCGTTTCCCTTTCGCCGCCCCGCATGGCCACCCGCAAAGACAGGCGTTCCGGGTCCGTCTCCGCCCAAGAGGCCCCGGTGACCCGGCAGTTCCCGTAGGTCAGGCCGAAACCGAAGGGGTACAGGGGCTCGCCCCGGTAGAAGCGGTAAGTGCGGCCCTCCATGGAGTAGTCGGTAAAGTCCGGCAAATCCTCTGTGCCCTTATAGAAGGTGACGGGCAGCTTGCCCGAGGGCGACACCCTGCCAAAGAGGATGTCCGCCGCCGCCCTGCCGCCCCGGGGCCCGGGGTACCAGGCCTGCAGCAGGGCCCCGGCCTTCTCCTGGGCGACGCCCAGGTCCACGGCGCTGCCGGTCATGTTTATCAGAACCACGGGCTTGCCGCAGCCTAAAATTGTTTCCATAAGCTTTTCCTGAGGGGCGGGCAGGCGCAGGTCACGCTTGTCGCCGGAAGCGTAGGCGTTGCCCGCGTCGCCCTCCTCCCCTTCCAGGGTCTCGTCCAAGCCCAGCACCATCACCACCACGTCAGAATGGGCCGCCACGGCCTGGGCCTCGGCCAGGCGGTCTATGTACCCGCCCTGAGAAAGGCTCTCGGCCCTCTCCCCGAAAAGGTGGCACCCCTGAGAGTACAGCACCCGCACCCCCGCGGGCCCGGCGGCGTCCTGTATGCCCTCCAGGATAGTGATGTACCGGGAGGCCGTGCCGTGGTAGTTCCCCATAAGGGCCGCCCGGCTGTCCGCGTTGGGGCCGATGACGCCGACGACGGAAAGGCCCTGCAGGTCAAGGGGCAGCAGCCCGTCGTTTTTAAGGAGCACCATGCTCTCCCTGGCCGCCCGCTCAGAGAGGGCCAGATGTTCTTCCGTCTCCACGTCCAGCTGGCCCAGGCTGTCAAACTCCGTCTTGTCAAAGAGCCCCAGCAGGAAGCGCGTGGTGAAAAGCCGGATGCAGGACTCTGTCACGTACTTTTCGTCCAGGATGCCCTCCTTAAGGGCGTTCAGAATCTTCTGGTAGGTGCAGCCGCAGTTTACGTCGGTGCCGTTTTCCAGGGCCAGCTTCACCGATTCCTCCGGCCGGCCGGTGATCCCGTGGTGCTCGTGGAAGTCCTTCACCGCCCCGCAGTCCGACACATAGTGGCCCTCAAAGCCCCAGTCCTCCCGCAGGATCTTCTGCAGGGCGGGGCTTCCGCAGCAGACTTCGCCGTTTGTGCGGTTATAGGCCCCCATGACGGCCTCCACACGCCCCTCCTTCACGCAGGCCTCGAAGGCGGGCAGGTAGGTCTCCTCCAGGTCCCTGGGGGTGACCTTGGCGTCAAAGCCGTGGCGCTGGGCCTCGGGCCCCGAGTGGGCGGCAAAGTGCTTGGCGCAGGCCGCGGCCCGCATGTATGCCCCGTCCCCCTGCAGGCCCTTGATGAACTCCGCCGCCAAACTCCCCGTCAAAGTGGGGTCCTCCCCGTAGGTCTCGTGGCCCCGGCCCCAGCGGGGGTCCCGGAAGATGTTCACATTGGGCGACCAGAAGGTCAGGCCCTTATAGATGTCCCTGTCCCCCCGGGCGCTCTGCTCGTTGAACTTGGCCCGTCCCTCTGTGCCGATGCAGGCGCCTATTTCCGCCATCATGGGCCCGTCGAAGGCCGCCCCCAGCCCGATGGCCTGGGGGAACATGGTGGCCGTGCCCGCCCGGGCCACCCCGTGCAGGGCCTCGTTCCACCAGTTGTAGGCCGGAACACCCAGGCGCTCAATGGCCGGGGCGTCGTACCGCAGCTGGGACGCCCGCTCCTCGATGGTCATTTTCCGTACCAGTTCTTCCGCCCGCTGCCGGGCTGTTTTTCTGTCCATTGTCATACCGCCTCCTTTCCCCTATCATACCAGAAAGCCCCCCAGGGCGCAAGGGCCCGGGCGCACAAAAAGGGGCCGCGAACACGCGGCCCCTTGGGGTATGTACAGAAATGGCTTAGTCCTTTACGTTCTCGGTCAGGTACTTCACGTCCTCGGCCAGGCAGTAGAGGCGGCTGTGGTCGTTGTAGCTGGCCTCGCGCTCCACCACGAACAGGTCGATGCCGGTCTTGTTGCAGAGCTCCTTGACTTCGTTCCAGTCTAAGAGGCCCTGGCCGGTGGGGCAGTTCCAGCTCTCGCGCTCCAGGCGCTTCTTCTGCATCTCGTCGATGCGCTTCTTGTCCTCCTCGGTGAGCTCCCCGGCGGGCTTAGCGGAGGGCCGGGCGGCGAACATGGCGGGGGTGAAGGGGGGCTCCGCGCCGATGACCTTGTTGTTCTCCTTGATGTGGATGGCCTTGAAGCGGCCGGCGTACTCGGTCAGGGTGTTCATGACGTTCTCTTTGCCGGCGGCGGCAGCGGCCCAGCCGCAGTCCAGCTCGAAGACCACGTTCTCATTGGTGTTGTCCAGCAGGGTCTTGAGGAAAGTCTCGCCCTCGCTGACGTTAAACTCCTGGGTATGGTTGTGGTAGCCCACCTTCATGCCCAGTTTGGCGGCCTTCTCGCCCAGCTCATTGAGCTGAGAGGCGAACTCCAAAGCGGCGGCGTGGTCGGCAATGGGATGCATGGCGATGATGGCGTACTCTACGCCGATGTCGTGCAGGTACTGCAGATCCCGCTCCACAGCGGCGTACTGCATGTGGGCGCTGCGGGCCTTCAGGTTGTACTTAGCGAGAGCGGCCTTCATGTCCTCTACGGACAGCCCGCCATAGTTGGAACCGGCAAACTCTACGCCGGCGTAGCCCATCTCGTGGACGATCTTGAAATTCTCGACCATGTCCTGGGACGTGCTGGGGCCCAGCGAGTAGAGCTGCAAAAATACGTTTTTCATGGGAACAACACCTCATCCTTATAAATTTCACGCGGTCGTTTCCGCGTTCTACGCTTTTATTATAATCTACTTGCAAGAAAAAGGCAAGCGGTTGCGGAAAATATAACGGCCGCCTCCCCTCGCCCACCTGGGAAGATGCAGGGACGAGCGCACCAGGGTCAGGTCGCCCCGCCGGTCTTTCCGGAAGACATTCTCCTCAAAAAAGAAGAAGCACCGCATTTTCCCGCCGAAGTCATGGGGAATGAGAAAGAAAAGCCGGTTCACCACAAAGCGCTCGTTTTCGAAAACATCCCGGTCCCCGGCCGGGAAGTCAAAGAGCCGCCGGGGCCCCCGGGGTGCTCCGCCACGAAGCCACAGGAGATAGGCCCGGTAAAGCTCAGCGGCGCTCATAGGGGCTCCCCTCCCAGAAAAGCCGGCAGGATCGTCTGCACGGCGGGGTGGGCGCAGGGTATGGCGAAATAGGGCATGCCCTCCTCCGTCACATAGCGGAAGGGCGTGCCCGTAGGCACCAGCTGCAAGCTGGCACATACTGGCCGCAGGCGGCAGATATACCGGGCGGCGGAGGCGATGAAGTCCTTGGCGGAGAACTTTTCCACGATGGAGTGTTCAAAGATGGCCAGAAGGGCCTGGTTATCCCCCTTGTGCAGCCATATGTACTCCACGGCGCGCTCTAAAGAGCGCCGCACCGACTTGGCGCTCGATTTGCCCGCATCCCGCAGGATGCGGGAGCAGAGCTCCTCCAGGGATATCTCGGTGGGATATCGGGGATACAGCCTGACCGCCTCTTGTACAGCCAGGCACAGGACGAAATAGTTGTTGTTCCCTTTGGGCAGCGGCAGCTTTGAAATAATGGGCTCAACATTTGTCATAGCGGTTCATCCTTTCATAAAAACAAGTTTTATTACCAGCATACGACAAAATTCGCCAAAATTTCCACAATTTACTAAAAAAGACATGTCGCGACAAAAACAGACAGCTAAAAAAGAAAAACAGTCTCTATTTTCATAGAAACTTTCCTGCTTTTTACTGTACATGTAAAATCCATTCTCCTCTTCGCTTTCCCTGGACTTTTCCCCCTGTATGGGGTATAATGGGGGGAAATAGGGCATGGAAAGAGAGGAAGCGCATATGGAGAACAAGAGGCCCCGGGGACGGGAGAAAAACGTAGCAGGCCCCGCCAAAGCTGTACACAAGCGCGGTGAAGGCCTGGGCGCCGGCCCCGTAGGGGACCCGGGCGGCTATAAGGAGCGCCGGGAAAACGGGCAGCCCCCCGCCCCCACCCGGGGTGCCGGGGGCAGAGGGCTGGGGGGCATGAAGCTTTTGATCCTTCTGGCGGTGCTGCTGCTGGGCGGCGGCGGAGGGCTGGGGGCCTTTCTGGGGAACCAGCCCGCATCCGCCCCGGCGAATACCCAGCCAAAGCCCCCTCAGCAGCAGGTGCAGCAGCCTGCCCAGAGCGCGGGCACTGACTGGGCGAGCCTGCTCAGCGGCCTGGGGGGCTCGGGCCTCTCCACCGGCTGGAAGGGCGAGCCCAACACCGGGCGGCTGGACACGTCTGTAGCCCAGGACGCCCGGGAGAAGTACACAAAGCTCTTGGGAGACGGCCGGGACACCGTGACCCTGATGGTGTACATGTGCGGCACAGACCTGGAGTCCCGCAGCGGCATGGGCACGGCGGACCTGCAGGAAATGCTCAGGGCAGAGTTCGGGGAAAACGTGAACCTGCTGGTCTACACCGGCGGCTGCAGGGCCTGGAAGAACACGGCCGTCAGCAGCGCCACCAACCAGGTGTGGCAGGTAAAGGGCGGGCAGCTCCAGTGCCTGCAGAGCGACCTGGGCAGCATACCCATGACAAAGCCCGAGGCCCTGGCCGGGTACATCAGCTGGTGCGCGCAAAAATACCCCGCCAGCCGCTACGGGCTCATCCTGTGGGACCACGGCGGGGGCTCGGTGAGCGGGTATGGGTACGATGAGAAGTTCGCGTCCTCCGGCTCCATGAGCCTGGGGGGCCTGGACTCTGCCCTGAAGGCGGCCGGGGTGCGCTTTGACTTCATCGGCTTTGACGCCTGCCTGATGGCCACGGTGGAGACGGCCCTGTGCATGGCCCCCTACGCCGACTATCTCATCGCTTCTGAGGAGACGGAGCCGGGCGTGGGCTGGTACTACACCGACTGGCTCACCGCCTTCGGCCAGGACGCCTCCATGCCCACCATCCAGTTCGGGCGGAACATCGTGGGCAGCTTTGTGGAGACCTGCGGGGAGAAATGCCGGGGGCAGCTTACCACCCTGTCCGTCACAGACTTGGCGGAGCTGGAGCACACCCTGCCAAAGCCCCTTTCGGCCTTCTTCGAAAGCTGTGCCCGGCAGATACGGCAGCAGCAGTACCAGGCCGTGTCCACCGCCCGGGGCGGCGCCCGGGAGTTCGCCCAGTCCAGCCAGATCGATCAGATCGACCTTGCCCACATGGCAAAGAACCTGGACACCCGGGAGGGGCAGGCCCTGGCTTCCGCCCTTTTGGGGGCCGTCAAGTACAACCGCACCTCCTCCAACATGACGAACGCCTTCGGCCTCTCCGTCTACTTCCCCTACCGCAAGACCTCCGCAGTGGGGCAGGCGGTGTCCACCTTTGAGGGCATCGGCATGGACGAGGCCTACACCAAATGCATCCGGCAGTTCGCCGATGTGGCCATCAGCGGCCAGGCGGCCTCGGGCAGCACGGGGTCCCCCCTTTCCTCCCTGCTGGGCATGGCAGGGGGAAACGCCGGGGGCATGGGGGACCTTTCCGCCCTCTTAGGGGAGCTCTTAGGGGGACGAAGCCTGGACATGGAGGACCCGGAGGAGTATTTTGCGGCCCACCGCCTGCGGGAGGAGGACCTTGTCTGGGAAACGGGAACCGGCGGCGTGCCCGTGCTGCGGCTGGAGGAAGACCAGTGGGCGCTGGTGGAGTCCATTGACCTGAACCTCTTTTACGACGACGGGGAAGGCTTTATCGACCTGGGGCTGGACAGCGTCTTTGAGTTTGACGATAACGGCGGGCTGCTGGGTAAAAACGACGGCACCTGGCTTGCCATAAACGGCCAGCCGGTGGCCTACTACCACACCGTCACCGTGGACGACGGGGACAGCTACAGCATCACCGGCCGGGTGCCTGTGCTGCATAACGGCACCCGGGCCGAGCTCATCCTGGTCTTTGACAGCGACCGCCCCAAAGGCTACGTGGCGGGCCTGCAGCCCGTGTACCGGGAGGGCGAGACGGATACCATCGCCAAGAGCCTGGGGGAGCTGGCGCCGGGGGACACCCTGGAGTTCCTGTGCGACTACTATAGCTACGAGGGGGACTATGAAGACAGCTATCTGCTGGGCGAGCCCCTGGTAGTGACGGAAGAAGGCCTTACCATCAGCGACGTGCCCCTGGAGGGCCGCACCCAGGCCGCCTACCGCCTGACGGACCTGTATAACCAGCACTACTGGACCCCGGTCATAGAATAAAAGCAGACAGGAGGCGGCCCTATGGAAAAAAAGAGACACCCCGCCCCCATGGAGGCCGATACGGCCTGCATGCGGGTGCTGGCGTCCTTTTTCGTGGTGCTTTTGCACCTTTCGGTGGAATATTCCGGGGCGGGCATGGCCTATACCTCCCTAAGCCGCTTCTGCGTGCCCCTGTTCTTTATCCTCAGCGGCTGCTACCTGCTGGCAAAGGAGTACCCCATAAAAAAGCTCTGGCACAAGGCCCTGCGCCTTTTTCTCCAGATGCTCTCCTGCTCGGCCCTCTATTACCTGTACGATCTCCTCACCGGCAAGGACCTGCCGGGCCTTGCCCGCTACCTGCTCACCGAGCCCACCCACCTGTGGTACCTGCAGGCCGCGGCAGCCCTGTATGTGCTGACCCCGGCGCTCTACGTCTTCGCCTGCCACGCCGGGCGAAAGCTCTATCTCTACGGCCTGGGCGCCTGCTTCCTGCTGGGGTCTGTAGCCACCATGGGCATACGCTCCGGCAGGCTCCCCCTGCTGGGTGTGCTCATAGAGGAAAAGATGCACCTGCCCACGGCCCTGGGGTTTATCTTCCTGTTTCTGCTGGGCGGGTATTTCCGTCTGCACCCCCTGTCTAAAAAGGCCCTTATGGCCCTTTCCTGGGGCTTCCCCCTGGGAGGGCTGTGCACCCTGGGCCTCACCCTCTGGCGCTCCCGGGCAACAGGGGACCTGGACCCCTTCTGGCTGAGCTTCTTTTCGCCCTTTGCCATGCTGGCTGGTGCGGGGGCCTTCGCGGCGGTAAAGCTCCTTTTCACCCTGCGCCAGGACCTTTTTGTGAAAGAAGCCCCGGCCCGGGCCCTCCGTGAACTTTCCGCCTGCACCCTGGGCGTGTACCTTTTCCACCCCTTTTTCATCCAGTGGCTGGGGCCTTATCTTCATTTCCCCCTCTCCCCCTGGCTCGGCATCCCCCTGCGGTGCGGGGCCGTGTACGGCCTGACGCTGCTTGCCGTGTGGGCCGCCCGGCGGGTCTGGGGCCGGGTGCTTCACTCGTTTAGGTAGATCCACGCCCGCTCCTGCAGCTGCCGGGCGCAGTCCTGGGCGGTTATAAGGTGGTGGTCCCAGTAGCCGGCCAGGATGTCCATAAGGCTGCTCTGCAGCTCCCGGCTGACGCCCAGGCGGGAGCTCAGCCGCTCCATATAGGGCTCCGCGGCCTCTACGAAGTTTTCCCCGTACAGGGCCGCGCCCAGGCTCTGGAAGTTTGCCCGGTTTATGGGCAGGGACTGGTTATAGGGGTGCACATATTCGTAGTTGTCGCTTACAGAGTCCTGCCACACGTCCTCCGGAAACTCCTTCTCCTCTATGATGAACTTGAGAAACTCCCAGGCCAGCCGGGTGTTTTCCCCCTTGGGGATGGCCAGAAGGGCCATGTCCGTGGAAAAAGGGACGTTCCCTTCCCCGTCCTCACAGAGCACCCCCCGGGTGGTCCCCAGGGTCCTGCCGGCGCCCAGGGCCAGGTTCAGGGTGTAAAGGCTGGTGGGCACCTTCTCGCAGAAGCTCTCCCGGATGTCGAACTCCGGCCGCACCAGGAAGTTGGGCCAATAGTCACAGTGCTCCGGGGTCTGCTCCAGGGTGTACTGAAAGGGCAGGCCGTCCACCTGCTGGAGATAATCGACAAACTCCGGCGTGTCGAACCGGGCCTCCCCGGTCCTCTCGTCTATGAACCGGGGCAGCACCAGCTCCTGGAAAAAGGCCTTGTTCTGCCGCGGCGCGAAGTAGCAGCCCTTCCCGTCCCCGGTGTCGGGCTTTAGGGCGCCGGCCCCGGCGGCCTGCCAGAAAAGGTCTGTAAGCCCCTTATAGTCCGCCCCCTCCAGGAGGGCCTCCTCCACGTCTATGCCCGCCCTGTAGAGGATGTATTCGTTTAGCACAAAGAACGAAAAGCGCACCACCGGCGGCAGCCCGTAGAGATGGCCTTCCCCGTCCTCCAGGGCGTCGAAGATGTTCATGTAGTAGTCCTCCCGCTTAAAGGCCGGGTCCTTCTCCATCAGGGCGTTCAGGTCTTCAAAGAGCCCGGACTTGGCGTATTTATAACAGGCCATGGGCCCCAGGTCGATGATATCCGCCGCTTCTCCCCCAGAGAGGGCCACGGCCGTTTTTTGGATGTAGCGGTCCGCCACGTCGTAGGGCAGCTCGGTGCCCGCCGGATCCTCCCCGGAAAAGAAGATGCCCGGGGGCGGGTCGATGTAGGTCTTCTCGGTCTCGTACACAAAATGCACCCGCACCCCCGGGTGGGCCTCCCCAAAGCGCTGGGCCCATATCTCCAGGGCCCCCCACCGGGAGGGCAGGGAGACGGTCAGCTCCCCGGAAAATATCTTCTCTTCGTCAGTCTCCCAGGGCTCCTCCGGCTTCGGCCCGCAGCCGGTGCAGAAACAGGCAATTACCAGGGCCAGCAGCAACGCGGTTTTCTTTCTTTTCACAAAAAAGCGCCTCCTCCGTAATAGTCTCAGGTCATACCCTTCTGACTAATAGACGGAGGAGGGGCCGGTTTGGTTAGGCGGTTTCAAAAAAAATTTCAGAAAAGGCGGCCTTCTTATGAATTTATACACGTTTTCGGCCTTTATTCTGCCCCTTTGGGGGGCATTTTTCGCCCTTTACTTCCTTCTGCGCCGGGCGGGCCTGATGAAGGAAAGCCTCATCGCCAAATGCGGCGGCAGCTTCCTGGGGGTGGGCTCGGCGGGGCTGGCCCTGTGCCTGGGGGGCGTGAACCCCTTTTCCCAGCCCGTGTTCTGGTTTTTCCTGCTGTGCACCGGGGCCGACGCCCTGCTGGAAATACAGTTCGTGCCGGGGATGCTGGTGTTCGGCGGGGCCCACGTGTGCCTTGTCCTGTGGCTTTGGGGCGCCGCCCCGCCTGTGGGGTGGAGCCTGCTTCTGTGGGCGCTTGCCTACTTGACCGCCTTCTGGCTTTTCCGCAAAGAACTGCCGAAGCTGGGGAAGCTCACGGCGCCCTTCTGCCTTTACCCGGGCATATTGGGGGCGTCCTTGGCCCTGGCGCTGCCGCTGCCCTTTCTGGCGGGGGCGGCCTGGTGGCCGGCGGCCGTGGGGGCGCTGTGCTTTTTTATCTCTGACATGATGGTGGCAAAGGGCGAGCTCTCGGGCCTTTCCAGCAAATACCAGAAGCCGGTGATGGCCCTTTACTGGGCGGCCCTGTACCTGCTGGGGTGCCCCTTGTGGGCGGGGCTTCCTCAGTAGCCGAACTGCCGGTAGTACCGCCGGATGGACAGGGGGTGCCGCAGGAAATGCTCCAGGTAGGCGTCCACCCGGTTGTTGACGGCGTGCATCATCAGGTGGGAAAGGGAGCCCCTAAACTCCTGTGAAATGCCCGGCAGGGGCAGGTCCTTTGTGTCTATGATGGTGTAGTCCCCGCACACCTTGGGGAGAAAGCGGGCCACCCGCTGGGCCAGGGGGCGCTGCTGGTCCTCCCCCATGAACAGGGTCACCGGCGTGTCCGCGGTGATGACCTCCATGGTGCCGTGGAAAAACTCCCCACAGCTTATGGACTTCGTGCGGATCCACATCTGCTCCTCCCAGTAGCACATGGCGTAGGAGTAGCAGGCCCCCCACTGGTTTCCCGCCCCGATGAAGTAGTGGGGCAGGTCCGGGCGCTCCTTTAAGGCCCGGGCCTTCTTTTTGGCGTAGTCATAGGCCCAGCCGTCGGCGGCCTTTTCGATGTTTGCAAGCCCCTGGGCCAATGAGCTTTCCATCTCCCGGTTATAGCGCTCGTACTCCGGGAACTCGCCGTTTTTATACATCAGGTAGTTTGCGGCCATGTAGAACTTCAGCTGCTCGTTTTTGGGATACACAACCAAGTGGTCCCAGCACCCCTCCTGTGTCAGGGCGGAGCCCGGGGTGTCTATGAAGGCCAGCACCCGGGCCCCCTGGGCTTTCACCTTCTTTACCATCTCCGCCATCTCCGGGGTATTGCCGGAAACGCTGGAATACACTACTATAGAGCGCCCGGTCAGGCGCTTGTTGCCGGTGGTCAGGTACTCGGCGGCGTTCTCCGCGTATATCTCCAGGGACGAGCGGCCCCGGGTGTACACCTCCGCCTGCAGGGCCGAGGCGTAGGTGCCCCCGATGCCCATGAAGAACACCCGGTCAAAGCCCTGCTCCCACAGGGCGTCAATGATCTTCTCGATCTGGGGCCGCAGGGCCAGGGCGCCGTTTACGCTGTCTATGTCCTCCTGTTCATGAAAGCCCAGCAGGCACGGGCCCTGGGGCTCTGCGGGGTATGCGGGCTGATAGTCCATTTTGCTTCCTCCTTTTGTCTGCGGCGCTACCAGGCGCCGAAATACTGTAAGGTCTCTGTGGCGGCCGCGGCCCCCATCTCCATGGCCTTTTCAATGGGCAGCCCCGCCACGGCCCCCGTAAGGAACCCGGCGATGTAGCTGTCCCCCGCGCCCATGGAATCCACCACCTGGGGGCAGGGGACGACGCCAAAGGGGTGAAAGGCTTCCCCGTCAAAGCACAGGCTGCCATGCTCACCCAGCATGGCTATGACCAGCTTGGGCCCCTGGGCCTGATAGCGGCGCAGCCGGTCCCGCAGGGCCGGGGTGTCGCCATGCTCGGCGGAAAAGAAAAAGTAGTCGCTGTAGGGCAGGGCCCGGCGGGCGGCAGGGTCGTCGGGGCGGGTGGCCCCGTCAAAGGCGGTGGGAAGGCCCCGGGCCCTGAGCGCTGGGAAAAAGCCCTCTACCTTGCCCCACAGGTCGCAGACGGCTATGTCGTGGGTGCAGATAAAGTCAAGGTCCTCAGAAGAGAGGGTGTAGTTTTCCAGCACGCCCTCGTCGTAGTCCCCGAAGACCCGCTCGCCCCCCTCCAGCCGCACCTGAGACACCGCCGTGGCCCCGGGCACCACGTGCAGGTGGGACACGTCCACGCCTTTAGCGGCCATGGCCTTTTGCATCAGTTCGCCGTAGGGGTCGTCCCCCACGGGCCCTGTGTAAGAGGCCCTGCCCCCCAGCCGCAGGGTGTACACCGCCATGTTCACCGGGCCGCCCCCGGGGCAGGCCAGGCCACCCTGCAGGTTTTCGTAAAAGTCTATGCAGTTGCTGCCAATGGCCGCAAGCTTCATAGTGCGCCTCCTTCCGGTTTTGCTGAGATAACTATACCACCCCCGGGGGCACAAAGTCAAGAAAAGGCGGCCCAGCCGAAGCCGGGCCGCCTTTTTACGGGCTTATTTTGATTTAGGTTTACTTATTGATGTAGCTCACGAAGCGCTGCAGGATCGCCGCCACCTGGGCGCGGGTCGCCTTGCCGGCGGGGTCCAGCCTGCCGTCGTCGCCGCCCTTGATGAGGCCGGCGTTAAAGGCCCACTCCAGGGCGTCCTTGGCGTAGCTGTTCACAGCGCCGGCGTCCGGGAAGGAGGACAGGTTGGTACGGCCGGTGGTGTCCACGCCGTACTTGCCGGCGTAGCGGTACAGGAAGGTGGCCAGGTCCTGGCGGGTGACTTCCCCGTCGGGGTTGAAGCTGTTGCCGCCAGCGCCCAGCACGATGCCCTTCTCGCTGCCCCAGGCCACGGCCTCAGCGCAGTAAGAGCCGCTGGCCACATCGCCGAAGGAGGCGTTTGCGCCCTGGGGGGTGTCCTCCAGGCGGTGGAGCACGGTGACGATCATGCCGCGGGTCATGGTGACCTCGGGAGAGAAGACGCCTTCGCCGGTGCCCTGGAAGAGCTCGTGGCTGGTGGCAAAGCCGATGGAGCTGCTGGCCCAGTGGCCGCTTATGTCGTTAAAGCTCTTTTCGTTCTCCTTGAAGACCACCTTGGCGCTGCCCTTGAGCAGCACGTCCATCTCGTCCTCACGGGCGATGGACTTCTTGATAATGGTCTCGGTGCCGTCGGCGTTCACAAGGTAAGCAACGGTGGTGTCGGTCAGGTCCTCGACCCCTACGGTGACCTTCATGGGCTGGGCCAGGGTCTCCACGGTGGTGCTGTCCTTCTTCACGGTGACGGACACGCTCTGGTCGTCGTTGATGG
>CANRZD010000054.1 GCA_947644325.1 uncultured Clostridia bacterium
GAATAAACGCGCACAAAGAAAGGATGGCAGAGTATGGAAAAAGTAAGAGTAGGCATCATCGGCTGCGGCATGATAACCGCCCGGCGGCACGCCCCCGAGTACACAGACAACCCCCATTCCGTGGTGGCGGCGCTCTATGACTTCGACAAAGAGCGGGCCCGGGAGCTGGCGGCCGGGTACGGCGCCAAGGTCTACGAGACTGTAGAGGAGCTTATCGCCGACCCGGACCTGGACGCCATCAGCATCTGCTCCCCCAACAACACCCACGCCCCCTACTCCATCATGGCTCTTAACGCCGGCAAGCACGTGCTGTGCGAAAAGCCCATGGCCCTGGAGCTGGAGGACACCCGCAAAATGATGGACGCCGCCGAAAAGGCCGGGAAGATCCTCATGATCGGCCACAACCAGCGCCTGCTGCCCACCCACCGCAAGGCCCGGGAGCTGCTGGCCTCGGGCATGATCGGGAACATCCTCTCCATCCAGAGCAATTTCCGCCACTCGGGCCCGGAGAACTGGAGCGTGAACCGCTCCAACTCCACATGGTTCTTTGATAAAGAGAAGGCCCACTTCGGCTGCCTGGGGGACCTGGGGGCCCATAAGCTGGATATCATCCGGTTCCTCACCGGGGACGAGGTGGATGACATCTGCTGCGAGACCGTCACCCGGGACAAGCGCTACCCCAACGGGGAGCTCATCGACCTGGAGGACAACGCCTCGGCGGTCTTCCACATGAAAAGCGGGGCCTTCGGCACCATGAACGTCTCCTGGACCAACTACGGTGAAGAGGACAACAGCACCATCATCTACGGCGACAAGGGCGTCATGAAAATCTTCGGCGACTTCGCCGACGACATCGTGGTGGAGCAGCGGGACGGCACCCGGGTCAAGTACCAGGTGGGCTCCATCTCCACCAACCAGAAGCAGCTGAAAAGCGGCATCATCGACGACTTTGTGGACTCCATCGTAAAGGGCCGGGCCCCCACCGTCACCGGCAAGGACGGCCACAACACCCTGGCGGTCATCGTGGCGGGCAAGAAGTCCGCGGCAGAGCGCCGGTGGCTGAAGGTAGAGTACTGAGAAAAAAGAAAGGGCCGGGAGGGCTTCCCGGTCCTTTCTGCGTTTTCACGTCTTTCAGCGGCTCAGCTTTATGGCCTGGGCAATAAAGCCCCCCAGCCCCGGGGCCGTCTTGTCGAAGTTCGCTTGAAAGCGGGGGTCCCCTTCGTACATCTGGGCCAGGCTCTGTAAGATTTCATCGGAGCAGGGGTAGAAGTTTTTCGAGATAAAGTCCCGCCACTCCTTCACCAGGGCCTGGGCCCGGGGGCAGCCGGGGCCCTCCTCCATGCAGGCGGCAAAGCGCCGGAAGATGTCCCCCATGCCCGCATAGACCTTCTCCCACTCCTCCTTGCCGTAGCAGCCGGTGCGGTGCAGGTACTCGGCGTATTCCTTGGTGTTGCCCCAGCGGCCCTTTACCTCTTGGGCGTACTGCTGGGTTTTTTCGTCGATCTCTTTTGTGTCAAAGGCGGTAAAATCCATAATGCTCTCTCCTTTCAGCAATCGGTTTGTCAGGGCGATGAGCCGGTCCAGGCGCTGCTGCTTGAGCTCCAGCAGCAAGGCCTGCTTCTCCAGGGCGTCATATACGGCCTCCTGCCCGCAGGCAAGCAGGGCCCCTATGTCAGAGAGGGAGAAGTCCAGCTCCTTATACAGGAGGATCTGCTGGAGCCGGGAAAGCTCCTTTTCGCCGTAGAGCCGGTAGCCCGCCGGGGTGATCTCCGCAGGCGGCAGAAGCCCCAGCTTGTGGTAGTGGCGGAGCGTGCGCACGCTTACGCCGCTTACGGCCGCGGCCTCTTTTATGGTCAAAAGCTTTCTTTCCATAGGCGTCCTCCTTTCGGTACCGTGCTATCAGTGTACACCATGACGTAAGGGGAGAGTCAAGGGCTTTTTTCCGCCTTCACACAAAATTCACCGGAACTTCTTGATTTTGCCATAAGTAAAGGGTAGAATAAGCTAGGCAATCTATTGACCGAAAGTAAAAGGAGAGGGGAAAGCTATGGCCACCGGGAAGATACTCATTGTAGACGACGACACCAACATATGCGAGCTTTTGCGTTTATATATCGAGAAGGAGGGGTTCGAGGCCTCCATCGCAAACGACGGCGAGACGGCCCTGAAAATGTTCGACAGCGTCTCCCCGGACCTGATCCTCCTGGACATCATGCTGCCAGGGCTCGACGGCTGGCAGGTGTGCCGGGAGCTTCGCAAGAAGTCCTCTGTGCCCATCATCATGCTCACGGCAAAGGGCGAGGTCTTCGACAAGGTCCTGGGGCTGGAGCTGGGGGCGGACGACTACGTGGTAAAGCCCTTTGAGACAAAGGAAGTGGTGGCCCGCATCAACGCCGTGCTGCGCCGCAGCGGCCGGGGGGGCGGCCGGCAGGACGACAACAAGGAAGTGTCCTATGAGAACCTGACCATCAACCTGACAAACTACGAGCTGCGGGTAAAGGGCCAGCAGGTGGACACGCCCCCCAAGGAGATGGAGCTCATCTACCACCTGGCCTCCAACCCCAACCGGGTCTTCACCCGGGACCAGCTTTTGGACGAGGTGTGGGGCTTTGACTATTACGGCGACAGCCGCACCGTGGACGTGCACGTGAAGCGCCTTCGGGAAAAGCTGGAGGGCGTGTCGGACAAGTGGACCCTGAAGACCGTGTGGGGCGTAGGGTACAAGTTTGAGGTAAAAGAAGGGGCGTAAGGGGTGCAGAAGAGCATTTTCAAGCGGTATCTGGGCATTACCATGTGCATTGTGCTCATCAGCTTCGTGATGATGGGCAGCGTATTGATGGTGTTCTTCGGCCAGTACTGGCGGCAGGAGAAAAAGGCCCTTCTGACCCAGAACGCCGCCTCCATCGCCGGGGTGTCCAGGCGGTTTCTGACGGAAAAGAACCCGGGCCAGTACGAGCTGCAGACAGAGCTATTAAAGACCTTCATCTCCGGCTTCTCCATCAGCATCGACGCGGACATCTTCATTACGGACTTAGAGGGCCGCATCCTCTTGGGCAACTACCCCAACAGCGGCCTAGTGGCCCCAGAGGAGGTGCCCGTGCAGTTCGTGCAGCAGGCCGTAAAGGGCATGTTCGAGGGGCGGGACAACTTCGGGGGCCTCTATAACAGCCGGTACTATATCATCGGCGTACCCATGTCCGCCCAGGAGGAGGGCCCCGTGGTGGGGGCGGTGTTCGCCGCCACCAGCGCCGCCTCTATGAACGCGGTGCAGGGGGAGGCCTTCAAGATCTTCCTGGCGTCGGCAGGGGCGGCTATTGCCATCACCTTCTGCATGGCCGGGGCCTTTTCCTTCCGGCTGGTAAAGCCTCTGCGGCAGATGTCCGCGGCGGCCCGCAGCTTCGGCGCCGGGGACTTCTCCACCCGGGTGCCCGTCACCAGCCGGGACGAGGTCGGCCAGCTGGCGGTGTCCTTCAACAACATGGCCGACTCCCTTACGAACTCGGAGGGCATGCGCCGCAGCTTCATCGCCAATGTCTCTCACGAGCTGAAGACCCCCATGACCACCATAGCCGGGTTCATTGACGGTATCTTAGACGGCACCATACCCGAGGAGGAACAGGGCAAGTACCTGCACATCGTCTCAGATGAAGTAAAGCGCCTGTCGCGTCTCGTCAAGTCCATGCTGGACCTGTCCCGCATCGACAGCGGGGAGATGGAGATACACCCCAAGCATTTCGACATCACCGGCACCATCGTCACCATCCTGCTCACCTTCGAGCAACGCATCGACGAGAAGCACATTGAGATAAAGGGCCTGGAGGAGGCCTGCCCCCAGACCGTCTACGGCGACCCGGACCTTTTGCACCAGGTGGTGTATAACCTGGTGGAAAACGCGGTAAAATTTACCAATACCGGGGGCAGCATCACCCCCCGGGTCATCGACGGCATCGACCGCACCACGGTGGTCATCGAGAACACCGGGCCGGGCATCGCCCCGGAGGACCTGCCCATGGTCTTCGACCGGTTCTATAAAGGCGACAAATCCCGCAGCCGGGACAAAAACGGCATGGGGCTGGGGCTGTACCTTGTGCGCACCATATTGAAGCTGCACGGGGGCGACATTACGGTGAGCTCGGTGCAGGGGGAGTTCTGCCGGTTCGAGTTCACCATCCCCAAGCCCCCCGAGCCCCCCAAGCTAAAGGAGGGCAAGCAGAAGGAAGGCAAACAGAAAGAAAGCAAGCGCAGGCCCGAAAAGCATGAGAAGCACGAAAGGAGTAAGGAAGATGACGGACATGGAAAATAAAGACGCCCTGCAGGAAGGGGCGGAAGAAGCCCAGGAGCCCGAGGAGGCCAGGGAGCCCATAGAGGACGGCTTCAGCCAGCCCCCGGAGGAGCCCGCCCCCCCGGAGCCCTTAGAGCCCGCGGACCCCCCGGAAGAGCCCCCGGCCCCCGCGCCTGCGGAGCCGCCCCAGTGGCAGGATGTCTCCAGCGGGGCAGTGCCGCCCCCTCCCCCGCCGCCCTGGCAGCAGGGGCAGGCGCCCTATATGCCTTATGGCCAACCGGTGCAGCAGCCTACTCAGCCGGTGCAGCAGCCCTATTACGGGGGCTACCCCCCCTATTACGGCTACCCGCCCCAGCAGCCAGTGCAGCCGCCCGTTCAGCCCGTGCAAACGGTACAGCCGCCCGTTTCCCAGGCTTACTATTACCCCAATTACCCCCAGGCCTACTACCCCCAGCCGGAGCCCCCCCAGAAAAAGAAAAAGCCCCTGGGGCTCAAGATCTTTTTGTGGATCGTCTCCATTCTGGCGGTGGGGTCTCTGATTGGCTTCGGCGTGTACCTGGCGGTGGAGTGGGACCGCTCTGCCCATGACAGCCTGCTGCCGCCCATTACAGAGCCCGTTGAGCCCCCGGCCTCTCAGCCTGAGGAACCCGGCGGCAAGGGCCAGCCCCCGGAGGAGACGGAGAAGCCCCAGGACATCCCCAATGTGGACGTGACCCCCAACACCGAGGGCATTCAGCTGACCCCCAAGCCTAAGGGCGACCCCCTGGAGCCGGAGGATCTCTATGACCAGGTGGTGAAGTCCACCGTGGGCATCAACGTGACCCTGACCCGGGACGGCCAGACCGCCCAGAGCCGGGGCACGGGGATCATCGCAACGGAAGACGGGTATATCATCACAAACGCCCATGTGGTGCTGAATTCCAAGAGCTCTCGGGTGACGGTCTCCACCTACGACGGCGGGGAGTACGACGCCGTGGTGGTGGGCGTGGACCGCACCACGGACCTGGCGGTTATCAAGACCAACGACTACGGCTTTACCCCCGCCGTCTTCGGGGACGCGGACGAGCTGTCTATGGGCGAGTGGGTCATGGCCCTGGGGAACCCCGGGGGCTCCAAGTACGCCAACTCCCTGACCCGGGGCATCGTCTCGGGCCTTAACCGGGAGGCGGGCCAGTACAGCGAGGGCGGCATGACCTATATCCAGACCGACGCCGCCATCAACCCCGGAAACTCCGGCGGCCCTCTTGTGAACATGTACGGCCAGGTGGTGGGCATCAACTCCTCCAAGATCGTCACCGAAAACTACGAGGGCATGGGCTTTGCCATCCCCGTCAGCGAGGCCCAGCCCATCATCAACGAGCTGCTCTCCGGCGGCTACATCAAGGGCCGCACCCGGCTGGGCATCATGATAAAGGAGATAGACCCCGCCACCGCCATGATGATACAGGTGCCCGCGGGCCTGCAGATTACCCAGATCAACGAGGACAGCGCCTTTACTGGCACAGCGGCCCAGGTGGAGGACATCATCACCGCCATCAATGGCGAAACTGTCACCAGCCTGCGGGACGTGTCGAACCTGCTGACAAACTACGCCCCCGGCGACCAGGTGGCCGTCACCCTGTACCGCCCCGGCGCCCAGGGGGAGGAGGCGGAACTCACCGTCACCGTCACCCTGCTGGAGGATAAGGGCGAGACCCAGGAATAACACACAACAAAAAGGCCGGCCCGCTGGCAGCACCAGGGGCCGGTTTTTTATGGGGATTTTACTCGGCGGCGGCCAGCACGGCCAGCACGCCGGTGCGAAGCATCAGCAGCACCGCTATGCCCGCCCCTAAGAGATAAGAGGCGATATACCCCAAAAGGGGCAGCGCCAAAGCGGCCGGGGGCGTCCCGAAAGCCAGCCATGACGCCAGGCACGAGAGCAGCGCCCCTATGACGCACAGGCAGGCGCTTTCAGAGAGGAACAGGGCGAAGACGCGCCCCCGCCCCGCCCCCAGAGAGCGCTGCAGGGCGATCTCCTCCCGGCGGCTCTGTATGAGCAGGTAAGAGGCCAGCAGGGCAATGAGGGCAATGGCCCCGAACACCACCGGGTAGAGGCTCTGCAAAAGCTCTAAGGTGCGGCGGGTGGGCTCGGCGGTGCCGATATACACGCTGTCGTTGATAATGGCCGTTTTGGCAAAGGCGGCCGAGGTGGCCAGGCTCTGGTTCACGGGCAGGATCTCCAGCTCCTGCAGAAGGGCCTTCACGGCGTTCAAGTTCTGGGGGTCCGGTATGGTCAGGTACGCCTCGCTGGGCCAGATGTTCAGCTTCGAGTCCTTGATGGCCTTGCGCATGACTTTATAGGGGCACACCATGTTCCCCAGGAAAGTGTTTTTGTCCCCGGCCACCCGGTAGGTGCCGGCAATGGTCAGCTCCGTCTCTATGCCCGGGAAGATGCTGCCCGAGCCGGGGTTATAGATGCTGGGCGTGCCCTTTGAGGTGAAGACCTGGAAGTGCACCTTGTCCCCGGGCTTATAGCCCAGCCGCTCGAAGCGCTCCTGGGGCAGCAGGCACACGGGCTCGTCAGAAGCAAAGAGGGAGGCATCATACCCCTCGAAATACGTGACGTTGTCCGGGGTGATCAAAAGGGGCGCCTCCTGGGTGAAGGCCGACATGCTCTGCACCATGCGGGTGGTGTTGCCAAAGGGCTGGTCGTCCTCGCTGCCGTCGCTGAAAAGGCAGGTGGCCGCGTAGAGCCCGGGCTCCACAAGGCCGCTGTCCTCCAGGGCCCGCAGCTTGTCGTCGTATACCTTCAGGCCCACGGTGCGGGTGCCCGAGGAATTGATGAACGTGACCCGCAGCTCCGCGTTTTCCGAAAGCTCCTGCAGGCGCTGCCGGTAGGTCTCCACGCTGCCCGTAAACTGGCACAGGAACAGCCCCAGCGCCAGAGACACCAGCAGCGCGATGGCGGTCTTTTTTCCGTGCCGCTTTAGGCTGCGGCCCAGCTCTTTACTGAAAAACATAGGCTCCCTTCCTTTCCCTTAGTCCTTGCGGGTCAGCTGCTCCAGGGGCTCCTTGCGCAGGGCGTTCACGGTGAAGGCCCCCGAAAGCACCGCCGCCGCCCCCAGGGCCCCCAGGCCCGCCCACAGAGAGCGGTCCCACCGGGCGCTGCCGTCGTAGTCAAAGGCCTTGTCCCGGCTGGATTCGAACTGGTCGCTGTATTCCCGGCTGAAGCCGCTGTCCTTGGCCTGGGTGTACACCTGGGTGGATACCCGGTCTGTGACCACATGGCCCAGGGCCGTGCCCGCCCCGATGCCTATGACAGCCACCAGCAGCACGCTCAGCAGCAGGAACATGGCGCTTCTCCCCCGGCCCGCGCCCAGGGAGATCTGTATGGCGGCCTCCCGCTGGCGGCGGGCGATCTGCAGGTACACGAAGAATATGAGCAGGCACAGCGCGCTTGCCCCGCCAGCCAGCAGCAGAATCACGGCCAGAAGGGAGATGGCGTCCAGGCCCTTGGCGATGGAGGTGTAGCCCTGGTCGTTTAAGTGCACCTGCAGAAGGTCCGCATAAGGCAGCTTCTCCAGGGCCGCCATGAACTCGCTGCCCTTGCCGTTTTCCAGCTGGAAGGAGCAGGAGCCCTCCTTGATGGGCCCGCCCTCTAAAATGGGGATGGAATCAAAATCATAAGAGGCGCTGGGCACAATGACCTCATAGGCCCCCAGGTTCGTAAAGGCGCCGGTCTCGTAGTCCATGCCCTGCATGTCTGTGTAGTAGATGCCCACGATCTCATACTCCGCTTCCCCGCACAGCTCATAGCCGCCGGAGGCCTGAGAGGCGTACAGGGTCTCAAGCCCCGGGGAAAGCTCCGCCGGGGAGGAGCCGTACTGGGCGCCGTACCAATGCAGGGTCAGCTTGTCCCCGGCCCCCAGGATGTTCATAAAGTCCGGGGCGTCTGGGTCGCCGTAAGGCTCCAGGAAATCCTCAGAGACCATGCACACCCTGGCCCCGCTGTCAAACTCCTCCTGGGTGATTTTCCGGCCGTACTTAATGGTGACCCTGTCCTGGTAGAAGGGGTCCAGAAGGTCCAGGCTCTGGGTGGGCACGGTGGTGAAGCACCGGCTGGAGAGCTCCGTAAGGCGGATGCTGGTTTCCTGCAGGCCCTCCATGTCCTTGGCGGCCTGAGAGCCCTTAAAGGCCTCGTCGTACTTATAGGCGATGTGCTCCCCGTACTCGTACTCCGTGCCGCCCTTTGTGACGTTCCTGCCCTTGCAGAGCTTCGACGGGGCCAGAACGCGCTCGCCGTTATAGGTGTCCACGTAGTAGAAGCCCACGCAGACGTACACGTCCCCGGCCTTTATGGGGAAGCGCTCCTGGTTGATCTCGTCAAAGGGCCAGAAAAGGGCCGCGTCCTCGGGCTTTGAAAGCTCCTCCCCGTTTACGGAAAGGATCTCTGCCCCCACGATAAAATCCGTGCTGCTGAATTCGCGCATAGTGTCAAACTCTGAGAGGAAGTCCGGGTCCTCCATGTCCAGGTCCTCATACAGCCGGAAGGTGACCACCTTCATGGGCCGCACCCGGTCCGGGGTGTCCACCAGGATGGGCTCTCCGGTCTTGCTCCAGGTGGGCAGGTTCTCCCCGGTGGTAAAGAGGGCGGGCCGCAGCTCTACCGGGTACTTTGCCGGCAGGCCCTCAAAGAGGTCCTCGGGCAGGGCCACCGTGTACTGGGCGTAGGGGTCGTACCAGCTCAGAGAGGACATGAGCCGCTCGGCGGTCTCCTCGTCGATGTCCCTGGTGCTGTCGGGCTTCTGCGAAATAGTGCCCACGGTCTTGTAGTTCTGCGACACCTGCTCCCGGGCGTTCTGGCAGCTGGCATAAAGGTTCATCCCCAGCACCAGAAGCGCCGTGGAGAGCGTGAGCAGCAAAAGGAACAGCGCCGTTTTCACCGGCGTGCGCACAAGCTCCTTGCATACCGTCCGTAAGGTCATAGGGGCCCCCTTCCCTCCCGCCGCCCCGGTTTCCTGCTTTGCAGGGGCAGCAAGACACTGTGATAAAATGTTATAAATATCATCATTATACTCCCTTCCCCACCATTTGTCAAGAAAAAAGGCGGCAGGCACCGCCATGCCCGCCGCCTTTAGGGCGCGTATTTACAGCAAAGTCACGTGGGCCTCCCGGCACACCCGGCGGGTCTCCTCGTCCCACAAGGACGCCTGTACCTCGCCGATATGGGCCTTGCCCAAGAGCAGCATGCACAGCCGGCTCTGGCCGATGCCCCCGCCGATGGTCAGGGGCAGCTCCCCCTTTAAGAGCATCTGGTGGAAGGGAAGCGCCCGGCGCTCCTCACACCCGGCCTCCACAAGCTGCCGGGAAAGGCTCTCCGCGTCTACCCGTATGCCCATACTGCTGATCTCCAGGGCGATCCCCAGGGTCTCATGCCAGAAGAGCAGGTCGCCGTTTAGGGCCCAGTCGTCATAGTCCGGGGCCCGGCCGTCGTGGCGCTGGCCGCTCTTCAGCTTCCCGCCGATCTGCCCGATGAACACGGTCTTGTGCTCCTTTGCGATGGCGTTCTCCCGCTCCCGGGGGGAGAGCTCCGGCCACCGGTCCTCCAGCTCTTGGGACGTGCAGAAATACACCTCCCGGCACAGCTGGGTGCCCAGGTCCGGGAACTGCCACTTGAGCTCGTCTAAGGTGCCGCATATGGCGCTGACAATGCGCTCCACCGTCTCGTGCAGATAAGCCTCATTGCGCATCCCCCGGTCAATGACCTTTTCCCAGTCCCACTGGTCCACGTAGACCGAGTGGAGGTTGTCCAGCTCCTCGTCCCGGCGGATGGCGTTCATGTCGGTGATAAGGCCGTTGCCCACAAAGAACTCGTAGTCGTGCAGGGCCAGGCGCTTCCACTTGGCCAAAGAGTGCACCACCTGGGCGTTTCCCCCTACGGCGGGGATGTCAAAGCTCACCGGGCGCTCTACGCCGTTTAGGTCGTCGTTCAGGCCCGTGGCCGGGTCTACGAACAGCGGGGCCGTGACGCGCTTTAAGTGCAGGGCCGCGCAGAGCTTTACCTGGAACACGTTCTTGATGAGCCCGATGGCCTTCTGTGTCTCATACAGCCGCAGGGCCGCTTTATAGCGTGGGGGGATGACTGTCATAATGATCGCTTCTTTCCTATAGATTTCAAGCCCTACTATTATACCACGGGCGTAAAGGCTTCCGCAAGCCCCGGCGTGCAGAGGACCTCCTTATTTTCAAAGATAAACACCCCCTGGGCGGAAAAGGCCTCCAAAAGCGGCAAGCTCTCCTCATACCCTAAGACAAAGCAGGCGGTAGAGAGGCAGTCGCTCAGCGCCCCGCCGCCGCTTACCACAGTCACAGAGGCAAGGCCCGACTGGGCGGGATAGCCGGTCTTGGGGTCTAAAATGTGGTGGTAGGTTTTGCCGTCCTGGGTGAAGGTCTTCTCGTAGCTGCCCGAGGTGGACACAAACCCCTCCGGAAGGCTCAGCACCCCTATAGAGCCGTCCCCCCAGGGGTCCCGCACGCTGACACGCCAGGGCCCGCCCCCGGGCTTCTCCCCCAAAAGCCCCACGCTGCCCCCCACGGCAATCACGGCGGCCTTTACGCCGTACTTTTTGTAGACCTCAAAGGCGCAGTCGCAGGCAGCGCCCTTCCCGGCGGCGCCCAGGTCTACAGACATGCCAACTGGCAGAGAGACGCCGCTTCCGCTGACGGTCAGCTGGGAATAGTCCACTAGGGCCAGGGCTTCTTCTATGTCGCTTACCTCCGGCAGGCGGGGGCTCCCGTCAAAGTTCCACAGGCTGCTCAGGGGCAGGATGGTGGGGTCAAAGGCCCCGCCGCTTTTTTCGCTGACCGCAAGGGCCGTCTCCAGTATAGAGCGGGTCTCCCCGTCTATGAGTACGGGGCGGCTGAAGCCCTTGTTGAGCAGGTCTATGGCGTTTCGCTCATAGCGCCAGGAGATGCGGCTCTCCAGGTCCCGTATGGCTATGGCGGCTTTCCGGGCCGCGTCCTCCCGGCCCCCGCCGTAGAGGGTCTGGTCCACGTAAGAGCCCATGGCGAAGAACGTTTCGGAAACAAGGCCGTTTTGGGCCCGGAAATGCACAAGCAGTGCGGCGGCCGCAAGAAGCAGCACCAGGGCCGCGGAAAGGAAGACTTTTCGTTTCACACTATCACCTCTTGCTTTCTCTTGCATTTATTTAAGTATAGCACAGATTGTGAATTTTGAAAATCTATTTGCACTTACGGGCGGATTCTGCTAGAATAAGTACTATGCATATTATCAGAAAGAGGGAATCTACTTTATGAAGCTTCCGTTCAAGGGACGCAAGGGCTCTTATGAGATCGACATGACAAGCGGCCCGCTTTTGGGGAAGATCGTGCGCTTTGCCATACCGCTTGCCCTGGCGGGCATGCTGCAGCTGCTCTTTAACGCCGCGGATATCGTGGTGGCCGGGCGCTTCGCGGGCAGCCAGGCGCTGGCGGCGGTGGGCTCCACCGGTGCTCTCAACATGCTCATCGTAAACCTGTTCATGGGCCTTTCCGTAGGGGTCAACGTGCTGGTGGCGCGGTTTTACGGGGCCAACAGCTACAAGGACCTGAGCGAGACGGTACATACGGCCATCCTGACGGCGCTGGCCTGCGGGGTGGCGCTGGTGTTCGTAGGCATGGGGCTCTCCCGGCCCCTGCTGACGCGTATGGGCACCCCGGCGGACGTCATCGACCAGTCGGTGCTCTACATGCGCATCGTGTTCGCGGGCATGCCCGCTTTGATGCTCTATAACTTCGGCGCGGCCATCCTGCGGGCGGTGGGCGACACCCAGCGGCCCCTCTATTTCCTTTTGATGTCCGGCGTCATCAACGTGCTCTTAAACCTGTTCTGCGTCATCGTGCTGCACATGGGCGTGGCGGGGGTGGCCCTGGCCACGGTAGTCTCCCAGTGCATCTCGGCGGTGCTGGTGATCGTCTGCCTCATCCGCAGCAACGCCCCCTACCAGCTCAATATCAAAAACCTGCGCATCTATAAGGGCAAGCTTCTGCAAATGACGAAAATAGGCGTGCCAGCGGGCATACAGGGGGCCATGTTCTCTTTGTCCAACGTGGTCATCCAGTCGAACATCAACTCCTTCGGCTCCATCGCTATGGCGGGCAGCACCGCGGCGGGCAATATCGAGGGCTTTGTCTTCACCGCCGAGGACGCCTTCGCCCAGGCGGCCCTGAGCTTCACAGGCCAGAACTACGGCGCCAAGAAGTTCGACCGCATCAATAAGGTGCTCATCAACTGCCTCCTGCTGGTGTCGGCCCTGGGGGCGGTGCTGGGCTGCACGGCCTACTTCTGCGGCCGGCCCCTTCTGGGCATCTACTCCACAGACCCCGAGGTCATCGCCTACGGCCTGCAGCGCATGGCCCTGGTGTGCCTGCCCCACTTCATCTGCGGCATGATGGGCGTGTGCACCGGCTGCATGCGGGGCCTGGGCTCCTCCTTCGCCCCTATGATCATCACCATCTTTGGCACCTGCGCCCTGCGGGTGGTGTGGGTGTACACCATCTTCCAGCTCTCGCCCACCTGGCAGATGCTGTTCCTCTCTTACCCCATCAGTTGGCTGGTGACGGGCCTTGTGCAGCTCATTGCGTTCCTGCACTTAAAGAAGAAGGCCATGGAGAAGGTAGGCCAGGCGGCGTAAAAGCAAAATAAAAAAGGAGAGGCCTTTCGGGGCCCCTCCTCTTTTTTATGCCTTACTGCTTCGTGTGCACAGTGGCGCTGCACACGGCGGCGGATTTGGCGTCGGCCAGCAGCTGCTCGTAGCTGCGCTTCTTGCCGGGCTCCTCAATGCTGGCGGGCAGAAACTGCTCGAAAATGCACAGGTTCCCCAGGGCCCGGGCCTTTTTATAGTCTTCCTCTTTGCGCAGGGTCCAACTGACCTCCTGCATCCCCAAGAGCCTTCTGGCGGCGCTCATAGAGAGGAAGTCTCGGTACTTGAAGTTATAGGCCTCGAAGTTGGGGCGGTTGTACCAGTTGGTCATCATCTTCCGGGCAAAGAAGGCCCCGGAAGCGGAGAGGCCATTGTCCCCGGCCTTCATCTTGTCCATCAGCTGGCCCCGCACGATGTCCGGCCGGTTGTCCTTAAACCAGCGCACGATGCGGGGATCAAAGGACTCTACGCAGTAAAGGCCCTTGTAGTCCTTTAAGTGCTCCATGACTAAGGTGCACAGCTCCCCAGGGTCGTTATAGCCCTTCAGCTCGATGATCATAGGGGTCTTCCCGTCCACCACCTGCAGCAGCTCAGAGAAAAGGGGCACCTTCTCCTCTGTGCCGAAAAGATGATAGCCTCTGAGTTCCTCCAGGGTCATGTCCGTGATGGATTTCTCCACCCCGCAGGAGCGCTTGATGGACTGGTCGTGGTGCACCACCACCTGCTTGTCCTTTGTCAGCTGCAGGTCGAACTCCATGCCGAAGCCCCCCAGCACCGCCAGAGAGAAGGCTGTAAGGGAGTTTTCCGGCACCT
>CANRZD010000055.1 GCA_947644325.1 uncultured Clostridia bacterium
GGGCATTTTTGTGTTTTCCCGAAAAGATTTTGAGAAATCCGGCCTTTGTTTCCGGCGTATTCAAAACGCTTGGTGTTGAGGGCTTACGAAAGGGGAAGTCATCACCCGCTTTCGCGGTTGCGAAAGGAGGTGAAACCATGAACGAGCCTATTCGTACCCAATGGCAAATCCGTTGCGCCTTTAACGGCTTTTGCAAGCGGACGTTGAAAAACGAAGCCATCAACGCACACAGGGACACGAAGCGTCAGCAGCTCCGCGAGGTTAGTTTTTCTGACTTGTCCCCGCAAGAGGAAAAACAGCTTTACACCTATGATACCTACTTTGCAGATGATGAAGCTGAAAAGTCCTTTTGCGTGGCGGGAAAGGAGATTACCGCGAAGCTGCTTGCCGAAGCCCTGCGGAGCTTGCCGGAAGAAAAGCGGGACGCCGTATTGCTCTACTACTTCTTTGACATGAGCGACGTGGAGATCGGAAAGCTCCGCGACGTTCCGAGAAGCACAGTCCAGTATCGGCGGACAAGCTCTTTTGAACTGTTAAAACGCTATTTGGAGGAACGCGCCTATGACACAAGCGACTGGTAACACCGAACAGGACGAGCGCGGCTTGTTGCCTTACCCGGTAATCATAGCCGCAACAAAGGGCGACCCGGAAGCTATGGAGATCGTCGTACATCATTACGACAGCTACATAGCGTCCCTGTCTATGCGGAAGCTCCGCGACGAGCGCGGTAACAGCTACTACGGCATAGACGAGGACATACGCGACCGCTTGAGGTCAAAGCTCATGCGGGCTGTCCTGTCATTCAAGGCCTGATTTGAAAAGCAGCGTCCCCCTTTCCGCTGCTCCCAGCTCTGGCCTTGCTGCTGCACCTTGAAAAAGAAAGCGGCGCAAGATAACGGCGGCGCAGCATAGGGCAAATCGGATACGTTCCTTTTGCGCCGAGCCACGCGGCGGGTGCGCCATGACGCTTTTCTCCTATGGGAAAAGCCGAGCGACCAACACCGACGCCGGAAAACAGGCATAGCAGCTTGTAGGCCACGACGCACAGAATACATAATGATACTCCTGTATAGCCACAGTCCGAGCGTTCAAAGCGTCGCAGGCAATGGGTACAGCTCCGGCAGACCGTCGGAGGGGTGAAACTCCCGTGAGGTTGCCGCTAACAGCCGTCCGATGATAGCCCCTTTTCGATTGCAAACCTTTTAACAGTTTTGCTGGACAGCGTTTTGGCCCCGCTTCGCAAACGTCAGGAGGAACAGGGACGGTCTATCATGTACGTAAAGAGTAAATCACAGGAAAAGGCTGTTGTGGTACATCCAGGTCTACGAAAAACGCTTTGCTCAGGAGCAGATGGAGCGGTTTGGGCTGCAAGAGAAAAAGACTCTGACCGCCAAACGCCGGGAGTTGGACAGGGCTAAAGTCCGGGTTGTGGAAATCGACCAGCTTATCCAGAAAAGCTATGAGGACATGACCAAGGGCTTGCTGTCAGAAGAACGCTTTGCCACGCTTACGGTATCGCTGGAAACTGAGCAGAAGCAGTTAAAAGCGGCTATCCCGGAAATGGAAAACACCCTGGATGCCACCACGGACAAGGCCGCTGACTTGCAACGGTTCATAGAGCGGGCCAGACAGGTGACCCGGCTGACGAAACTGACGCCTGAGATTGTCCACGAGTTCATTGACAAAATCGTGGTTTCTCAACCGGTAAAGGTAGAGGGGAAGCGGCACCAGCGGGTGGACATCCACTATAACACCATTGTTTGTGGACAGCGCCGGAGCTGGAAACGCTGGAACGGGAATATCTGGCCTACTATAACTCCATGCAGAAGCGCAAGAAAAAGACGGCGTAGCAACCGCCACGCCGTCCTAATCGAATGATTTTCACTTACGGGCCACGCCGCCAGGGGCCCTTTTTTTAGTTTTTTGCGATTTTTTCCCGCTTTTTCACAGTAAAAGCAGCTCTGCCCCGAACACAACAAGGCAGCAGGCCACCGCCACCAGAAAGAGGCTATAGCCCTTCCAGGCCAGAAAGGCCCCCACAAGGAGGGCCAGAAGCCCTGCTAAAGGGCTCTGGGTGGCCTCTATGATGGCGGGGAAGGTCATCACCGCCAGGGTGACGTAGGGCACGTAGTAGAGAAAAGAGCGCAGGGTGGTGTTTTTGATCTCCCGCCGGATGAGCGCCAGGGGCGTGGCCCGTATGAGATACGACACCCCCGCCGACACCAGGATGTAGAGCCAGATGTTTTTCATGAGGCCTGCGCCTCCTTTTCCTCCCCCACCGGGAACAGCAGCGCCGCCCCCAGGGCGATGCACACCGTCAGCAGGATAGTCTTGACCCCCGGGGAGACGCCCCACAGCAGGGGCCACCGGGCGGCCCCGAAGCTGAGAAGGAAGCTTAAAAGCACCAGGCCCCGCACCACCTTGTCCTTTTTGGCGGGGGGCACGATGATGGCCAGGAACATGCCGTAGAGCCCCACGCTCAGAGCGCTGACAAGGCGGGGGGGCAGCACATTCCCCACTACAACCCCCAAAAAGGTGCCCAGGCCCCACCCGGGTATGGCCACCGCCACGGCCCCGTAGGTGTAGAAAGGGTCCAGCCGGCCGGGGAAGGCGATGGAGATGCCGAAGATCTCATCGGTCACGTCAAAGGCCACTAAGAGCCGGTGGAAGAGGCTTGTTTCCGCCGGCAGCTTCTGGCTCAGGGCGCAACTCATGAGAAGGTAGCGGGCGTTTGTCACAAGGGTCATCACCGCCACCTCTATGTACCCGGCCCCGGCTGATACCAGGGAAAACACCGCGTATTCCCCGGCGGAGGCGTTGTTTGTAAGGCTCTCCACCATGGCCTGCACCGCCGAGAACCCGGCGTTTTTCGCCGCGATCCCCAAAGTGAAGGCCACGGCGAAATACCCCAGCGCGATGGGGCAGCCGTCTACCACGCCGCGCCGGAAATTTTTCCCGTGATCTGTCACGAATCATTCCCCCTTCCAGGCCATTTTAACCCTTGCGGGGGATTTGTCAAGGGTTTTTCCCGAAAAACCACAGAAAACCCTTTGCAAAATCCCGCGGGACAGTGTATAATAATCCGTGTTTGCCAAAAGACAGAGAAAGGAGGGCGGCAGAAATGGACGTTCGGGTGGGGGATATTCTGCACATGAAGAAGGCGCACCCCTGCGGGAGCACGGCTTTTACCGTGCTGCGGTCCGGCATGGATTTCAAGATCCGCTGTAACGGCTGCGGCCGGGAGGTCATGCTGCCCCGCCTGAAATGTGAGAAGAATATAAAGCGCATCGAGCGCCTGACACCTCCGGAGCCTTAGCGGCCGGGTTTTTTCCTATGCCCATTTTCAGAAAACGCTGAGACTTTTTTAGGAGGAATCAAAAATGTTTGAAAATTTACAGGTATTTGAAAACCGGTACGAGGAGCTCAACATGAAGCTCTACGACCCCCAGAGCGCCGCGGACCGGGAGCTTTACGCCGCATTGATGAAGGAGCACAAGGAGCTGGAGCCCATCGTCACAGCGTACCGGGAGTACACCCGGTGCGAGGAAGCGATAAAAGGGGCAAAGGAGCTGCTGGAAGACCCCCAGAGCCAGGACCTGCGGGAAATGGCCCAGGAGGAAATCAAAGAGAACCAGCAGCGGCTTTTGGAGCTGGAGGAAGAGATCAAGCTGCTGCTTCTGCCCAAGGACCCCAACGACGAAAAGAACGTGGTGGTGGAAATACGGGGCGGCACCGGCGGGGAGGAGGCGGCGCTGTTTGCCTATGACCTCTACCGCATGTACACGGCCTACGCCGAGAGCCGGGGCTGGCGCACGGAGATCGTGAGCCTCAACGAGACGGAACTGGGGGGCTTTAAGGAAGTGAGCTTCCTCATAGACGGCCAGGGGGCCTACTCGCGGCTGAAGTTCGAGAGCGGGGCCCACCGGGTGCAGCGGGTGCCGGAAACGGAGACCCAGGGGCGCATCCACACCTCGGCGGCCACGGTGGCCGTGATGCCGGAAGCGGAGGACGTGGAGATCGACATCGACCCCAAGGACCTGCAGATCGACACCTTCCGCTCCAGCGGGGCGGGGGGGCAGCACATCAATAAGACCTCTTCGGCCATCCGGGTCACCCACCTGCCCACGGGCATGGTGGTAGAGTGCCAGGACGAGCGCAGCCAGTATAAGAATAAAGACAAGGCCTTAAAGGTCCTCAGAGCCCGCCTCCTTCAGCAGGAGCAGGAAAAGATGAGCGCCCAGGTGGCAGAAGAGCGGCGGTCCCTGGTGGGCAGCGGCGACCGCTCAGAGCGCATACGCACCTATAATTTCCCCCAGTCCCGGGTTACAGACCACCGCATCGGCCTGACCCTCTATAAGCTGGAGGAGGTTCTGGGCGGGGCGCTGGACCAGGTCATCGACCCCCTGATCGCCGCCGACCGGGCCCGGAAGCTGGAGCAGGCCGGGTAAAAAATAAAATGCGCTGCAAGTGGGAAAGCTTATGAAGACATTGTTTTTGAAAGCCCATAATAGACATGATATAGAAAGGGCCGGGGAGATCCTCCGGCAGGGCGGCCTTGTGGCAATCCCCACAGAGACCGTGTACGGCCTTGCGGCCAACGCCTTAAACGGCGCGGCGGTAAAGAGCATCTACGCCGCAAAGGGCAGGCCCAGTGACAACCCCCTTATCGTCCACGTGAGCCGCTTTTCCCAAATAGCCCCTCTCGTAAAGGAAGTGCCCCCGGCGGCCCAAAAGCTTGCGGAGGCCTTCTGGCCCGGGCCCCTTACCATCATCCTGGAGAAGTCGGACCTTATCCCCCCGGAGACCAGCGGGGGCCTTGACACCGTGGCCCTGCGCCTGCCCGCCCACCCGGCGGCCCGGGCGGTCATAGAAGCGGCGGGGGTGCCCCTGGCGGCGCCCTCGGCGAACCCTTCCGGCCGGCCCAGCCCCACGTCTTTTGCCCATGTGCGGGCGGACCTTACGGGGAAAGTAGAGGCCCTCTTAGACGGCGGGGACTGCCAGGTGGGGGTGGAGTCCACGGTAATTACCCTGGCGGAGGGCGTGCCCCGGGTGCTGCGGCCGGGAGGGGTGACCCTCTCTCAGCTGCGGGAAGTGCTGGGGGAAGTGGAGCTGGACCCCGCCGTGCTGCACCGGCTGGGGGAGGGAATGAGGGCCGCCTCTCCGGGCATGAAGTATAAGCACTACGCCCCCAAAGCCCGGGTGGCATTGGTAGACGCCTCCCCCGAAAGCTACGCCCGATATGTAAACGAAAAAAAAGGCGGCTGGGCCCTGTGCTTTGAGGAGGACCTGCCCCTTTTGCAGGTGCCGGCCCTTTCTTTGGGCTCCCGCTACGATGGGGCGGAACAGGCCAGAAGGCTCTTTTCGGCCCTTTTGGAGCTGGACGAAAAGGGCGCCCAGACCGCCTACGCCCACAGCCCCATGGGGGTGGGGGTGGGCCTTGCGGTGTATAATCGGCTGCTGCGGGCGGCGGGCTTTGACGTGATAAGGCCCAAAGGGCCCCTTGTGGTTGGGCTCACCGGGTTAAGCGGCGCGGGGAAGTCCATGATAGGGGCGGCCCTGAAGGCGGGCGGGTGCTCTGTCATAGACTGCGACGCCCTGACCCGCAGCGCCCGGGTCTACGACGAAAGCTGCATCAAGGAGCTGCAAAAAGCCTTCGGGGCGGACATAGCCCCCGGGGGCGTACTGGACCGGAAAGAGCTGGCCCGCCGGGCCTTCGCAGGGCCCCAGGGCCGGGCGAAGCTGGGGGAGATCACCTTTCCCCGGATACTCTCTCAGGTGCGCCGGGTCATGGAGGCGGCGGAGGGGGCCGGGGTGAAGATCATCGTGCTGGACGCCCCCACCCTCTTTGAGGCGGGATTGGACAGCGCCTGCGACCGGATTCTCACCGTGAGCGCCCCGGAGGACGTGCGTCTCGCCCGCGTCATGGAGCGGGATCACATAACGGAGGAGCAGGCCCAGCAGCGCTTTTCGGCCCAGCGGGACGAGGGGTTCTACAAAGCCCGGGCCGACTATGAGATTGACAACCGCCCCGGGGCCCCCTGGGAGAAGGCTTTGGGGGCCGTGTTACAAGAACTGAAAGGAGAAGCTGCGAAGCGCCTATGAGAAAAGGTCGAAGGTTCATCGTGCTTTTTGTGTGCGTGCTGGCAGCGGGGGCCATCTTCGGCCCGCCGCTTACGGGCTGGGTGCTGAAGCTTCTGTACCCCAGGCCCTATGAGGAGCTGGTGCGGCGGGAGGCGGCGGAGTTCTCTTTGGAGGAGGACCTTCTTTACGCCGTCATGAAGACCGAGAGCGGCTTTGACGCGGACGCCGTGTCACGGGCGGGGGCTTGCGGGCTCATGCAGCTGACCCCGGACACCTTCCAGTGGATGCTGGGGCAGTCCCCGCCGGAAAACGGGGGGCAGGACCCCTTTGACCCCGGGGACAACCTGCACTGTGCCGCCGCCCTTTTGCGGAAGCTCCTTGACCACTACGGCAGCCTGGACGTGGCCCTGGCCGCCTACAACGCGGGCATGGGGAGCGTCAGCGGCTGGCTCAGCGAAGAGGCCTACTCCAAAGACGGCAGGAATCTTCACGCCATTCCGTACCCGGAGACGGAAGCATATGTAAAAAAAGTCAAACATGCCTTATGGATGTATGGCAAGTTGTACGATTGATTTTCGTAAGGGAAAGTGGTAAAATGAAAAGGATGTGGAAAAGCGCGGCCATGGCCCTGGGGGTGCTGCTGCTGTGCGGCGGGGCCTTTTTCCTGGGGCGGCTGACGGCAAGGGAGGAGCCCTCTGTGACCTTTTACGGGGAGATATTGAGCCGGGAAGGCGATTTCTTCCATGTAGAGGGCCTGGATGTGAACGACGTGAACCACCGGGGGGAGTTCACCTTTACCTTTTCCGGCGGCGCCGGCCTGAAGGCGGGGGACCCCGTGGCCGTCACCTATGACGGGTACGTGCAGGAAACGTACCCGGCCCAGCTTCCAAACGTGCTGCGAATCAGATTATTGGATGAATAAAAAATGACCCAGGAGGTAGAGACCCAATGGAAAACAAAACCGAAAAAGTAGACGCCAAGGCCTTAGCAAAAGAGCTGCTGGTGGACCGCCGCCACGGGACTGAGCGGGTGTGCGGGGAAGAAATGAAGAAGTCCGAGCGCTTCTGCGAGGGGTACAAGGATTTCTTAAACGCCGCCAAGACCGAGCGGGAGTCCGTAGACTTCGCGGTGGAGGCCGCGGAGAAGGCGGGCTTTGTGCCCTTTGACCCGGAGGGCCATTACGGGCCCGGGGACAAGGTGTACTACAATAACCGGGGCAAGTCCATCTGCCTGGCGGTGATAGGCAAAAAGGGCACCAAGGAGGGCGTGCGCATTGTAGCAGCCCATATCGACAACCCCCGGGTGGACTTAAAGCCCCTGCCCCTTTACGAGCAGAACGAGCTGGCGCTCCTTAAGACCCATTACTATGGCGGCATCAAGAAGTACCAGTGGGCGGCCATCCCGCTGTCCATGCGGGGCAAGGTGGTGCGCAAGGACGGCACCGAGGTGACCTTAAACGTAGGCGAGAACCCCGGCGACCCCCAGTTTACCATCACAGACATCCTGCCTCACCTGGGCAAGGACCAGATGCAGAAGAAGCTGGGCGAGGCCTTCACCGGCGAGGACCTGAACATCCTGGTGGGCAGCATGCCTTTAGAGAACGCCGAGGGGGAGAACCTCTACAAGCTCAACGTGATGAAGATCTTGAACGAGAAGTACGGCATCACGGAGAACGACCTGATCTCCGCTGAGATCGAGTTCGTGCCCGCCTTCAAGGCGGTGGACATCGGCTTTGACCGCAGCATGATCGGCGCCTACGGCCACGACGACCGGGTGTGCGCCTACCCGGCCCTGGCGGCTGTGCTGCGCTGCAAGGACCCGGAGTACACGGCCATCACCGTGCTGGCGGACAAGGAGGAGATCGGCAGCGTGGGCAACACGGGCCTGGCTTCTGAGTTCCTCAACTACTTTGTGGCCGACCTGGCCGCCCAGGAGGGGGCCGAGGCCCGCCACGTGTGGACAAAGTCCAATTGCCTTTCCGCCGACGTGACCGCAGCTTATGACCCCAGTTACGCCTCTGCCTACGAGGCCGGCAACTCCTGCTACCTGAACCGGGGCGTGGGCTTTGCCAAATACACCGGCTCCCGGGGCAAGGGCGGCAGCAACGACGCCTCCGCGGAGTTCTTGGGCTGGGTGCGCCGTGTCATGGACGAAGGGGACGTGCTGTGGCAGATCGGCGAGCTGGGCAAGGTGGACCAGGGCGGCGGCGGCACCGTGGCGCTGGATATCTCCCGGCTCAATGCGGATGTCATCGACGTGGGCGTGCCGGTCTTATCCATGCACGCGCCCTTTGAAGTGGTGGCGAAACTGGACGTGTATATGGCCTATAAGGCCTTCAAGACCTACTTCATGGCCGAATAAACAAGCAAAAAAAGAACAGGAGCGGCGGGGACAGGTCCGGCCGCTCCTGCTTTTTATTCTCTTAGCCCTCCATATGGATATGAGTTCATGCTATGGGGGCATTTTTTGTCAAAAGTTTTCTAACAAGAAGACAAACGCAAAATGAACAGGGTCAAACCCAGATAGGTGATTCACCTACTGGAAACCTAACCTGCACCTGTGTCCCTTCCCCCAGTTTGCTGCTCAAAGTGACATTTGCCCGGTGGATCAGCGCCGCGTGCTTCACGATGGAAAGCCCCAGCCCGGTGCCGCCCACCTCCTTAGAGCGGCTCTTGTCCACCCGGTAAAAGCGCTCAAAGATACGGCCTTGGTCGGCCTCGGGTATGCCGATGCCCGTGTCGGCCACGGTCAAGATAATGTCCGCGCTTTCCCGCTCTATGCGGACGTTTACGCTGCCCCCCGGATGGTTATATTTTATGGCGTTGTCGCAGAGATTATAGACAATGCTGTATAGCAGCTGGGGGACGCCGTGCAGCTTTGCGTGAGAGCCCGCCAGTTCCAGGGTGACGCCGCCGGACTGCGCCCCGTGGGATAAGCTGCGCACCGCTCCCGCCGCCGTTTCGTACAGGTCGACCGTGCCCCACTCCATGTCCATAGCGCCCTCGTCCAGATGGGAAAGGCTGATAATGTCCTCCACCAGCCGCACCATGCGCTGCGACTCCTTATAGATCCGCCCGGCAAAGGTGGGGACGTCCTCCTCCTTTGCCATGCCGTTCTGCAAAAGCTCCGCGTAGCCGGAGATGGACTGCAGGGGCGTTTTTAATTCGTGGGAGACATTGGCGGTGAACTCCCGGCGCACTGCCTCGGCCTTTTCCAGTTCCGCCTGCTTTTGCTCCAACGACTCCCGCTGCTGGGCTAACTGCCCTTGCTGGCTGTCCAACCGGCTTAAAAGGGGCTGGATTTCCTCGTAGCCCTCTGTGCCGCCGGGGTTGTCCAGGTCCAGCCGGGCCAAGGGGCTCACAATGCTCCGTGAAAGCCGCACGGCGAAGAAAATGGAGAGCCCCACCGCGACAATGAAAATAATGCAGATGGGCTGTGCCATTCCCAGCAGCAGGGTGAGCACGGAGCGCTGGGAGATGGAAAGCCGCAGGACGCTGCCGTCTACAAGCCGCCGGGCGGTATAGAAGGTGCGCTCCATCAGCGTGGAGGAGTACCGGCGGCTGGCGCCTTGCCCGCTCTCCAAGGCTTCTTTTATCTCCTCGCGCTCCAAATGGTTCTCCATCCCGGCGCCGTGACTGTCATATAACACCTCGCCCGACGGGTCTATCCAGGTGATACGGTAATTCTCCGGGGAAAAACCTTCAAAAAAGGCGGCGCCCTCCCTTTCCACGCCTTGGGCGGCTAGATCCAGCTGCATATTCAGCTGGGACTGCTGGATATCGGAAAAGTAGCCGTACAGCACCCCCATAATCAGAAGGGCTGACGCCAAAAACACCGCCAGCGCCACCAGGCAGATGGAATGGAAAATCCGTTTTGTCATGGCTTTTCCTCCATGCGGTAGCCGATGCCCCGCACCGTGACAATGGAATCCCCGCAGGCCCCCAGCTTGGTGCGCAGGGTGCCGATGTGCACATCTACCGTCCGGGTCTCCCCAATGTAGTCCAGGCCCCAGACCATTTCCAGCAGCTGGTCCCGGGTGAAGGCCCGGCCGGGGTTTTCCATAAAGGCCAGCAGGAGCTTGTACTCCTTTCGGGTCAGCTCTACCCGGCTGCCTCCGCAGCGCACCACGCAGGCGGCGGAGTCCAGCTCCAGGTCCCCCATTCGCAGTACCGGCTGTTCTTCATTCCGGCCGGCCCGGCGCAGCACCGCCTTTACCCGGGAGACCATCTCCATCATGCCGAAGGGCTTGGCGAGATAATCGTCTGCGCCCAAATCCAGGCCGATGACCTTGTCGAACTCCGTGCCCTTTGCTGAGGCCATGATCACTGGAATATGGGCGGTGTCCGGCTGAGCACGCAGCTTTTTCAGGATAGCGATGCCGTCCTCTCCAGGGAGCATGATGTCCAGCAGCACCAGTTCCGGGGTCCGTTCTTTCAAGGCCTGCCAGAACGGCCCGCTCTCGGGGAAACCCTCCGCCGCAAAGCCCGCCGCCGTCAGGGTATAGACCATCAGGTCCCGGATGCTGTTGTCGTCCTCTACGCAATATATCATAGCGCGCTCCCCTCTATCCTGTACTTCTCTTTATATCCGGCAAATTTCACACTGAACGCCGGGCTTTCGCTGCGCACGTCCCGCAAAGAGGCGTGGATGTTCATATTCTTGTGGGCGATATCGATGACGCAGCCCGCGATATTGGAGCAGTGGTCAGAGGCGCGCTCCAGATTGGTAAGGATGTCTGACCACACAAAGCCCGCTTCTATGGAGCAGGCCCCCTGCTGCATCCGCAGGATATGGTTGGTGCGAAGCTGCTCCTTCAGGCCGTCGATGACCTGCTCCAATGGCTCCACGCTGGCGGCGGCTTCCAGGTCGTTCTCTAAAAAAGCCCGCAGGGTATGGCCGAGGATTTCCCTCACAGCCGCCGAGACGGTCTTATACTCCCTCGTGGCCGCGGGGGTGAGGCCCAGGCCCTTTTCCCGCAGCTCCTCCGCGGACTCCAGCAGGTTCACCCCGTGGTCGGCGATGCGCTCAAAGTCTCCGATGATCTTCAGCAGCTTGGCCGCCTCGGCGCTGTCATTGGCGCTGACGCGGCGGGCGCTCAGCCGCACAAGGTAAGTGCCCAGGATGTCCTCGTAGTGGTCGGTCGAGTCCTCCTTTTCCCGGATGGACTCCGCCAGCGCGGGGGTATAGCCTTCCAGCGCGTCCAGCCCCTGGGACAGGGCTTCCACGGCAGTTTTAGCCAGATCGCCCGCCACCGCGTGGCAGCGCTCTAAAGCGATAGAGGGCGTGGCGAACAGGCGCTCGTCCAGCTCAAGCTGGGGCTCGGCCTCCCGGCTGTCCCGGATCAGGAGGCAGACCAGTTTTTCCAGCAGCCCGGTCAGGGGCAGCATCAGCAGGGTGCACAGGAGGTTGAACACAGAATGGCACACCGCGATGCCGAACAGGGAGGCGGGCTCCGCCAAAACCGGCGGCGCGAATATGACTTTTACTAACGCGAACATGCTCAGCCATACGGCGGTGCCGATGACGTTGAAGGACAGGTGCACAAGCGCCGCCCGCTTGGCGTTTTTATTTGCCCCTACAGAGGAGAGCATAGCCGTGACGCAGGTGCCGATGTTCTGGCCCATGATGATGGGGATGGCAGCCCCATAGCTGACCTGTCCCGTGACGGCCAGGGCCTGCAGAATACCCACCGAGGCCGAGCTGGATTGGATAACGGCGGTGAGCACCGCCCCGGCCAGCATCCCCAGCAGCGGGTTCTGGAACAGCAGGAAGAGGTTTTGGAAGGCTGGTACCTTGCTCAACCCCGACACGGCCCCGGACATGGCCTCCATGCCTGTCATCAAGGTGGCAAAGCCCAGCAGAACGGTGCCCGTATCTTTTTTCTTGGAGGACTTGCAGAACATATAAAAGACGATGCCGACGAGCGCCAGCACCGGCGTAAAGGACGAGGGCTTCAGCAGGCGCACAAACACATTGCCGCTCTCAATGCCCGCCAGGCTCAGCAGCCAGGCTGTGACCGTTGTGCCGATATTGGCCCCCATAATGACGTGGATGGCCTGCCGCAGGGACATGAGCCCGGAGTTGACAAAGCCCACCACCATCACCGTGGCTGCGGAGGAACTCTGTATTACCGCCGTCACCCCCAGCCCGGTGAGGAGCCCCGCCCACTTGCCGGTGGTCAGCCTGCCGAGAATATTCCGCAGTTTCCCGCCCGCCCGGCGCTCCAAAGCTTGGCCCATGACGTTCATGCCAAAGAGGAACAGGCTCAGCCCGCCCACCAAGGACAAAACTTGAAAGATGTCCATCTCACACGCCCCCTTCTTTGTCTATATTTCCCATACAGCCAAAGAATAGCAGAGCAAGGTCAAATCTGTTACCGGGGTTTTGTAAAATGTATGTAAGTTTTACGCCCAGACCGTCATAGCCAGAGTTCCCGCTACCATAAGAGCCCGGCCCAGCAGGGCATTTTGTTCAGTCTCTCTCGAAAAGCCAGACAGGAAACAGTACCGTCACCAAAATGCTTGGCATAATTCTTTCTCTGCCATTCCAGCGAGGTTGCGTTAAGTATGCCATATATTAAGAGGGGCTGTCAAGTATAAATCACGTCTATATAGTTGCGATTATTCTATAGCCGTGATATAATTACGACTGGTCGGTAAACTTGAATTTGAACAGGACTATAATGTAGAAAGAAGCGATGTAATGGGGTACATGATAAAATATTTTATAGATTTCGCAGTGCTGGTTTTGCTGTATATTTTTGTTTTTTTCAAGAGGTGGAGGCCCCAGGGCAGAGACAGACTGTTTGTCAACACCCTCATGTATGCATATATCTCTCTGGTACTTTATTTTACTATGATGCCGGTAGTCACATCCATTCCGTTCATACTGGACCATCCCTATGACCCCATGAATTTGGTACCGTTTATCGACGTTTCTATGGGTAGAGGAGACTTTTCCAGGCAGGTAATGCTGAACGTCATCATGACGCTCCCTTTTGGGTTCTTGTATCCGTTGACCCAAACCAGGAGGGCAAAATTTGGCAGGACAGTATTTTTCTGCTTTTTGATGAGTTTGGGCATTGAACTATTACAGCCGTTTTTCGATCGCTCCTCGGACATCACAGATCTGATCACGAATGTAATCGGCGGAGCACTGGGATATGGCCTTTATGCTATTTTTAAGCCGGTCGCCTTTAGGGTCTTGGAGCGTTTGAAAACCAGAGGTAGGACACGGTAAACACCGATAAACGCGATGTGAGGCCATTTGTGGCGATTTGCGAGAGATGCAACACCCCGGCTGTGATTGTATTATACACTGGGTACAGTACATATTTGTAGCTATAATGTAAGAAGAAAGCCTATACAAAAGGAGGGGAGACATGGCAATATCAGAAGCCAGACACAGGGCGAACGAGAAATACAATGCTAAAGCCTACGATGAAATAAAGATACGTGTACAAAAAGGTCAGAAAGAAGTCATACAAGCTCTAGCTATAAAACAAGGTGAAAGTGTGAACGAATATATGAAGGATTATCTAACACTTTCCCTACCTCTCCGAAATCAACCGTTATCGTTTCCCACAAACATCTCTTCGCCTGCTGGTCAACTTCAACGATATGGGCATCCAATTCCCCACTGGCAGCAAAGCGGTGTAAAGCGGCTCTCTATGTTCCCGCAGATACTGTTTCCGCCG
>CANRZD010000056.1 GCA_947644325.1 uncultured Clostridia bacterium
CCTCCAAGTCTATGGTAAAATCATACACCATATCCCCCTCCGCGGTCAAGCGCAAACCCGCCACATCCGCAATATTTGCAAGGCAGATAAGGCTCTGGCGCAGGTCCATGGGCTTTACTTCGGCCCAGGCCTTCACCCGGCTGTTGTCCACCTTATAGACCACGTCCCGGCCCTCCAGCATCACATAGCGCATGTTTTCGCTGTCCTTTTTGCTGAGCTTCACGGTGATCGTGTCCGATTCATTGAGCCGGAAGGCAGCCTTAGCGTCGGGCTCTGCAAGGCCGTACTTCTCGAGCTCCGAATCCTTTACGCCCACAGCCTCCACGGAATTGGCGGTCAGGCTCTTTAAGGCCGTGAGCATGGTGTCAAATTTCTCCGTGCCCGACTCCGCCGTGACGGGGGAGGTGAGCATATAGCCGTTTAACCGGCTTTTCTCCACATACTCCATGGTGATGGGCTCTTCAAAGGCCGCGCCGGTGAGCTCCAGGGAGAAAAGGGTGTCGGGCAGGGTGGTTTCCTTATCCTCGCCGTTTTCGTCGGGGGCCACCATTACCGAGTCAGCCACCGTGTACACCACGCAGCTGACCCGGTTCAGGGGGCCCTCCCGCAGGGCCTCGGGCAGGGCTGTCACGATATACACCTGGTTTTTTAAGAGTATATACTGGCCGGCAGTGCCGCTTTCAGAAGTGTCCCCCAGAACAAGCTCCGTCTCCCCGCCGCTTTGCTCTTTGATCGTGACCATCACGGCCCGCTCGCCGGAGAGGCCGTATTTTTCTAGGTCCTCCTGCTCCCCCAGGCTCTTGATGGCCCGGATGGAGGACACGTCCTCCACGCAGGTCTCTAAGGTGGTGTCATCCAGGTCGTACTGCTCCAGGCCGGAGACCGTGTACATGGCTTCCTCGTCTTCCCCGCCGCCCCCGGCTGGCAGAATGGTGAAGCCCCCATTGCTATTTTCTACCTGAATGGAGGAAATATCCTCCTTCGCTATCTCCACAAGGCTCTCCCGCTCCGCGCTGGAAACGGGGGAGGACTCGTCCTCCTCGCCGCTGGGCAGAAGCACCAGGGCCGCGGCCGCGCCCCCCAGCACCACCAGCACCGCAAGCATAATGAGAAGGCTTTTTACCGACTTTTTCATGGGCTTACAGATGCCTCCTCTTTAAGAAGATCACAAGGCCCGCGGCCAATATGAGAAGGGGCAGGCCCACGGTGAACACGCCCAGGCCCAGCACCGTCGCGGCGCCCCGGGAGATGGTGACGTCCATCACATTGGTCTCTACCGAGTCGGGGGTCACGGTGACGGCGCTGCCGTCTGTGGCGGTGGCAAAGGCCAGCAGGTCGCAGATGTAATCCCGGTTGCCAAAGGCCGTGGCCTCAATGAAGCTGTCGGTAAACACGAAGGACGAGCCGAAGACGATCACGTACCGGGGGCTCTGCTGGCCGTTTACCTCCACGTTTTTAGTGGCCATGGCCGCCACGGTCCAGGAGGCAGTCTCGGGGTTATCGGCCTCCTCCTGGGTGGTGGATTCGGTAATGACATAAGCGCTTTCCGCGGTGCGCCACAGGCTCTCGGTGGTGATGCCCGCGTTGCTGTCAAAGACAAGGCTCAAGGGCGCGCTGCTGGGGGCCAGCAGGCGGTCGTAGCTGTTTTCCGTCAGGGTATTGCCGGCGGGGTCTACCAGCACGTAGCTGGCGTTGGCGGCGGCCATGCGGCCGGTGTCGCTTTCGGCCACTACGCCGCTGTGCACGCCGATGCCCCATTCCTCCAGAAAGCCGCTAATGCGGGGCAGCTCAGGCTGGGAGGGGTGGAAGGTGGCAAGCAGGGCTACGGGCTCCGCCCTCTCTGTGTTGCCCAGGAAGGCCTGGAGCTTCGCGATCTCCTCCTCGGTGTAGTCGCCGGTAGGGGTGGGCAGCATCAGCACCTGGGTGTCTTCGGGGATCTCCTCTGTGAGCATGTCCACCTCCTGCACAGAGAAGTTCTGGCTCTCCATCAGCGCCGTGAACTGCCCCATGTTCTGGGTGGAGAGCAGCTCCCCGTGCCCGGTGCAGATGGTGAGCACCGGCACCTTCTCCAGGTTCACCATCTCCAGAGCCCCGGCCAGGGCGCTGTCTACCTTTGTGTAGGTCTGGGTGGCGCCGGTGGTCTGGCTCTGGGTCATGTCGAACATATCGTAGACCGTTAAGACCTTGTAGCGCTTTTCCGTGCGCACCAGCACCATGCCGTTTGTAAGGCTCTCAGCGGAATACTGGGCCATCAGGTCGGGGTTTGTGTCCGGGTCTGCGAACTGGGTCTTGATGTGGGGGTTCGCTTCGCTCAGGCGCTCGGCCAGGTTCGCTATCTGGCTGAACTTGAAGCCGTAGTTCGCGTAGAGCAGGTCTTTTCTGTAGGCTTCCTCCGCGCCCACCAGGATCACATCCGTGTCCTCGGTGATGCCCCCGGCGATATCCAGCGCCTGCTGGGAAAGGGAGTTGCGCCTGTCCACGGTCAGGTCGATATTCATAGAGGGGAAACGCTGGGTCAGGGCGGTGATGATGATATTGACGGCCACCACAATGGCCACGAACACCACGCTCAGTAAGGTGGCCATGCCGCCGCGCTTCCATTTATTTGCTTTATTCACGGGTCCCATCTTCCTTTCTCTTGGATTTTACGGTCAGCTCCACCGGCGGCTCTCCAGGCGCCGGGCCGTCAGGAACACGAAGACCGCCATGACGCTGAGGAAGAACACCGCCGCCGAGATGCTGAACATGCCCTGGGTGAAGGTATTGTAGCGGTTATTGAAGGATATCCACTCTACCATGGCGCTCAGGGCCGCGTTTGAGAGGTTCGAGGCCAGCATGTCGATATACATCAGGAACACCGACACCGCAAAGGTGCCGATGGCCGCGATGATCTGGCTCACCGTCAGGCTGGAGATGAACACCCCTATAGCCACCATGGCGCCGCCGTAGAGCAGGGTGCCCAGGTAGTTGCCGATGACCTCCCCCCAGGCGGGGCTCGCGAAGAAGCTCATGGCCACCGCCGGCAGCAGGCCCAGGGTCGATGCTGTAAAGAACACAAAGAAGCAGGCCAGAAACTTCCCCAGGGCAATGGACAGCACCCCCACCGGGGCGGTGAGCAGGGCCTGGTCGGTCTTGTTCTTCTGGTCGTCAGACATGCTCTTCATGGTGATGATGGGGATGATCATCATGGAAAACGAGAACATGACCCCATATACCGAAGAAATGTAGCTGGAGGAGCCCATCATCATCACCATGAAATAATAGTACCCATACAGTGCCAGCAGCGCCGCCACGCACACATACCCAATGGGGGAACTGAAATAGGAGCGTATCTCCCGTTTACATATCGCTTTCACTTTCGCTCTTCCTTTCCGAATCACTTTCTGGGTCTTCTTCCGCTTCTGAGGCTTCGCTTTCCTCCGGCGCTTCTTCCGTCTCCCCGGCCGCTTCCGCTTCCTGGGCTTCCGGCTCCTCCCCGTCCTCTGCGGCGTGGGATGCATCAGAGCTTGTCAGCTGCAGGAACAGGTCTTCCAGGGTCAGGTCAGAGTTCTTCAGCGCCAGAAGGGGCCAGTCCTTTTGCGAGAGCAGGTGGAAAAGGTCCCGGCGCAGGTCGCAGTCCGGCTCGCCCTCCACGCTTATTTCGAATACCCCCGGCTCCTTCTCGCCCAGGGAGACGGCCTCTTTCACGTGCTCCATCTGGGAAATAGCGGAAAGCAGCTCCTCCTCTGGCCCCTCCGCCCGCAGGATCAGCCGGTGGTCCTGGGAAAGGTCGTGGGCCAGGGTGTCGGTGGCGCCGTCGGCCACCAGGCGGCCGTTGTTGATGACGATGATACGCTCGCACACGGCCTGCACCTCGGGCAGGATGTGGGAGCTTAAAATCACCGTGTGGTTCTGGCCCAGGTCCTTTATCAGGGTGCGTATTTCGATGATCTGCTTGGGGTCCAGGCCCACGGTGGGCTCGTCCAGTATCAGCACCGGTGGGTTGCCGATAAGCGCCTGGGCGATGCCCACCCGCTGCTTATAGCCCTTGGACAAGTTGTCGATGATGCGCCCGGTCACGTCCTCGATGCGCACCAGGCGGCAGATCTCCCCCAGGTGCTGTTCTTTTGGCAGCTTCACCTTTTTTAGCTCATACATGAAGCTCAGGTATTCCTTCACGGTCATTTCCTTATAAAGGGGGGGCTGCTCGGGCAGGTAGCCAATGAGCTTTTTCACCTCATTGGGCTCGTCCAGTATGCTCTTGCCCGAAATGCTCACCTCGCCGGAGGTGGCCGAGAGATACCCGGTGATGATGTTCATGGTGGTGGATTTCCCGGCGCCGTTTGGCCCCAGGAAGCCCACGATGGAGCCTTCCTCGATGGTAAAGCTCACGTCGTCCAGGGCCAGGTTCCCACCGTACCGCTTTGTGAGGTTTTTTACCTCTACCATATGTCCTGTTCCTCCTGTCTTCTATAAAATGGCTACGCTTTATAGTATCGCAAACAGGCCGGTTTTGCAAGGGCAAAGTTTCCGGCCCCAGTTTATTTTATCCGCGGAATGTGAATATTACGTGAAATCCCGGTGATTCTTTCCTTGACGCGGGGGGATTTTATGCTTACAATAGGGGTATGACCTACACTTTTTTGAGAGGGGACAAGAACCATGGCAGATATCAAGGGCCTGCGGGCCTTGCGGTACGACCTGGAAAAGGCGGGGAAGATAGAGGAGCTCACCTGCCCGCCCTACGACATCATCAGCGAGGAGCAGCGCAAAGAGTTCCTCACGCGCAATCCCTATAACGTCATCCGGCTGGAGCTGCCCCGGGGGGAGGACCCCTATGAAGGCGCCGGCAGGACCTTGAACGATTGGCTTTCCTCCGGCATCCTCAAGCGGGACATGGAGGAGGGCGTGTACATCTACGAGGAGGAGTTCCTTTCTCAGGCGGACCACGGGGAGAAAAAGAGCCTGCGGGGGCTCATCTGCCTTGTGCGGCTGGAGGAGTTCGAGGCCGGGGTGGTGCTGCCCCACGAGGAGACCCTCAGCAAGGCAAAGCAGGACCGCTTCGACCTGATGGGGGCCACGGGCTGCAATTTCAGCCAGATCTACTCCCTTTATCAGGACGAGGCCCACGTGACCCGCAAGCGCCTGGACGCCCTTGCTTCCACCTGTGAGCCCCGCTACAGCTTCTCTGACGGCCTCGTCACCCACCGGCTGTGGGTGGTAAACGACCCGGTGGCCATAGAGGCCCTGCAGGAGGACTTCGCCCCCCGCAAGCTCTACATTGCCGACGGCCACCACCGGTATGAGACGGCCCTCAACTACCGCCGCTTTTGCCGGGAGCAGAACAAGTACTGCCCCGGGGCTGATTACGTGATGATGATGCTGGTGGACATGGCGGACCCGGGCCTCGTTGTGTTCCCCACCCACCGGCTGATGCGGGGGCTGGAAAATTTCAGCGGGCACGACCTTCTCACCGCCTGCGAGGAGCTGTTTGAGATCGCCGTGCAGCCGGATAAGGAAGCCTCGGAAGCGGCCCTGCAGGGGGCCTATGAAGGGGGCAGGCACGCCTTCGCCCTCTATGACGGCGTAAAATGGCACACCCTCACCCTGCGGGAGGAATCGTCCCTGGACGCCCTGCTGCCCGGGCTCAGCACCGCCTCCCGGCGGCTGGACGTGACCATCCTGCACTCCCTGATCTTAGAGCGGGTGCTGGGCATCGACAAGGAGAACATGGCAAACCAGGTGAACCTGACCTACACCCGCTCCGCGGAGGAGGCGGTGCAGTCGGTGGATAAGGGCGAAAGCTGCGCCTGTTTCCTCTTGAACCCCACCCGGGTGGAGGAGATCGGGCAGGTGGCCGCAAACGGCGAGAAAATGCCCCAGAAGTCCACCTACTTCTACCCCAAGCTCATTACGGGGCTTGTGATGAACCAATTTGACGGGGAGGCGGAGCCGTATGAAGCTTTTTGAAAAGACCCTTTCCCAAACAGAGCTCTATAAGGGCCGCATCATCCACGTGCACGTGGACGACGTGGAGCTGGAAAACGGCCAGCCCGCCCGGCGGGAGGTGGTGGATCACCCCGGCGGGGTCAGCGTGTGCATTCTGACGGAAAAGGATGAAGTGATCTTTGTGCGGCAGTTCCGCTACCCCTATAAGCAGGTGCTCTTAGAGCTGCCCGCCGGGAAGCTGGAGCCCGGGGAGGACCCCTTCGAGGCCGTGAAGCGGGAGCAGCGGGAGGAGACCGGCACCACTAGCCTCCAGTACATCTCCCTGGGGGAGGTGTACCCCACCCCCGGCTACTGCGGCGAGATCATCCGCCTGTGGGCCTGCCGGGCCCAGGGCCGCGCCGAAGAGCTTTCCTTAGACGAAGACGAGTTCCTGTGTACCGAGCGCATCCCCCTGGAGAAGGCCGTGGAGATGGTGTGCAATAATGAGATCCCCGATGCAAAGACCCAGATTGGCATACTGAAGACGGCGGAGCTTGTGAAGCGGGGGAGGCTGTAGACAAAAAAGAAACAGGCTCGGGGCGAAACCCGGGCCTGCTTTTTTATTATGTTCTTTATTTCAGCTTAAAGCGCCCTGTCTCTGTGCGCAGCACGTTCACCTGCTGGAACAGCTCGGCGCTGACGGCGGCCGACTCCTCGCTGCTGGCGGAGTTGGTCTGCACCACCTGGGAGATCTGGCTGATGCCCTCGGTGACCTGGGCGATGGACTCGGCCTCGCCCTGCACGGCCTCTGCGATGGTGTTGATGGAGCTGTTGGATTCCCGTACCAGCTCCAGGGTGGTCTGCAGGGTGCGGGAGACCTCCTCCACAATGTGGCTGCCACGCTCGGCTGCCTTGATGGAGTTTTCAATCAACTCACGGGTGGCCTTGGCCGCCTGGTCAGACTGCCCGGCCAAGGTGCGCACTTCGCCGGAAACCACCGCGAAGCCCTTGCCGGCCTCTCCGGCCCGGGCGGCCTCTACGGCGGCGTTCAGGGCCAGGATGTTGGTCTGGAAGGCGATATTCTCTATAGTCGCGATGATGTTGCCGATCTCGTGGGAGGAGTTGGTGATATCCTCCATGGCCACCACCATCTGCTGTATCTGCTCGCTGCTGATGTTCACCTGCTCGCCGGTCTTGTTGGCGGTGTCCAGGGCCATAGAGGCCGACTCCACGTTCTGGGCCGCGCCCTTGGAGAGATCATCCAGGGTGGCGTAAAGCTCCTGCACGGCGCTTGCCTGCTCTGTGGCCCCCTGTGCCAAAGACTGGGCCCCGCTGGAAAGGTGCTCGGCGTTCTGGCTTACCCTGCTCTCAGCGGCGTGTATGCTGTCCATTACACCGGAAAGCTTCTCGATAAAGACATTGATGGACTCCTCTATCACCTGGAAGTCCCCCTTGTAGGGCATGCCGGCCTTCACGCAGAAGTTGCCCTTGGAGAATTCGCCCATAATGCGGGTGATGTCCTCCACATAGGCCCGGATGCGCTCCATGGCGTCCTCCAGGGTGCGGGCCATTGTGCCCACCTCGTTTATGCTCTTGCAGGACAGGTCGATGTCCAGGTCGCCCTGGTGCAGGGGCTTGATACCCTCGCTGATGACCAAAATGGGCCGCACCACGCTGACGAACACATACGACACCAGGCTTATGAGGCAGATAAGCGCCAGCACCACGCACCCGCTGGAAAGCGCAAAGAGCATCAGGGTGGCATGGTCCACTTCATCCAGCTTCTCCTGCTCGATGACCCCGGTGCGCTCCACCACCTGGTCTAAGTACCCCACCAGGGTGGTCAGGGTGCCCTGAATGGTCCCCTGGTAGTAGGCGCGGGCCTCCTCGGGGCTCTCAGCCAGCAGGGCCAGGGCCGTGCTGGCCGTGGCGTGCAGCTCTTTATGCAGGGGCTCTATTTTGTCCCGCAGGGCAATGATGTCCGCGTCGTCCGTGCCCAGCTCCCCGTACAGCCACTTGCCCAGCACACAGGCGGTGGGGTCCATGCTGCCGGTGAATTCCGTGCCCGCGTACAGGGCGTTGCTCAGGTTGGCGGACCACTTGTAGTGGGCCACCTCCGCCTGCTCTACGCGGCTCACCAGGTGGTTGATATCCGTGCTGGCCAGCTGGGCGTTGCGGATGCCCGCCAGGTTGACGATAATGACGACGCTGAACAGCAGAATCGACAGCACCGCACAGGCCACCCGGACGATGACCGCTCTTTTAATACTTTTTCCCATGTGCTTACCTTTCCTCTCTGAAATGAATTGGGGGGTGGGTAGATACTCTTATAGTATATTATAGCACAACCCCCCTGTTCATTTCAACTCTTTTCTTTTTTTGGCAGTTCTGTAAAGGGAAAAGATCAATCCTCCGTAAATTCGAACAGTTCCTCCACGGTTGCCCCGAACACCTTCGCAATTTCCATAGCCAGTTTCAGCGACGGGTTATACTTCCCGTTTTCCAGGTGCACAATGGTTTCGCGCCGGGCATGTACTCTTTCCGCCAGTTCGCTTTGCTTCATCCCCGCTTTTTCCCGGTACTCCCTGATCCTTGTCTTTAGAGCCACATCAGACCCCCTTGCTGTCCATCACCCAAAATATAATTGTCCTAAGCACGCTTAGAACCAGTATCATGCCTACCAGCACGTAGCCGGCCACGCCGGCGCTCAGGGCCCCGATCCCGCAGCCGAAAGCTGTGACGGCTGCGGCCAGTACCATGATCTTGAGTCCAATCGCGTCCGTCCTGCGCAAATTCCGAACGGCCAGCTCGTCCTTCTCCTCCTTGCTGAACCTGCGGATGCGCCCAGCCTGCAGGACGAAAAACACGATAGTGAACACGACCACCACATTCTGGACCGTCTCGTAATAGTCATGCCAATCCCGCCTGGCCCACATCCAATAGTAGAAAACAAGCAGCACAGCGTAAATGATTTTCGTTCCTACCATTTCCTTCAGGGTGACCTTCGTTTTCATGCTCCATTCCTCCGTGTGAAATATTTTTAACTTTCTGGCGTTATAAATATATCACTCGGCTTCTTCTTTGTCAAGAGTGGAATGTGATTTATTTTTAACTCTCCGCGCCTTCCTCGGCGCTGCCGTCGTCCTCCACCTGGGCGGTGGGCTCGCCTTCCTCGTGGGGGGCCCGGGCCAGGGTCACGAGCTTGCTGCCCTCCTGCAGGCGCATAACCCGCACGCCCTTGCTGGGCCGGGCGCACACCCGGATGGAGGAGGCCATGATGCGGATGATGATGCCGTCCTCGGAGATGAGGATCACATCGTCCTCCAGGCCCACCATCATAATGGAGGCCACGTCCCCGAATTTATCCACGTGGTAATTGAGCAGGCCCTTGCCGCCGCGCTTTTGTATGCGGTAGTTGTCCGGCGAGGACAGACGGCCGTAGCCCGTCTCGGTGACAGTGAGCACATAAGCGCCCTCCCGCAGCACGCACAGGCCCACGATTTCATCGCCCTCCTGCAGCTGCATGACGCGCACGCCCCGGGCGGTTCGGCTGAGCTCTCTCACGTCGGTCTCGGCAAAGCGCAGGGCCATGCCCTTCTTGGTGGCGGCCAGCAACTCGTCTTCGCCGCTGGTGACCCGCACCCAGCTCAGGGCGTCGCCCTCGTCCAGGTCGATGGCGATGAGCCCGGCCTTGCGGGCGCTGTCGTAGGCGGAGAGCTTCGTGCGCTTTACCACGCCCCTCTTTGTGACCATCACCAGGTACTTGTCCTCGTCGAAGCTGTCCACCCGTATCATAGAGGTGACCTTCTCCTCCCCCTGCAGGGGCAGGAGGTTCTTGATGTTCATGCCCCGGCTCGCGCGTGAGCCCTCGGGTATCTCGTAGCACTTGAGCCTGTACACCCGGCCCAAGCTCGAGAAGAACAGCACGTAGTCATGGCTGCCGGTGACAAAGAGCTCTGTGGCCACGTCCTCGTCCCGGCGGTTCATGCCGGTGACGCCCCGGCCGCCCCGCTTCTGGGTGCGGTAGGTGTCCATTTTCTGGCGCTTCACATAGCCGTAGTTGGTCATGGTCAGCACGCATTCCTCCACGGGGATCAGGTCTTCGATATCCACCTCGCCGCTGACAGAGGCGATCTCTGTGCGGCGCTCGTCATTAAAGCGCTTCTTCATGTCCAGGGCCTCGTCCTTCACGATGGCCAGCCGGCGGGCCTCGCTGGTGAGGATCTCGTTTAAGTCGGCGATGAGCTCGTGGAGCTCGGAAAGCTCCTTCTCGATCTTCAAAATCTCCAGCCCCGCCAGCTGCCCCAGCTGGAACCGGCAGATGGCGTCCGCCTGGGGGTCGTCGAAGCCGAACTTCTCCATCAAAGCGGCCTTGGCCTCGGGGCGGCCGCCCTTTGTGGCCCGTATGGTGGCGATGATCTCATCCACAATGTCGATGGCCTTCTTGAGGCCCTCTAAGATGTGGGCCCGGTCCTGGGCCTTTTTCAGGTCGAACCGGGTGCGGCGGGCGATGACGTCCATCTGGAAGGAAATGTACTCTTCCAGAATCTTCCGCAGATTGAGTATTTCCGGCCGGCCCCGCACGATGGCCAGCATGATGATGCCGAAGGTGATCTGCAGCTGGGTGAGGCTGTAGAGGTGGTTCAGGACGATCTGGGGGGCGGCGTCCCGCTTTACATCGATGACGATGTGCATGCCGTTGCGGTCCGAGTGGTCGTCGATATTGGAGATGCCCTCCAGCCGCTTTTCTTTTACCAGGTCGGCGATGCTCTCAATGAGCCGGGCCTTGTTCACCTGATAGGGCAGCTCTGACACGATGATCTTCGCCCGGCCGGTCTTTTCGTTTTCCTCTATCTCACACCGGGCCCGCACGGTGATCTTCCCCCGGCCCGTGGCGTAGGCGGCCCGTATGCCCGCCCGGCCCATGATGATGCCCCCGGTGGGGAAGTCCGGGCCCTTCACGTGCTCCATCAGGTCCTCCAGGGTGGCGTCGGGGTTGTCTATCAGGCAGCACACGCCGTCTATGACCTCCCCCATGTTGTGGGGGGGGATGTTGGTGGCCATGCCCACCGCGATGCCCGTAGAGCCGTTTACCAGGATATTGGGGAAGTGGCTGGGCAGCACCGTGGGCTCTTTCAGGCGGTCGTCGTAGTTGGGGCTGAAGTCCACGGTGTCCTTGTCGATGTCGTCCAGCATGGCAACAGAAAGCTTTGTCATGCGGGCCTCGGTGTAACGGGGGGCGGCCGGCGGGTCGCCGTCTACCGAGCCGAAGTTGCCGTGGCCGTCCACCAGCATGTACCGCATGGAGAAATCCTGGGCCAAGCGCACCAAGGCGTCGTACACTGCCGCGTCCCCGTGGGGGTGCCAGGAGGCCAGGGTCTTTCCCACGGTGTCCATGCACTTGCGGAAGGCCGACTCAGGCCAAAGGGAGTCCTGGTACATCTGGTACAAAATGCGCCTGTGCACAGGCTTCAGGCCGTCGCGCACGTCGGGCAGGGCCCGCTGGACGATGACGGACATGGAGTAATCCAGAAACGACTGCTCCATCTCCTTTGTCAGGTTCACCGGGATGATGCGGCCGGTCTGTTCCTCGGGGGTGTTCCCGCTGTATTCGTTATCCATCTGTTCCTTCCTTTCCTTATACGTCCCAGTTGGCCTTTTGGGCGTTTTCTATGATGAAGTCCCGGCGGGGCTCTACTTTATCGCCCATGAGCACTGTGAAGATCTCGTCCGCCTGGGCCGCGTCCTCCACCTCTACCCGGCGCATGATGCGCACCGCCGGGTCCATGGTGGTCTCCCACAGCTGCAGGGGGTCCATCTCGCCCAGGCCCTTGTAGCGCTGGATGGGGCAGTTCCCGCCCAGCTCCGCGATGATGCGGTCCCGTTCCGGGTCCGAATAGGCGTAGTAGTGGCGCTTTCCCTTTGTGATGCGGTATAAAGGCGGCTGGGCCAGGTACACGTGCCCCTGCTCTACCAAAGGCCGCATGAAGCGGAAGAAGAACGTAAGGAGCAGCGTGCGGATATGGGAGCCGTCCACGTCGGCGTCGGCCATGATGATGACCTTGCCGTAGCGCAGCTTTGATAAGTCAAAGTCTTCGCCGATGCCCGTGCCCAGGGCCGTGACCACGGGCATGAGCTTCTCGTTGCCGTAGACCTTGTCAAGCCTTGCCTTCTCCACGTTGAGCATCTTGCCCCACAGGGGCAGTATGGCCTGGAACTTCCGGTCCCGCCCGCCCTTGGCGGAGCCTCCGGCGGAGTCGCCCTCCACGATGTAGATCTCCGTTTCCTCCGGGTCCCGTGACTGGCAGTCCGCAAGCTTCCCGGGCAGGGAGTTGTTTTCCAGGGCCGTCTTGCGCCGGGCCAGATCTCTTGCCTTCCGGGCGGCCGCCCGGGGCCGGGCGGCGGTGAGGGCGTTATCGAAAATATACCGGGCCCCGGCGGGGTTTTACTCCCAGTAGGTCATCAAATTCTAATAGACCAAAGAGCTCACAAGGCCCGTGATCTCCGTGTTGCCCAGCTTCCCCTTGGTTTGCCCCTCGAACTGGGCCTCCTTGAGCTTCACGCTGATGACGCAGGTGAGGCCCTCCCGCACGTCCTCGCCGGAAAGGTTCTTGTCCGCTTCCTTCAGGATGTTGTACTTACGGGCGTAGTCGTTCATGACACGGGTGAAAGCCCGCTTGAAGCCCTCCTCGTGGGTGCCGCCGTCGGTTGTGCGGATGTTGTTGGCAAAGGACAGGATCAGCTCGTTGAAGCTGTCCGTATACTGCATGGCGATCTCCGCGGTGGAGTTGTTGTCCGCCGCCACGGCGCTGAAGTGTATCACGTCCGGGTGGATGGTCTCCACGGCCTTTTTCTTGTTGATGTAGTCCACAAAGGAGCTGATGCCGCCCTCGTAGCAGTAGCTGTTTACAATGGGCTGCTCCCCTTCCTGCTCGTCGGGGTTGCGCTCCTCCGGGTCCCGCTCGTCCCGCAGCTCGATGTGGATGCCCGCGTTTAAGAAGGCCTGCTCTCTTAAACGGGTCTGCAGGGTCTCGTAGCTGTAGACGGTGGTCTCCTTGAAGATCTCCGGGTCCGCCTGGAAGCACACGATGGAGCCGCTCTGCCTGCCCTCAGGGGCGGGGCCCTTGTTTATAAGCTCGGTAACGGCATTGCCCCGCTCGAAGCGCTGGTAGTAGACGTTCCCCTCGTGGACCACCTCTACCTCCAGCCACTGGGACAGGGCGTTTACAACAGAAGCGCCCACCCCGTGCAGGCCCCCGGAGACCTTGTAGCTGCCCCCGCCGAACTTGCCCCCCGCGTGGAGGATGGTGAACACCACCGTCACCGCGGGCAGGCCGGTCTTGTGCTGGACCCCTACGGGGATGCCTCGGCCGTTGTCCGACACAAAGATCACGTTGCCCGGCAGGATGCGCACCACTATTTTGTCGCAGAAGCCCGCCAGGGCCTCGTCAATGGCATTGTCTACGATCTCATACACCAGATGGTGCAGGCCGCTGGCTGAGGTGGAGCCGATGTACATTCCCGGCCGTTTCCGCACCGCCTCCAGGCCCTCCAGGACCTGGATCTCTGATGCGCTGTATTCATGGTCCACCGCTGTGGTGGTTTTGTTTTCTACGTCCATAG